>JANMBJ010000026.1:0-1830 GCA_031360335.1 Candidatus Nanopelagicales bacterium
GCGGGCGTGTTCACTGGCCTCCAACCGATGCGCGAGGGTGTTCACCGAGGAGGTGAGGGTCGCAAGTTCGGGACCCATCCGGGAGGAGGTGGCGCGTGCGCTGTAGTCACCGGCGGCGAGTCGTCCGGCTGCCGTGGCAGCGTCGGTGATGGGCCGGGTGATGCGGCGTGCGACCAGGATGGACATGGTCGCCGCCACCAGCGTCGCGGCGCCGACGCCAGCGGCGATCGTGACCAGCATCGCGGTGGTGAACCCCTGGTGGATGCGGGCGGCGAGCTCGGTGTTCTGGTCGACACCTGCCGCGGTCAGTGCCCGGTAGAACAGTGCCGGTGCCGCGAGCAGAGCGACGAGCAGGAGGGTGCCAGCGCCGGCGAGGACGACGAGGCCCATGACCCCGAATACGCGGACCCGCAGGGTTGGGCCGTCGCTGGTCGACACCGATGCGTGTTCCCCCCTCATCCGGTGCCCATTCTGAACCCGACGCCGCGGACGGTTAGGACGTATTTCGGGTCCGACGACGCGTCGCCGAGTTTCGCGCGGATGTGGGAGACGTGGACGTCGACGAGTCGGGCGTCTGCGATCCAGCGTGACCCCCACACCTCGTCGATGAGCCGTTCACGGGAGTAGACGTGCCGGGGCTGAGTGGACAGGACATCGAGGATGTCGAACTCCGTGCGGGTGAACTCGACGGGAACTCGATCAAGGGTGACTTCGCGACTCTCCGGGTCGATCCTCAATTTCCCGAACGCGCGCGTCGCCCCAGCGGGGACCGAGACGCGTGGGCGCCTCATCATGGCGTGGATCCGGGCGACCAGTTCGCGGCTGCTGAACGGTTTAGTCACGTAGTCGTCCGCCCCCACCGAGAGTCCGATGAGGGTGTCGACCTCCTCGGATCGAGCGGTGAGCATCACGACGTAGGCATCACTGAACAGGCGCAGCCGGCGGCAGACCTCGATGCCGTCGATGCCGGGGAGCATCAGGTCCAGGACGATGACATCGGGCAGGTCACGTTCGATGATCTCGATCGCGATCAGCCCGTTGCCGACTTCGCTGACATCGAACCCTTCCTTGATGAGATAGGCGACGATGACACGGCGGATGGGGGCCTCGTCCTCGACGACGAGTGCCCTCACCATCGCCCCAGATCGGGGTGCTGCCGCGTCCGTCATGCTCAGCCACCCGACGTTGCTGTCGGGGTCGGTGTCGGGTAGGCGACGCTGCGCGTGATGACCTGCCCGCTGTCGTCGTTCACCATGATCCTGGCCACGGTCTGATTGTCCCGCGTTGCGGTGAACAGGTAGCCCATCGGCATGGTCACTCCGAGGTCGAGGGTCGCACCGGTGGCGTTCTTGGTGACCCAGTCCTGAGCGATCGTCTGCGCCTGCTGCAGGTTCACGGCAACGGTTCGCGAGTCGGAGCCCGCCATCATGCCGCCCCATCCGGAGCCGTCCATCATCCCGCCCCAGCCCGTGTCGCCGGCGTCGGCTTGGTATGTCGTAGCCCATCTAGAGCCGTGGGACGTGGCGTAGACGGCTGCCGCACCGACCGTTCCGATGAGGGTCACGACCGCGATGACGAGTGCGATGAGGTAGCCGCGGCGGTTGGTGCTCATGATGGCTTCCGCATCTCGGTCAGGGCCGCGCGCCGGCCCCGGTAGGTCTGCTCGTCGATCTCGCCCATGGCGAACATCCGGTCGAGGACCTGCTCCGGGCTCTCCATCGGGCCGGTCACACCAGTGGTCGTCCGGGGAGCGGCGCCCGAGGTGTGGCCGGCGCCAGGCCATACCTTCGTCACCAGCCAGACGATCAGCACGATCAGCGCCACCCAGAA
>JANMBJ010000029.1:0-2165 GCA_031360335.1 Candidatus Nanopelagicales bacterium
GAGTACGCGGAACCGCGGGAGGAGTCGGCGTGGAGTCGGTCTCTCTCGTCGAGCACGGCGGTCGCGATCGGCTGGAGGCGCGCCTCGAACTCCTGGTAGTGGTGGGCGCAGAAGAGGAGCTGCCCGGTGGTCAGGCGGACCTGGACGTAGGCCCGTGACCCGCAGCGGTCGCAGCGGTCGTGGTCGGTCAGGTGGCAGGGCAGGAATGCCTCGTTGACGTTGACGTCGACTTGAATGGGTCTCATGACGGTCTCCGTCCTCGAGGTGGCGCCCGGGCCAGGACCCGGCATGATGCCCTTGCCGACCTGGTTCCGTCTTCAGTACCAGTCTGCTCTCCGGACAGCCGCGACACATCTCACGCACGTCGGTCATGCCGAGCGTCGCACCTGCCCACTCACTATCCCGCTTCCGTGCCGGACGAGCGTGAGCTGCTCCGACACCACGTCTCCCAGAGGAGCGAGCCCCGCTGTTCGCCGTGACCTTCGTCGGCGGCTGCGGGGTGCGCTAACTCCCTGGCTCGCTCGACCGAAGCAACTGCTGGCGCGACTCGGGCACGGTCGAAGACGATGCTGTGACGGAGGGTCGCACCGGGAACGTCTAGCCGAGGTCCGGGGCGACCCTCAACCGCATCACTCGGCACACGTTCCGGCTCTTCGACACCCTCCTCGCGAGCGGTCCCCTGTGCTGCTCCTAGCCGGCCAGCTCGTGCTCTCAGCTGACAACCCAGCGGAAGCCGGAGCGTTACGGATCTCGTCGCCTCGGGTCACACTGTCCCGTTGCGCACTCGCTGCACTGGTCGGCAGCGACTGGGTATGCCGTTCGGATTAGCGTGGCAATCGTTGCCCGGGCTGCCGCCTCTCGCGCAGTCTCGGGTTTCCGGGAGGTAGGTGTGATGGCGGTCCCGTCGCAGGTTTCGGTCCCGCGCTACGTCGGTGCTGCCTTCGTCGCGCAGTTCAGCACGAGCCTTGCGCTCTGCTCTGGTACTGGCTGTTCCTCCGAACCCGGTTCGTCCCACGGTGGCTCAGCATCTGGGGTCTCGCCTCAGTCGTTCTCGTCTGTATCGCAACCCTGATGCTGGTCTGGGACCGTGGCCTGCAACCGCCCATCGTGCTCTACGTCGCCTACGTGCCCTACGAGCTCGTCGTCGGGATCTGGCTCCTCGTCAAGGGATCTCCCGGCCGACCAGAGGACCCAGATGCTACGAGGCCCCACCAACTCCCGCTGGCAGAACAGCCTGCTCCCGAAGTTACCGATGTCCGCCCAGAGGCTGTGTCGCAACGACGACCCGTCGACGTGCCCGCGACCCATGACCCGGTCGTCGCCTCGTCCGGATACCCAGTCGCTCTCGAGCATCGGGTACTCCTTTCTGATGGTCGCGACGTATTCATCCGGCCGGTCCGGGTCACCGATGCTGAGGAGATGAGGCGCGCGTTGGCGAATGCTGACGTGGAGACTCTGCACGCGCGGTTCCTTGGCGCCCCACCGCGCGGCGAGGCTGCCATCCATCGGCTGGTCGACCTCGACTTTGTCCACCGTCTAGCACTGGCTGCGTTTGCCCCCGACGGTCACGGCGTCGGGATTGCCCGCTATGGGTGCGAGACAGGAAGTCGCAGCGCCGAGGTGGCCGTCGTGGTCGATCCGGGTTGGCGGCGAGTCGGGCTGGGCAGCCAACTGCTCCGCGAACTCGGCGAGGCCGCCGCGCGCCGCAACATCAACCGGTTTACCGCCCTGGCCCTGGCCGACAACGCCCCCGTGTCGGCGTTGCTACGCGCCAGCGGACTCCCCTTCACCCTCGTGATCGAAAATGCGACATCCCGCATCGACATCACGCTGCCCGACGCGGGTGACGACAGTGATCGAGGGCGCACCCTGTGACAGCGGCCCAACATACGCAGCCCTCGTGGGTGCCCAGTCTTGCCGGGGCTCGCACTCCCCGCCCCTCCAACGATGCGCTGAGCATTCCGGTCGGGATCAGCGCGGCCAGACCTACGGCGGCGGCCCCACCCACGGCCGAGGCGCCGCCGGCCATCGCTGTCACCGAATCAGCAGCTCCAGCGGTCGCCCCCGTCCCGCTCGAGCCGGCGCCCGAGGCAATATGGACTGACCTGATCACCAATCGACCTGGGCAGGCGACGCGCGAGCAGGCCGACACGCACCTCGCGGTC
>JANMBJ010000066.1:0-38776 GCA_031360335.1 Candidatus Nanopelagicales bacterium
ACCCCGGCCAACGTGTGGCGGGCCATCCAGGGCTGCAACATCCGCACCGACCTGGCAGTGGAGTAGTCACGATGAGCATGCAGGCGTTGCACGAACGGGCCGAGTCGCTCCGTGCGCACCGGGTCCCGTTCGTGCACGCCCGCGTGGTGCTCGCCGAGCGGCCGACCTCGGCCAAGCCCGGCGACGAGGCACTGGTGACGGCCGACGGAGTCATCGACGGCTTCGTCGGCGGCCAGTGCGCGGAGTCGACCGTACGCAGCCAGGCGCTCGACCTGCTCACCACAGGTGAGTCCGTGCTGCTGCGAGTGACCCCCAACCCGGAGGCCGACCAACCCGGAAAGACGGTGGTGCACAACGCCTGCCTGTCGGGTGGCACTCTGGAGATCTTCCTGGAGCCGGTCCTGCCGGTGCCGCTGGTCTCGGTGCTCGGCGACAGCCCGATCGCCCGTGCGGTGCGCGCCGTTGCCGGCTCGCTCGGCTATGACGTCGCCTCCTACGACGTCGCCGATCTCGGCTCGACAGACGCCGTGGTCGTCGCGACGCACGGCAAGAACGAGGAGGCCACGCTCGAGGCCGCGGTGCGGGCCGGCGTGCCCTATGTCGGGCTCATCGGCAGTCCCAAGCGCGGAGCCGCGGTCGTCGCGTCGCTCGACCTGACCGGCGAGGAGAAGGCGCGCATCCACACGCCTGCGGGTCTCGACATCGGCGCCCGCACACCGCCGGAGATCGCGCTGTCGGTCTTCGCACAGGTCGTCGCCGAGCGACCACGCGCCCCTCGACAGCCACGCGATCCCCAACATCTCCCCGGTGAGCCGCCCAAGACGCTGCTCGGCGTGCTCACGCTCGAGCCCGACACCGCGATCGACCCGGTGTGCGGCATGACGGTCACCATCTCGCCCGACTCGATCTCGGCGGAGGTCGACGGCGCGACGTTCTGGTTCTGCTGCCCTGCGTGCAAGCGGGCCTATGTCGCCGACCCGCAGAAGTATCCTCGGACGTGACCCTCGACGCGCTGGTCCCCGACACCCGCAGCCTCACCGCGCGGCTGGCCGAGGTCGGCTATCTTGCCGACCCGAGCCTGTCGACCGCACTCTTCTGCGCCGTACGCCTCCCGCAGCCGCTGCTGCTCGAGGGCGAGGCCGGGGTGGGCAAGACGCAGGCGGCGAAGGCGCTCGCGGAGCTGCTCGACACGCCGCTCATCCGGCTGCAGTGCTTCGAGGGGATCGACGCCTCCGAGGCGTTGTACGAGTGGAACTATCCGCGCCAGCTGCTCGGCATCCGGCTCGCGGAGGCACGCGGCGACAACCTCGTGGAGGAGTCGCTGTTCGGCGAGAACTACCTCATCCGTCGCCCGTTGCTCGCGGCACTCGAGCATCCGGGCCCGCGGCCCGCCGTGCTGCTCATCGACGAGGTGGATCGCGCCGACGAGGAGTTCGAGGCGTTCCTCTTCGAGCTGCTCGCCGAGTCGACGGTGACGATCCCGGAGATCGGCACGCTCACCGCCACGCACCCGCCGATCGTGATCCTCACGTCGAACCGCACACGCGACCTGCACGACGCGCTCAAGCGTCGCTGCCTCTACCACTGGATCGACTACCCGCCGCTCGCGCAGGCGACGGCCATCGTGCGCGCGCGGGTGCCGGCGGCGAGCGCGGACCTGGCGGCTCAGGTGGCGAGCGCGGTGCAGCGGCTGCGGAGCCTCGATGTGCAGAAGCCGCCCGGGGTCGCCGAGGCGATCGACTGGGTGCACGCAGCGTCGCTCATGGGGCTCACCTCACTCGATGCCGACGGCATCGACCTGACCCTCGGCTCGGTGCTCAAGTACCGCGAGGACCATGACGTCGCCCGGGCAGCCGGGCTCGCCTGGATCGCCGACCCCGCACGCGCCGCGCAGGACAGCGCGAACGTGCTGCGCGACGCGGCCCATGGCTGACCTCGCCGAGCTCGCCGCAGCGTTCGGCCACCTGCTGCACGCGGCCGGAGTTCCGGTCACCCCCGAGCGCAGCGCGCGCTTCGCGCAGGTGGTGCTGCTCGCGGAGCCCAGCACACTCCCTGAGCTGGCGGCGCTCGGGCGCACCACGCTCGTGAGCACCCACGACCAGATCGAGATCTTCGACCGCGTCTTCGCGCAGGTCTTCGGCGGGTTCGTCGACCAGGCCGACTTCCGTGGTGACAGCGCAACGCCACCGCCTCCGTCGTCGCTGCCGCAGGGTGAGAAGACGCCAGGGGATCCCGAGCGCGAGGGCGCTGACGACGCGGCCCCGAGCGGCTCGAGCGGGATGCCCGGCGAGGGCGAGCCCGATCCAGAGTCGGACGAGGAGTCGGTGCTCGCGGCGGTGAGCACCCAGGAACGGCTGGGGGAGAAGAACTTCGCTGACTGCTCGGAGGACGAGCTGCGACTTCTCAACGCACTCATCGCGCAGCTGCCGTTCGTCGCTCCGATGCGCACCGCACGGCGACAGCGTCGCCACAACCGCGGGCGCGCCCTCGACGTCCGCGCGACTCTTCGTGCCTCGCACCGCACGTCCGGGGACCCGGTCGACCGGGTCTATCGCAAGGCGACGGACCGCCCGCGGCGGGTGGTGCTCATCGCCGACGTATCAGGGTCGATGGAGCCCTACGCCCGCGTCTACCTCCACCTGATGCGCGGTGCGGTCAAGGCGCTCGGCTCGGAGGCGTTCGTCTTCGCGACCCGGCTCACCCGCCTGACGCGTCAGCTCGCGCACACCCACCCCGACATCGCGTATCGCAAGGCCGCCGCGGCGGCTCCGGACTGGTCGGGCGGCACCCGGATCGGCGGTGCGCTCAAGACCTTCCTCGATGAGCACGGTCGTCGAGGTCTGGCCCGCGGATCGGTCATGGTGATCGTCTCCGACGGCTGGGAGATCGAGGACCCGGAGCTCGTAGGTCGCACGATGGAGCAGCTCTCGCGGCTCGCCTTCCACATAATCTGGGTCAACCCGCGCAAGGTGGCGCGCGGCTACCAGCCGCTCGTCGGGGGGATGGCCGCGGCAATGCCCTACGTCGACACGTTCGTGAGCGGGCACTCGCTGCGCGCGATCGAGGAGGTCATGGAGGCCATCCGCGACGCGACCTCTGACGGACGCCACCACTCCTACGCTCCCTACGTCACGCCGACCCCGCGTCCCGAGGACGAGCGATATGCGGGATAGTCGGGTGTCATGAGGAGCGTCGCCGAACACCTGGCCGCCGTGCTCGACGGCGTCGTGCCGCTCGGCGCGATCGATGTCGACCTGCTCGACGCGATCGGGCAGACCCTGGCAGCCGATGTGGTCGCCCCGTGGCCGCTGCCGTCGTTCGACAACAGCTCGATGGATGGTTACGCCGTGGTCGCCGCCGACCTCGTCGGAGCGAGTGCCGAATCTCCTGTGATGCTCACGGTCGGCGGCGACATCGCCGCCGGCGACAGTGGTGACCGGGTCGTCGCTCTCGGTCGCACCGTGCGGATCATGACCGGCGCACCGATGCCCGCAGGTGCCGATGCCGTCGTGCCGGTCGAGCGCACTGACGGTGGAACCGAGATCGTGTCGATCACCGGCACGGTCGACGCCGGGTCGTTCATCCGTCGCGCCGGTGACGATGTCGCGGCTGGCGATGTCGTGGCGCGTGCCGGCGATGTGGTCACCGAGCGCTCGGTGCCGGTGCTGGCCTCCGTCGGCCGCGCGAGCGTCCACGTCGTACGCCGCCCACACGTCGTCGTCATCAGCACGGGCGACGAGCTAGTCGAGGCGGGCCGTCCGCTGGAGCACGGCCAGATCGTCGACTCCAACGGCGTGATGCTCGTGGCGCTCGCGAAGGCAGCGGGCGCCAGCGCGTGGCGCACCCCGCGGTCGCACGACCGCGACGACGAGTTCCGTGCCGTGCTCGATGCTGCGCTGCGGGAGGCGGACATCGTGGTCACGAGCGGCGGCGTGAGCATGGGTGCCTACGACACAGTCAAAGCCGTCCTCTCGCGCAGCGGCGAGGTCGAGTTCGTCAAGGTTGCTCAGCACCCCGGGATGCCGCAGGGCTCAGGGCGTCTCGGCGATCGGCAGGTGCCGATCGTGACGCTTCCGGGCAACCCGGTGAGCTCGTTCATCTCCTTCGAGCTCTACGTGCGCCCTCTCATCCGGCGCCTCATGGGCAAGCGCGAGGTCACGCGCCCGACCGAGCCTGCGGTGTGCCTCGAGGCGTTCGGCTCGCCGGCCGGTAAGGCGCAGTATGCCCGCGGCGTGCTCGGGGTGCGTCCGGACGGCACGCGCGCGGTGACGCCGGTGGGTGGGCAGGGCTCGCACGTCGTCGGTGGGCTCGCCCAGGCTGACGCACTCATCGTCGTGCCCCCTGAGGTCTCACGGGTCGAGGTCGGCGACCAGGTGACCGTGATCGACCTGCTGCGGGCGCAGCTGTGACACCCAACGACATCACGGGAGGTCGTACGCCGAAGCGCGCGCTCGTCGTCACGGTGTCCACGCGCGCGAGCGCGGGCGTGTGGGATGACCGCTCGGGACCCGTTCTGCGCGAAGGGCTTCTGGCTCTCGGCCTCGTGGTCGACGGCCCGGTCGTCGTGCCTGACGGGCTCGAGGTCGAGGCGACACTTCGTGCAGCCGTAAGTGTTACCTACGACCTCGTCGTGACCACCGGCGGCACCGGCCTGACACCGACCGACCTGACGCCGGAGATGACGGCGCGAGTGATCGAGCGCGAGATCCCGGGCATCGCCGAAGCGCTGCGCGCCTTCGGGGTCGCGCACGGTGTGCCGACCGCGATCCTGTCGCGCGGGCTCGCCGGCACGGCGGGGCAGACCCTCATCGTCAACCTTCCCGGGTCGACCGGTGGTGTGCGTGACGGGCTCGCCGTGCTCGGCGAGATCGTGCTGCATGCCCTGGACCAGATCCCGGGCAGCGACCACGGAGCCCGCGCAGAGTAGCGGCCGGTCAGTCCTTGTCGGTGCGCGCGAGGATGTCGGCGCGCACCTGGCGGTGCAGGACCTTGCCGATGATCGTGCGCGGCAGCTCGTCGACGACGTAGACGACGCGCGGCACCTTGTAGCCGGTGAGGTGCTCGCGCACCGCCGTGCGCACCGCCTCAGGATCGAGCTCGGTGTCCGGGTGGGCGACCACTGCCGCGACGACCGTCTCGCCGCCTGACTCGTGCGGGATCCCCACGGCTGCCGCGTCGGCGACACCGGACACCCGGCGCAGGGCCGACTCGACGTCGGAGGGATAGACGTTGAAGCCGCCGGTGATGATGAGCTCCTTCATCCGGTCGACGATGCGGACGAACCCCTCGTCGTCCATGACCACGATGTCGCCGGTGCGGATCCACCCACCGTCGAGCAGCACTGCGGCGGTGTCGTCGGGGCGGTTCCAGTAGCCCGAGAAGACCTGTGGCCCCGAGACGAGCAGCTCACCCGGCTCGTCGCAGGCGACCTCGTGGGTGGCGTCGTGCGGGTCGACGATGCGGATGTCGGTCGACGGGAACGGCACCCCGACCGTGCCCGGCCGACGCTGCGACCCCACCGGGTTCCCGATGGTGACCGGCGAGGTCTCGGTCATGCCGTAGCCCTCGACGAGATAGCCGCCGGTGACCTTCTCCCACTGCTCCACGGTCGAGACGGGGAGCGACATCGCCCCGGAGAGCCCGACGCGGATCGATGTCAGGTCGATGCCGCGCTCGACGGCGGCGGTGGCGAGAGCCTGATAGATCGGAGGCACCCCGGGCAGGAAGGTCGCGGGGCGACGCGTCATCGCCTCGAGCACCTGGTCGAGGTCGAACCTCGGGAAAAGCACCAGCACCGCGCCGATGCTCATCGAGAAGGTGAGGCACAGCGTGAGGCCGTAGGCGTGGAAGAGCGGGAGGACGGCGTAGATGACCTCGTCGCCGTCCTTGAGGGTCGGCACCCACGCGCGACCCTGCGCAGCGTTGGACCGAAGGTTGCGGTGGGTGAGCATCGCGCCCTTCGGCACCCCCGTCGTGCCCCCGGTGTACTGCAGGGCGGCGAGGTCTGCGGGTGCCGGTCGAGGATGGTCGGCGGCCAGCGGGGTGGCGCGCTTGAGCAGGTCGTCCCAGTGCAACGCGCCCGACGTCGGCGCCGTCATCGCGGCTCGTGCTGTGCGCGCCTTGGCGATCGGGAGGCGCAGCTTCCACTGGGCGCTGCGCGGGAGGGCAGTGGTGAGGTTGATCGCGACGATCGTGCGCAGCGAGGTGGTCAGCGCGATCGACTGGAGGGTCGCCACGACCTTGTCCCACGCGATGGCGACCGTGGCGCCGGAGTCGGCGAGCTGATGCTGGAGCTCGTCGGCCGTGTAGAGCGGGTTGTGCTCCACGACCACGGCTCCGAGGCGGAGCACGGCATAGAACGCAACCACGTGCTGCGGGCAGTTGGGCATCACGAGTGCCACCCGGTCACCAGCGGCGACACCGTGGTCGCTGAGCGCCTGAGCGGCGCGAGACACCTGGTCGCCGAGGTCGCGATAGCTCGTGGTGGCTCCGTAGAAGTCCAGGGCCACGTGGTCGGGGAACCTCCGGACCGCCGTGTCGAGGAGATCGCACAGGGACTCGTCGGGGGTGCTGATCTCGGCGGGCACACCCGGTGCATAGCGGGCGATCCACGGGCGGCTGTTCTCTGCCATGACGACCTCTCCGGTGCAGACCCCCAGCCTCCCACGTCTTCGGGTGCGCGTCCGACGGGTCGCCGGTCGGTCGTGGCTCGTATCCTGACGCGATGGATCTGGAGTTCACCGGCGAGATCTGGTTCTGGAGAGGGCCCGCGCCGCACCACTTCGTCACGGTGCCCGAGGAGGAGGCCGCCGAGCTCGCCTCGGCGTCGGCCCGCGTCACCTATGGCTGGGGGATGATCCCGGTCGCGGTCCGCATCGGCGAGACCCGCTGGACGACATCTCTGTTCCCCAAGGACGGAGGCTACATCGTCCCCATCAAGGCGATGGTGCAGAAGGCAGAGGACCTCGACGTCGGCGACACCGTGTCCATCCGTCTGACCGTCGACGTCTGATCCGCCCCCCGGCCCGGGGCGAGCGTGAGTGCCAACGCGTGGCGGAGTGCGCGTGTCTACTGACCGCAGGCTCAAGTCTGGGCGCTCAGTGGTCCCAGGGCTGGGGGATGCGGTGGGTGGGCAGGTTGCCTGACCAGGTCGCGAAGGCTACGTCGTACTGCTCGACCGTCACTCCATGCTCGCGCAGGTTGCCCCGGGGATGCGTGGCGAGGTCTGCCATGGCGTAGACCGAGACGTCGCCGAGCTGACGCTCGTGCGACAGCAGCGCGGCGGCGTGGTCGTCGACGGCGAGGGTCATCGTGTAGGCCGTGGTGAGTCCGTTGCGCGGGGCGGTCGCCAGCTCCCGAGCGTCGGCATCGAGCAGGGTGGTGCGGGCCCCGCGCCACGTGACGGTGACCATGGCGCGTTCGTGGTTGCGATGCACAGTCGCGATGCGCACGTGGTCGAGCTCGACCCGGATCGCGCAGGCCACAGACAGCATGTCGAGGTAGCGCTCGTCGGGATCGACTGTCGCGAACCGGTCGTGGAGGGCGACAAGGACGACGACGAACGCTGTCGCCACGACTGCGATCCGGAGCGGGAGGTCGTCGCTCGCCCACGCAGGCGGAGCGACTGCCGCGACGGCAACGAGGATCAGGGCGCGGCGGCGCCGTCGCGCCTGCGATCTGCGGCTCCTTGGCCTCATGTCGGATTCAGGTTAGGCAGGCATCACGCGACTGCCCAGAGCCGAGGCGAGGTTGATACCGGGACGTGACGTAGGCGCCCGGGGATCGGGCACATCCGACAGGATGAACGAGCCGGCGGTGGTCGCCGCCGGATTGGCGTGGACGACCGAGAGGAGCGCTGCCGGAGTGTCGAGCACGGATCGGGTGCAGCTGTTCGGACAGCTCAGCGCCGACGCCTACGGCGACCGCGCGTGGCGTGAGCGCGAGGCTGGCTACCTGCTCGGCTGGGCAGCTGGTTCGGCATCTCCCGCGGGGGGTTTCGGCTGGCGGCTCAGCACAGGAGCCCTCGATCCGACACGAGGGCGTCCGCTGTGGGTCGGCTGTCGGATGATCCATTGCCTCGCCCTCGGGCACCTCCTCGGGCACGACGGTGACGGTGCCCGTGTCGACGCCGGGATCGCCTCCCTGCGTACGGAGCACCAGGACCAGGAGCACGGGGGCTGGTTCGCAGATGCGGACCGACCGGGCGAGGGTCGCAAGGAGGCCTACGGCCACGCGTTCGTGGTGCTCGCCGGAGCGTCGGCGACGGTCGCGGGGCGCCCGGGCGGACGGCAGCTGCTCGACGAGGCGCTCGCGGTCGTGCTCGAGCGGTTCTGGGACGCCGAGGCGCAGATGCCCTTCGAGTCGTGGGACGTCGCCTTCACCGAGCTCGAGGACTATCGCGGCGGCAACGCGGCGATGCACCTGGTCGAGGCGTTCCTCGCGGCGGCAGACGCGACCGGTGATGCCGCGTGGCGCGAGCGTGCACTGGCGATCTGCGAGCGGATGATGTCCGGCGCGCGGGACCTCGGCTGGCGGGTGCCCGAGCATTTCGACGCGCGGTGGCGGGTGCTCCCCGACTACAACATCGATGAGCCGCGGCACCCCTTCCGGCCGTACGGCGCCACACCGGGCCACGCCTTCGAGTGGGCACGGCTCGTGCTCACGCTGCGCGCGGCGCACCCGGCACCCGAGTGGTTCCTCGAGGCCGCGGTTGGGCTCGTCGACACGGCCTGGGCCGAAGCCTGGGACGTCGAGCGCGGCGGTCTCGCCTACACGACCGACGCGCACGGTGAGCCGGTCGTGCGTGAGCGATTCCACTGGGTCGCCTGCGAGGCGGCTCTCGCCGCGTGGGCGCTGCATCGCGCCACGGGCGAGGACCGGTGGGCGTCGATGTACGCCGCGGCGATGGGCTTCCTCCGCGACCACCATGTGGTCGCGGAGAACCCCGGCGCCTGGTGGCACGAGCTGTCGGAGACCAACGAGCGCATCGCGCTCACCTGGATCGGATCACCCGACGCCTATCACGCGCTCCAAGCCGTGCTGCTGCCGTCCCTCGAGCTCGCGCCGGGTCTCGCGGCCGCACTGGCAGCGACACGTCAGGGTCAGTGACGCCGAGTTCGCTCTCTGTGTCGACTGGTCGGGCGCCGGGATCAGTGCTCGCCCTTGATCACGAAGTAGGAGCCGCGGATCGTCCCAGCGAGCTTGGACTTCTGCCTCGCGAACTTGAACCGCGACGCGAGCTCCTCAGGCACGTCCATCCCGTCGGAGAGCTTGAAACCGACAGCGCGCTTGGACCCGTCCTCGAGCCCGTACATCACATTGATCGCCAGGCCCGACTCGTAGAAGACATAGGCAAACCGGGTGCCCGCGACCACGAACCCCGTCGCCTCGATCGGGCGGGACTCGATGACGATGTCGCGCTCGTCCTTGAGGATCCCGGTGACCCACGCGACGGTCTCCCTCACCTCGCTCGCGGGATCGACGGTGAAGACGTGGTCGTACTTGGTGGCGAAGTAGCGCGCCTCGTTGGCGCGCAGGCCGGCAAGCCGCTCCGCCACCGGCGACGAGTCGAGCCCGGCAGTGGACACGTTCTGAAAGTCGACAACCTGCGACACGAGCACCTCCGATGAGCGACGACCAAGAAAGGCGGGATGACGGCCGATGGTCGCACCGGTCTGCCGGCTCCCACTCTGCCGTACTGCACCAGACGGTCGATTGGTTGTCCGCGATCCACCACGAACGTATCTGACTCGCGGGCCGGCCCGGTGGTGGCGCACCTGTCCGCGGCGCGGTGGTCGTCACCCGCAGAGCCGGAGACCAGCAACAGGCAGTGGCACGGAATGTCCGACGAGGTGGTGGCCTTCGTGGCCTCCAACGACACCACCCATCTCGTCCCGCTGTCGGGGACGCACATCGTGGTCGCCGCACCGATGGTCCAGGGCACCGTGAAGGCCGCCGCGAGCTCGCTCGTCCGTCCGTTGCGCGTGCAGCTCGATGCCAGCCGCCCTCTGACGGCGTGGCGGTTCATCGTCCTCGATGCCCACGGTCAGATCGTCTACTCTTCACGCGGCGCGGCGCCCGACCGTGGGGCGAGATCGGTCTGGTCCGGGCTCACCACCGGCTTCGTCGCGGGCGAGACGCTGCGCTTCTCAGTCACGGCACTCGACTCTGCCGGAAACCTCTCCACGATCGCGCGAGCCTCCACGGTCGTGCACTGAGCGAACGTCCTCGAACTACGTCGCCGTCGCGATCGCGCCAGTACTGATCTAGCGGGTGTCCGGGCGGCGCTGACTGTCTGGTGCCATCCACCAGTCATCGGGGAAGGCCTGTCGCGCCGCGCCGTCGCCGGTGTCGCGGATACGGGCGTAGCGAAAGAGCGCTGCCGAGATGCCGGCGGCGCCTTGCATCCAACCGACTCCTGGATCGAGGTAGTGCGGTTCTTCGCGGTGCTCGTAGAAACGCCAGTAGCGGTGGTGGGGATCCACCGGACCGGATTCGGAGCGCTCGATGAGTGCCGCAGCGAGACGGTCCGCGAACTCGAGATGCTCGGGCTCGTCGGTGGCCTGCGCGAGGTTGAGCACTGCGTCGAGCACTCCGGCCGTGCCGCAGCACAGTCCATCGTTGTCCCAGAACCCGTCGTAGCGCCGTTCGGGCAGTCCGCTTGAGGCAACGGAGCGAATCGCAGCGGCCCGCCATGCGGTCGGTGGCCGTCCCGCCACGTCCCTCGCTCCAGCGAGCTCGAGAGCGCCGAAGAGGTTCGCGGTGCCGGTCGGTCCGTGGCACCAGCCGTAGCAGAAGTCCTCGAGGCCCTCAGCTGCTGGGATCTGCAGGGGAGCCCGGAACTCGTCGCCCGATGTGTCCGCGAGCGACACGAGGTGCTCGGCTCCGCGGTGGGCAAGCTCGACAAGGTCAGGGCGATCCAGCTGTCGACCTGCGACGGCCAGCGCCGTGGCGATGCCCGCGGTCCCGTGGGAGTAGTTGGGCATGAACCGATCGCGGTCGCCTTCGTACATCTTCCACTCGGCCCCGTGCGGCGTGGGTCGCGCCGTGGCTACGAGCGCGTCCGCACCGAGGTCGGCGAGCCGGGTTGCCTCGTCTCCGCCGTACCAGAGCAGCGTGAGCACGATCCCGGCGGTTCCCATGAGCAGGTCGTTGAGAGGCGCCTGGGCAAACTCCGGTGACGGCCACCCGAGCGGCGTCCAGCGCTGCGCGATTCCCGTGAGCAGCTCGTCATCCCGGCCGCCTCCGAGCAGCCCGATGACGGTCAGGCTGCCGGCCAACCCGGTGTAGAGACCGCAGTCTCCCTGCAGGTCCGCACGCCGCAAGCGAGCGACTATCGCGTCGGCCAACGAGCGTTCCGCATCGGTCCACTCCCGCGTCAGGTGCACCTCTGCCAATGCGAGACCGATGCCAGCGACGCCCTGATAGATCTCGTCACGGTCGGGCGCGGGTGAGGGCTCGTCGGTCGCCTCTGCCGCGGCGGCGACGCGTACTGGCACCCAGGGCCCGTCGTCGTCCCAGCACACCTGCGCGAGCGTCCAGGCCCAGGCGTCCTCCGCACATGCACGAGCGGTTGCTCCAGTCGGGGCACTGGCCGAGGCGACCGAAGGCTCGGTGGAGCTGTGTGGCTGGCCGTGGCCGGTGATGACGGGCTTCATGCCGGATCGACTGTCTTCACCATGACGCAGTTCTTCAGCCCCTTGGGCCGGTCGTAGGTGAAGCCGAGCCGTTCGTAGAGGCGACGGGTGCCGTTGTAGAGGAACGACGACGACATCGTCTTGGTCTGGTCGGTGAGGTCGTGGGGGTAGCTCTCGACGCGTCCGCCGCCGGCCTGCGCAATCAGGTCGAGTGCACCGGTGATCGCCAGCTCCGTCACGCCCTGTCGCCGGTGGCGCTTGTCGACGAAGACGCAGGTGATCCGGTAGTCGGGATCTGCGGTCGTGGTGGCGTCGTACTGCTTGCGGTGATGGAGGTTGGGCAGCTCGATCGGGGTGCCGTACTCGGCCCAGGCGATAGCCTCGTCGCCGTCCATCACCAGTGCGGCGTGCGCCTTGCCCTGGTCGACGTAGGCCCGTTTCAACGCTCGGTTGGCCTCCGGGCCCTGGCCGCGCTCGGGCCCGTCCGGGTGAAACCAGATGCACCAGCATCCCCCGAAGATCCCGTTGTGCCGCTGCACCAGTGCATCGAAGGCCGACCACGTCTCTGTGCCGAGAGGTGCGATGGTGTAAGACGACTCCGTAGCCATGCCGCACCCTATCCCGGTGGTCCATGCGTCAGGGCGCGGGAGAGCCGGGTCTTTCGTAGGGAGCGGGTGACGGGATCCGTCGTCGAGTGGCACCGCCCAGAGAGGGCGGCGCTTCGCGCCGGGTGTTCGTGACGAGCGGTGGCCGAGACGTGTTCGACGGCTATTCGCAGGTGGTCCGCCGCGCCCTCGACCGCATCGGGCGCACCGATGCCCGGGCGCACGACCTGCGTCACTCGGCCCTGACGTCGGCGGCGGGTCACGGAGCGACCAGTTTCGGACCTTCGGGTCGACTCGCGTGGACCTTCACACACCTCGAACCCCTCGCACGGTTCCTGCTGCGCGCCGAGGCGGTCGCGAGCTCGAACATCGAGGGCCTGCGGATGAACGTGCGACGCCTTGCTCGCAGCGAGGCCGCGCAGCGAGACGGGCTCGAGGTCAGCGACGCGACCGCCCGCGCGGTCCTGGGCAACATCCGCGCCCTCGACGAAGCGCTCGAGCTCGCCTCCGACCCCACCCGGGCGGTGAGCGTCGAGGACCTCACGACCATCCATCGGGCGCTGCTGTCCGGGACCCGGGAGGAGCCGTGGGCCGGCGTGGTGCGCACCGAGCAGAACTGGATCGGCGGGGTGAACCCGTGCGCGGCCGCGTTCGTGCCCCCGCCAGCCGAGCATGTCGAGGACCTACTGCGCGACCTCGCCGCCTACATCTCCGGCGACGAGCACCCCGCCTTGCTCCAGGCCGCGCTCGCGCACGCCCAGTTCGAGACGATCCACCCGTTCGCCGACGGCAACGGACGAACCGGGCGCGCCGTCATCCAGCTCGTCCTACGCCGCCGAGGTGTCGCGACCCGGGTCATCCCCCCGGTCAGCCTGGTCCTGGCCACCCGCGCCAACGACTACATCGCCGCCCTCGACGGCATCCGTGCCGAGGGCGACACCACTCCTGGTTTCCTGCGCTGGGTGGAGCTGTTCCCCTCCGCGACCGGACGCACTTGCCACGACGCCGACGGCTTCTCCCGTGACCTCGCCCAGCTCGACGCCGACAGTCGGGCGCGCCTGGGCCGGGTGCGAGCGAACTCCGCCGTGGACCTGCTCGTCAGCGCTTTGCCGGCTCTTCCCGTCTTCTCCGTGACCACGGCCGCTGCACACATTGGTCGTTCCTTCCCGGTCACCGCAGACGCCGTCGAACGACTACGCGCGGCGAACGTCGTGAAGCAGGTGACCCTCGGACGGCGCAACCGCACCTTCGAAGCCGTCGGCCTCTTCGAGGCGTTCACCGGATTCGAGCGAGTCCTCGAGAGCCTCGACCGACACTCACCTCTCGCCTCCGACCCGGCCGGTCCCCGCACGCCCTAGACGCGACGGAAGCCGCCCGATGGCCGCGCGCAGCGACGATGCAGACAGAGCGATAACGGAAGGGATGTTGGCCTCAGCGGCGCACGCCAACGGCTTTCGGGGCGGTCAGCCGTGGACGTGTTGATCCCATCCGAGCCGAGCGGCGACGTTGCGGCTGGGAGTCTCTTGCTTCCCACATCGCATGCATGCGATGAGCGGGAACCCCGGCTCGCTCTTGACCTGGTGCCAGGCGTGAAGCCCTATCCAACATGCGAATGGCTTAGACATGTCATCCTCCCTCGGCCGCCCTCGGCGGGCCTCAGCAGCATGACATAGGACGAGACGCGATGAACGCCAGGGCGGGATACAGCGAGCGCGACCGCCGGTTCGTTCTCATCGAAGCGAGGGAGAACTTCGGCTCGTTGTGTCCTCGTCACGCTGGTGGCCCCCATTCGTTACAACGGCAGGGCTCGCGTGACGGCTCGGACCTCTCCGTTCCACATTCGTAGCGAGACGACTGTGTCGGGAAACGTGAGGCTCAAACCGACGAGGTCGCCGACCTCATCGAGCTCCGGCTTCCAGGAGACGAGAGGCTGTCCGATCGCCTGGTCGAAGGGATCCTCCGTCGAGGCATCCCGCGATGTCCAGGTCGCGTCGTCGACCTCGTAGCGGTATGAACGCTCCCAGTCGTCACCAGCGCTCGGCTCGGCCCACTCAAGCGACCAGTCCGAGCGGCCATTCAGCACGACCACGCGTTCCGGCTCGAAGGCGAGCCTGGTCGGTCCGGATGACGGATCCTCGCAAGAACCTGACTGACACCACGCCAATCGGGTCACTCCCAGCAGCCTGAGCCCGATGACGCCGTCCATCCGCACAGGATGCCGGACATTCAGGCGAGCGTGAACGGCACATAGCGGGTGGGTACTAGGACTCCAGCTCCCACAGCGCGCGGTAGTAGTTGATTCGCTGCTCGTCTGGTTCTATGCCGTAGCAATCGAAGAACTCAGGATGGTGACCTTCCCCGAAGTTCCAGTCAAGGCTCATCGAGGCGACAGCAAGGTCCGCCCATCTGTCGCCAATGGCCAGGTCGCCGAAATCAACGTTGCCGGTCCACGCGCCCGACGTGGAGATAAGCGTGTTGGGGGCGCAGGCGTCACCGTGTACGACGACAGGGTCATCCAGCGACGGGCGGGTTCCCAGGATGCTTGGAGTTCGACTTACCCACGACTCCGATGTCCACTCGCTCGGGAAGTCCTGGACATCGATTCGGTGGATCGCTCGAAGCCCTGCCGCGATGGCGCGGATGGCTTCATGGCGGCGCGACGTCCATGGGTCGCCCACTGCGTGCCCGCCCGGCAGTGCTTCGGTGACCAGCCATCGCGCAAGTTCATCGGAGCCGTAGTCGATGACGCGAGGAGCTGGATGCCGCTTCGAAATCCAGGCGAGGCGGTCCCTTTCGCGTCCGAGATGAATGCCGCTGCTCCTCGGGTACCACTTCACGAACCGGTCGCCGACGCGGAAGGTTAGCCCGCCCAACTCGCTGCGCCAGACGAACTCGACTGGCCGACCGCCAGCAACCTGAGTCACAATTTCTGGCACCGCGTCTTCCCCAAGAACGTGATACGAACTCAGATCCAGCGGGCGATCGTCGTCGGATTCAGCCACCCGCGCATACTGCCGGACATTGGGCGCCGCGTCTGCAACCTGGCCGGCCAGCGAGCCGACACCCAAATGGCCCACTGAAGATCCGGTCTCAGCTCGGACAGCGAGAGCAATATCCGGCCAATATCGCTCGCCCTGTCGGGCATCCTGTGCGGGTGATAGCAGATGGATTGGAAGGTCCGGGCGCGCCGCTCGGCGAGCCGAACTGGCTGGGCTGGACCCCGGACGAGGTTGCTCGTCGGTTGGCTGGCGTGGACGTCTCGTGGTGCGTGACGGCCGGGTGGGCCGTGGACCTCTTCGTGGGCCGCGAGACCCGCGAGCACGGGGATCTCGAAATCGCGATCCCGGCGGCAGCGTGGCCCGTCGTTAGCCGCGAACTGTCGACCTTGGACTTCGTCGTCGCAGGAGACGGTCAGTTGTGGCAGATGAACAGCGCCAATCTCGACGCCCACTTCCAGACTTGGGGGCGGGATGCTTCCGGCGTCTTTCGACTGGACGTGTTCCGCGATCCCCACGATGGCGACACCTGGATCTGCCGTCGCGACGCACGACTCACCCGCCCTTACTCCGCGTTGATCCGGAAGTCCTCTCATGGAATCCCCTACATGGCACCGGAAGTCGTGCTCCTCTTCAAAGCCAAGCATGATCGGGACAAGGACCGAGCCGACCTGGGTGTGTGCTTCCCTTTGATGTCAGCCGTCGAGAGGGAGTGGCTCGCGGCCGCGATCGAGATGGTCTACCCGGGCCACCCGTGGCTGGCAACCCTTCGCTGAAGCCTCGCAGAATTGCCGTTCTCCCTTGCTTCGGTGAGGAAGAACCGGCAGTCGCGCTCGCCGTATCCTGCATTGGCGTTCATCGCGTCTCGTCCCATGTCATGCAGGAGATCGTGCTGGTTCAGATGCCGAGGCGCACGCGAGCGGCGCGCTCGGCGGGTGAGGTCGACGACAGTGCCCACGTGAGGAGCTGGAGCATGCCGCGGGCAGCCTTGATCGCGCCGGGGTGCTGCGGAAGACCAAGGAGCGCGGCATCCCCGGGGTCGAGAGTGGCCGCGGCGGCGAGCGCGAGAACGCGGTAGGGGCCGCGGTAGGCCAGCGGCAGGTTGGGGGCGCGCAGGAACGCGGCGACATCCTCAGTTGCGGGCGCACGCCCGAAGCCCGGCTGCGCGCGATAGCCGTCGAGCTGCTGACGGAGCTCACCCTGCGTCTGCGGGAGGTCGACCGCGCCCAGCAGCTCTGCCGAGGCCGCCCACTCGCCGACGTACGCGTCCGGGCCGCCGGGGATCTCGCGACCGCCGAGGGCGAGGTGCGCGGTCAGGAACGAGTCGGTGAACGCGTCGTGCACCCACCGCAGCAGGTCCGGATCGGACGCGGAGTACGGCCGACCGTCCGGGTCCGTCCCGGTCACGCGCTCGTGCATGCTGCGCACCGCTGCGGCCATCGACTCAGCGGTGGCCACGTCGGCGAACGTGGTGATGACGAGCCATTGCGTCGTACGACGCAGCCGGCCGATCGTGTCGGTGCGGTAGGCCGAGTGCTCGGCCACACCGGTCACCGCCGCTGGTTGCAGCGCCTGCATCATGAGCGCACGTACGCCGCCGACGAGCGTCGTCAGCGATCCGTGCACTACCCACGACGGGCCGTCAGGGGCCACAAGGCAGTCGGGATCGCCGGTGGTGATGCGCGCGACCCAGGGCGGCGTGCCGTCGGGGTGGCCGGACAGAAGCGTGCGGAACGCTCGCGCGACCATCGGCGCCGGCGATGAGGGCACCGTCAGCGCGGAGCCCGCGGACGGGGGCTCCAGGTCCGACGCGGTCATTCGACCACCCTGCCGCACCCAGCCGGGAATGCAATTCGACTGGCGCCTGAACGGTCGCGGCCATGCCGGTCGCGGACCTCCGCACTCTCAGGCGAGACAACACGCAGGCCGCGCGCGAGGGCTGCGAGGCTCGCTCGCCCGAAGTCCTTCGCTGCCGTCGCCCCCGTTGCGAAGCGCTCCCCCGCATGGGGACATCCCGGGCACCACGAGCAGCTCGCAGCGCACGCCCGGAGCGGTCAGAGCGCGGCGACCAGATCGCCAACCGAGCCCGGTGCGGCTCGAGGGGTGGTCGCCAGGTCCCCGTCGATGCCGCCGACTACAGAACCGCAACGTGATCGAGCGGGCGTTCAACCAGCTCAAGAACGAGCGAGGCATCGCGACCCGATACGACTAGCACGCGTTGGTCTATCGCGGCGGAGTCGACCTGGCCTCGATCCTGCCCTGGCTCTCCTGACTTTCGAGACACGCCCTAGCCTCGGGGTTTCACGATTGAGGCTCGACACGGGGCCGGAAAGTACGGAAGTGCCTGTCCTGGTTGGGAAACTTGGGCTTGCGAAGGTCCAAAGTCTACCGAGCGGAAGGCACTCCGTAGGTGAAGTTATCCACCGGGCTCAACGCGGGCTAAGTGAGGGCGAATCGGGGGCCAGAACGGTCATCCAGGGTGATGAGCAGTCAATGAGTGAATCTCGAAATCCTGTGTGGCACAATAGATTTCAGTGGAGCGGGTGACGGGAATCGAACCCGCACTGTCAGCTTGGGAAGCTGATGTTCTGCCATTGAACTACACCCGCGCGTGCGGGCACCTGAGGAGACCGCGACCGTCATTATGCCCCACGGCGCAACGTGCGAGAGCAGGCCTCCTCGCTGGTAGTCCGGCGGTCGCGTACGCCGGTCAGGCGCGGAAGACGAGCGAGTCTGCGACAGGGCGCATGTATTCGGTGAGGCCGCGGTCCAGGCGGAGCAGCGGTCCACCGACGGTCCTGCGGACGAGCAGCGTGGTCGAGGTGCCACCGTCGAGGTTGATCGCCGTACGCGCCCCGAGCTGTCGCAGGAGCATCGCGAACTGGTGCACGGTCGCTCCGCCGAAGCGGGTGCCGTTGACGGTCGCGCGGCCCGAGGCCGTGACGACGATCATGTCGCCGTTGGCGAGCCAGGCGAAGGCCGAGCGCGGTCGGAGCTGCTCGTCGCGTGCGCCGCAGGTGGCCTTGATGAGGCCGTCGCGCACGATCGCACCGCCGACGCCGAGAAGCGCGGTCGGGCGCCCGATCGGGTGGTGCGGGAAGATGCCGTCGTCGAGCTGATAGCCGGACGGCGCGGTGCGGATCGCCACCGCATCGCCGATGCGCAGCTTGGCCAGCGCGGTGCTGATCGAGCCGACGGGTGCAGTGAGGAACTGCTGCCCGACGCCGGGGCGACCGGCCCCGCGCGAGCCGGCGAGGAAGCCGCGGACGGTGCCGTTGGTGACGACGACCGTGCGAGGTCCGTAGGGGTGCGCACGCGTGCCCCACGCCGAGTCGTAGACGCTGACACCGGCGGTCGAGAGCGCCTGCCAGTTGAGTGCGCCGAACGCGATCCGGCCGCGCACCGACGACACGTAGCCCTTGGTGCTGCTCTGGGTCCAGGCGAGGGTCTTGCTCGCGCCGTAGGCCACGAGGTCCATCTCGGCCGCGGCATTGCCCTTGCGCAGCACGCCCCCGACGATCTCGGACTTCTCCGGGATGCCGCCGACCGTCGGGTTGAAGTGCTGGCCGTTGATGATGACCACCGCACGCCCGTCTCGCTGCGCCATGGAGAGCGGTGTCGCGGCACGCGCGACGGTCGGTGACGTGATCACGGCCGGGGTCAGCGAACCTGCGGGGATGCGCACGACGGACAGACGCACCTCGTTGAGGTCGTTGGCGAGGTTGCCGGTGTCCCAGATCCGCACGGTGGCACCGCCGGGCAGCGCGAGGTTGGAGATCGCCGCACGCGAGAGCAGGGTCGGGGTCGCCTGGCAGCCGACCGCCTCGGCGGGCGCGGCCACCGTGCCTGCGACGAGCAGGCTGACCCCGAGCGCCGACACAGCCATGACTGCCGTCGTACGCCGTCCTGATGCCACCACGATGCCTCCGTGCCTCGATGCCTACTTCTGTCATCGGAGCGGACCTGCTCCACCTTGACCGCGACCGCCCGGTTGTCGCAGCAGCCAGCCGCGCGACCGCTCTCCCAGCGACCGCTATCCGGCCACCCCACCGGTGACGCCCGCCAGCTCTCGCTGGTGGTCTGTGTTCGAAGTCTTCTGAAGGTTGGCTTTGGCGAGGATTTGGTCGGGGGTCTTGGTCCAGACGAAGGGTGTTTGGGCTGCCTCGGCTGACAACCGTGCTCGGCCAGCGCGACCCGGTGCCGGCGCAGGACCTCACCTAGTTGCAGGGTGTGGCAATCGGTGAACTCCCGCAGCAAGATCCCCAAACGTCGATGCGGCGTGGACCCCGCCGAACAGGTTCCTCAGCCCACTGGACGGGATCATGTCCAGGTCATCGATGGGCTGTTCGCGCCGGCCGCGATCCCAGCGATGGTCGAGGTCAACTTCGACGTCGGGGCGGGCGCCCGGGACCGCACCCGCTCGCAACCGAACCGGACACGCTCGTCCAGCAGCCGGAACACGCCAGCTCGTTCAGTCAGCCAACTCCAGCACCGGGACCAGCCCCCCCGGACGACACGAGATGGTCCTCATGGATCACCGGTGCGCCACCCACGCGATCCTTGCGGAGGAGGTGTCGTATTGCTCTGCACCGATCAGGTCCTCGGCTGACCGGTCGTTGCAGGTGAACGGGCTTTCCTCGTATCCACAACGATTCAGACGCCGCTACCGATCAGCGGATCATGGTCTAGGCATCTACCCAGGGGCGGGTCAACCTCTGGACGGCGGCGCCGTCCACGTCGGTGAGGCTGGTGCCGGCGAACTGGTTGGCCCACTGTGAGGTTTGGGTGCGAAACGGCATCGGGTCGGCGGTCAGGACGTCCAGGATCACCCGGGCGACTTGCTCGGGTGACTGCGCGATCGCGGAGTCGAACTGAGCCAGCGTTCGCTGCAGGTAGGCCCGCAGCGCCGGGGCGTAGGGGCCGGCCGCGGCGAGCATCGCCGGGACGTCGAGGCCGGCGTTGGCCACGAACGCGCTGGTCACCGCACCCGGTTCGACGATCGCTACCCCCACGCCGACGGTGCGGGCCACCGGGTCCAAGGCCTGCATGAATCCCTCGACGGCGAACTTCGCCGCGCAGTAGGCCTCGTTGAAGGGCTGACCAACCACGCCACCGACGCTGCTGATCGTGACCAGGCGCCCGGAACTGGCCCGCAGGTGCGCCATAACCGCCTGAGTCACGTTGATCACGCCGAAGTAGTTGACCTCCATGCAGGCCCGGATCTGCGCCAGGTCAACGTTCTCCACCGTCCCAACGAACGCCGCGCCGGCGTTGTTGACCACCGCGTCGAGCCGTCCGTGGTCGGCCAACACGGCGCTGACGCACGAGGCCACCGACGTGGGGTCGGTCACGTCCAGGGCCCGCACCTCGACCGGTGTCCCGGCCTCGACCGCGGCTGCAAGTAGCGCGGTGGCCCGCGCCGGGTCCCGCATCGTCGCGACCGTGTTCCACCCCGCCCGGGCGCAGGACAGTGCCGTCGACAACCCGATGCCTGAGGAGGTACCGGTGATCAAGACGGTGCGGGCCGAAGCTGGCTGTGTAGACATAGGTCACATCCTGTCCCTGGCCCGGCATCGGCGCCACGGGCCAGGACGGTGCGACTGTCCACGTCTGGCCGCGCGCCGCAGCGGCAACCGACGCCGGCATACCAGTGCCGCCGGGTCCTACTCGCCGAGCGTCGCGGTGAGCCAGACACCGGCGAGTCCTTCGGCCCGGGCATCGAGCCGGGCGGCAAGGACTGGGTCGCGAGCGGCGCGGGGGAGTTGGGCGCACCCGGTGGGTCCCACCACACCGTACAAGGCGTCTGCGTAGCCCTCTACTGCACCCTCGCCGCCCTTCGTGCCGCCAACCAAGGCCGACGTGGACAAGGCGGAGGAACCCTCCTCCTCGACAACCCCATCGGGCGTGCGTCCCACGGCATCCTCGTCCGGCTTCAGCGCGACGTCGCAGCCGCCCGCCACGTCCAGTTGATCTACACGACCGGAGTGAAAGACCCCGACGCCGTATCGCAGTTCCCCAACGTCATCCGCCTCGACAACCGACCCGGCCGTTCCCAGAACCGCAGGTACATCGTCGAAGACGCAACCGGGAACCCCTCAGGCGAAGTCACCGGCGTGCGCGTTGCCCACTCCGACACCCCGACCAGCGGGGACGTGGAAACCCCGTGAGCAACGTGGATCGGCGGCTCCATGAGGCGCTCGTGGCAGCGATCGCTGCCCACCGGGTTCACCATCCCCCTGGAGACCATAAGGGGCCGGGCGACCGATGCCGATCCGACGCTCAACGGGGACCCCGCAGCGCGGGACCGGATCCGCAGCGCGCTCGACCGGCTCGTCACTGAATCGGTGATCACCTACCCATCTACTGGGAACCGTGACGCGTGGGACGTCCGATCCATCCCGCCTCTCCCACGTGGATTACCCGCGTCAGCACCCGACGGGTTCCAACGCCCGCCAATACGGGGACTCGCGTCTGGCCGCACGCCCTCGAACAAGCCGGATTGATCGCCGCCCGCCCTGACGAACTGGCGCTCCTCGAAGCGGTGGCGCGGTGGCTCCGCGACAACCCCACGCCCATGCGGGTCCCGATCGAGGAGCGGTCCCTGCAACTCCTCGGTGACGAGAAGGCGCTCGGGAAACTCACCAGCACCACACTGTTCGCGGCACCGGGTGCCCTCGCGCTCGACATGCTTGCCTGCCATCCCACGCCCTCCCGCTCGCCAGCACCTACGTCCCCGGCACCGGGGCACCAGTCCTGCTGATCGTGGAGAACAACGCCACCTACTACTCTCTCATCGCAGCAACCCGGGCCGTCCCAGACAACCTCCGCCCGAACATCGCCTGGGGACACGGCGGCCAGGTCTCGTCCAGCATCGCCAGCGCAACGGTTCTCGAACCGTTCCCAATCACCATCCGGTACCTCGGCGACCTCGACCCCGCCGGGCTGCAGATCCCCGTGAACGCCAACACCACCGCCAGGAACGCTGGGCTACCCGATGTCCGGCCCGCCACGGCCCTCTACCAATGGCTGCTCGACCACGGCGCACCCCAGCCATCCAAGAGTGCCGTAACGCGGGCCGTTCCAGACCCGGTCCTGGCATGGCTCCCTCCGTCGCTGAGGGAACCCATCGCCGACCTTGTCGGCAGCGGACACCGCATCGCCAAGAGACCCTGGGGTTTGAGGCTCTGACCGCTGAGCCCTCGCTCATCCAGCGGGCAATCACCTAGCCAGCAGTCGGCACTGTCGGCTAGGGCTGCAGGAGTCGTTCGTGCCGGTCGTACTCGGGGTTACCTGGCCGCCAGATTCCCGCGATCAGCCAGCGTCTCGGTCACAGTCCGAGTCTGGCTGCTGCTCCCGACCTTCCACTGCACCAACCGAGAACTAGTGGTCTGTGTTTGAAGTCTTCTGACGGTTGGCTTTGGCGAGGATTTGCTCGGGGGTTTTGGTCCAGACGAAGGGTGTTGCCCGGTCGCTCCAGCCGTTGATGAAGGCGCGGATCTTGGTGATGAGGTCTTTGACGCTGGTGAAGGTTCCGCGGCCGATGGCTTGGCGCTGGATGATCCCGAACCAGACCTCGACGAGGTTGAGCCAGGACCCCGAGGTCGGGGTGAAGTGGACGTGGATCCTCGGGTTCGCGGTGAGCCAGTCGCGGACCTCGACGCGTTCGTGGGTCGCGTAGTTGTCCATCACCAGGTGCAGTTCTTGGTCGGGGTAGGCCTTCGCGACTTGTTTGAGGAATCGGAGGAACTCCTGGTTGCGGTGGCGCGGTAGGCAGGTCTGCGCAGAACCCGCCCGCACACTCGATGCCCGAGTCCAGGACGAGAGCACCTCACGATCACCATCACGCGGAACCAAAGCCGGAGCAGCAAGAGCGGGCAACTAACGACACACACCACTAGGGGGCTGGGATCGCGACGACCGTGGTGCCGCTGCCGGCCGTGAGCGTGAGCACGACGGTCGAGCCGTACGCGACCGCAGCCCCGGGTGACGGTGACTGGTCGGCGACTGCGTTCGCGGGGAGGGTGGGATCGAGGGCGGCGTTCTGCGGATCGAGGCGCACGGTGTAACCCGCACGGAGCAGCGCGGAGACGGCGGCATCGCGCGAGAGACCTTCGACGTCGGGCAGCGGCGGCGCGAGCCCGGTGAGCGCGGTGGTTGCCGGCGACGGGAAGCCCTGCACAGCGAGCCCCTGGTGCAGTGCCGTCATGAGCTGGCGCCAGATCGGTCCGGCGATGGAGCGGCCGTAGACGGTGCCGAACGTCGTGCCGTAGGCCGTGACGTTCTTGAGCGGATACCTCCCTCCGCCGCGCGGGTCACCGATCCATACGCTGGTCGCATACTGCGGCGTGAACCCGGTGAACCAGGTGGCACCGGAGTTGTTGGTCGTGCCGGTCTTGCCACCGGCGACGCGGCCAGGGAGCGAGAGTCCCGACCCGGTGCCGTTCTTGCCGAACACGCCGCGCAGCACGTCGCTTACGGCAGCGGCGACGTAGGGCGTCACCACGCGGTGGCACGCCGGAGCAGGAACCGGGAGCGAGACCTTGTGGCGGTCGACGACCGAGGTGATCCCCGTCGGCTTGCAGGCGATGCCACCGCTCGCGAAGGTGGCGTAGACCCCGGCCATCTCCAGCGGCGAGACGTTGTAGGCGCCCAAGGTCAGCGATGCGTCGCGCTTGGTGATCGCGTCCTTGCCCTTGCGGGGCAGGCTCGTGATGCCCAGACGCCCCGCCATGTCTGCGACGTTGATGACGCCGTACTCCTCCTCGAGCTGGATGTACCACGTGTTCACCGACAGGGCGGTCGCCTGATACGCGTTGAGCACGCCGTTGTTGCGGTCGTTGTCGTTGTGGAAGCCACCCGACGGGTAGTTCATCGTGGCCGGCTTGTAGCCGCTGGGAGTGTCGA
Organism: Candidatus Nanopelagicales bacterium; assembly: GCA_031360335.1. GTDB lineage: Bacteria > Actinomycetota > Actinomycetes > S36-B12 > CAIYMF01 > Longivirga. Next base: position 24,142 of record JANMBJ010000066.1, read on the forward strand.
AGGTCGTCGCCAGCGAGAACCCCTTCTCAAGGGCTGTCGCCAGGGTGATCGGCTTGAAGTTCGACCCTGGCTGATAGGCCGGGAGCACCGGCAGCACCAGCTGCGTCTGGCCCTTGGCAGCGTCACGGCCCCATCGCTTGTTGGTCGCGAGCGCCACGACGTGACCGGTGCCCGGCTGCACCACCGCGATGCCCGTCGCGACCCGGTTGGTCGGCTTGAGCGCGGCATCGGCCGCCTCTTGCGCCGCTTTCATCGCCTCGCGGTTGAGCGTCGTGCGGATGGTGAGCCCACCGCGATACAGGAAGTCTGCGCGCGCCTCAGCTGTCGCCCCGAATGCCTTGTCACCAGCAAGGATCTGGACGACCCACTGGCAGTAGAACGGGTACGCCGAGGCGCCGCATCCCTGCGCCGGATCCGTGACCGTGAGCAGCGCCGGGTCAGCCTTCGCCGCGTCGTAGGCGGCCTGGGTGATCCTTCCGGTCGAGAGCATCCGGGCGAGCACGACGTCGCGACGTTCCTTGGCCGGCCCCGGGTTGTCGACGGGGTTGTAGTTGGTCGGCGACTTGAGGATGCCGATGAGCAGCGCTGCCTGCGCGACGGTCAACGACCGTGCGGGAACACCGAAGTAGTGCAGGGCGGCGGCACCGACGCCGTAGGCGCCGTCGCCGAAGTTCACGGTGTTGAGATAGCGCTCCAGGATCTGGTCCTTGCTGAGCAGCTTCTCCAGCGCGACTGCGTAGTGCAGCTCGCGGATCTTGCGTGCGAGCGACGCCTCAGTCACGGTCGCTGCGGCCTCGCTGGTCCGCGCCTGGGTGAGGAGCAGGTTCTTGACGTACTGCTGCGTGATGCCCGACCCGCCCTGACGGGTGCCCGAGCTGTTGCGCACCACCGCGCGGGCCAGTCCCGTGAGGTCGATCGGGCCGTGCTGGTAGAAGCGGTCGTCCTCGGTCGCGAGCAGCGCATCGACGACGGAGTGCGACACGGCGGCGAGGCCGAGCGGCACCCGGTTCTGTCCGTAGAAGACCGCGAAGACTTTGCCCTGGTCGTCGGTGAGCACGCTGCGCTGCGGGAGCTCGGCGCCGATGGGCAGGTCGCTCGGCAGGTCCTCCCACGTGTAGACGGCCTGGCGGGCGGCGTAGGACGGAGGCAGGACGAACGGCGCCGCCAGTGCCGCGACCAGGGCGCCGACGAGGGCGGAGAGGGCCAGGAGCCGGGGAAAGCTCGCGAGGCGGCGCCGTCGCGACGGACGCGGGGTCGCGGCGATCGCCGACGGCAGCCCACCCGGGAACAGGTCGTCGAGACCCGCATCCTCGGGAGGCGTCTGCTGCGCCGAGGCGCCGCTGGCGTGTCGCGCACTCACGTGAACTCTCGCTTCCCTGCTCGCATCCGACGTCCGGCCAGGTGACCATGATGAGGTGTAGTCCGGGGGCGCCCCGGAAGGCGCGTGCGACCAGCATGCGCGCCGAGAGCGGCCGACGAGCGACGTGGGGGTGACCGTGGCCGGACGACATGCCGCCGCGCGGCCTCCGCGTGCCCCCCGGGGCCGCGGCGTCACGGGGCAGCCCTCGTCGACAGTGCGCCGCCCGTCATCGGTCGTCGCGGGCCTGATCGTGACGGTCATGGCCGGCGCACTGTGCGTGCTCACCGTGATTGCCCTGTCGTTCGCCGGCATCAGCGTGCTGCCGCGCAGCGAGGCGGCGGCTGCGCCGGGGCCGACGCCGACTCCGTCGCTGAGCAGGGTGGCGCTCGTGTCGACTCCGGCTCAGCAGGTGATCCAGACGACGCTGACCGCCGACATCGGCCCGGGCTGGCGGCCCGCGAGCGACCTGTCGTGGTCCGGCGGCACCGCGTTCGACTCCACCTGCGGTCGTCCGGCGGTCGACGCGGCCCTGGCCGCCACCCGGGTCTTCGACATCCCTGGCCGGCAGGTCGTCGTCACGGTGTCGGCCTACACCGCCGGGGCGGGCGCGGTTGCCCTCAAGGGATGGAACGACCTCATCGCCGCCTGCAGCGGCGCGGTCGTGAGTGCCTCTGCCACAGCGACTCCCGGCGCCGAGGCGCTCGTCGCCGGGCTCGCGGCCGCCGACAGCCGCCCGCCCGCGGCCGTGATCTTCTGGCGACGGGGTGACGTCGTCGCATCGGTCACCACCGTCGGGACGTCCCCGACCGGTCTGGCCGAGGCGGCTGCCCGCGTCGATGGCGCCCTCCTGGCGCCGATGGGCGGGCGTTGCGTCAACATCTCCTCCGCGCTCGCCGACGCGGGTCGCTCACCCTGGGTCGCCACGGGTTTCCAGGGAGGCGCCTTCACCGGTCTGATCACCGCGGTCCCCGTGCGCGTGACACCGCTGCCGCTGCCCACCGCCCCCGCGGGAGTCACCGGGGTGCCCAGCACCTACGTGCCGACGCCGGTCCCGTCGGTTTCCTTCCCCGTACGCCCCGCTGACCCGGTCTATCCCGCCGACCTGCCGACGCCGATGGCGACGCCGGAGACGCCCGTGCGACCGGCGCCGGCGCCGGCGGTGACCACATATCCCTCCCGCCTCGACGACACGGTCGGGCCGGGCTGCGGCTGGGCCTTCACCGGCCAGGTGAAGCCGCCGTTCAACGAGGGTCAGGAGGCGGTGCTGGCGCAGACCCGCGCGCAGCAGGCGCTCGCCGACCTCGCCCTGCGACAGCAGGACTGGCAGACCGCCACCCTCGACTACTGGGAGACGGTGCCGCTCTATCAGCAGCAGGTGCAGGCATTCGCCGCCTACGCCAGTGCCGTGCAGCAGGTCGCCCTCGCGTGGGACACCATCTCCGCGCAGCGCGCCGCCTACGACGCGGCTCTCGCCGCCTACAACACCGCCGTCGAAGCACGCACACAGTTCTTCCTCGATCTCGCGAGTGCGCAGGCGGCCTACGACGCTGCCACCGCTGCCTGTCAGACCCAGCCGACCGACGGCGCGAGCCCCAGCGACTCGGCCTCCCCGTCGACGTCACCGAGCGCGTCGCCGACGTCGACCGATGGGTGCCCCCCGGTGATCCCGCCGATCCTGCTCGAGACGCCTCCCGCTGTGCCCCTCCCGCCGACCACGCCGCCGGACCCTCGCCCCACCGGCTGATCTGTCTGCTCCGTCGGAGAGGTCCTGGGCTCCTCCGGGACACTGGGTGCGTGTCGAGCAGCGATCGCAACGACGAGCTCGGTCTTCAGGCCGCGTTGACCTCACGGATGCGCCCGATCGACTCGGTGCCGTTGATGCTGCGAGTCGCGATAGCGACCACGCTGTCCTACTATCTGGCACACCAGTTCTCAGCATCGGCGCTGCCGATCTTCGCGCCGATGACGACGCTGTTCGTCGTGCAGTCGAGCCCGTTCAGCACGCTCGGCGTGACGGCCCAGCGGGTGCTCGGAACCGGTCTCGGTGTCGCGGCGGCGACGCTCTACGTCACGTGGGTGCCCGTCGTCTGGTGGTCGGTGTTCTTGGCCGTCTTCGTAGCGCTGCTCGTCGCGCGCTCGCTTCCGGTGGGCCTCGCAGGTCAGCTGCAGATCCCGGTGGCGGTCGTGTTCGTGCTCGCGCTCGGGCCGGGTGATCTCAGTGTCGACCTGTGGCGCGTGCTCGACGTCGCGCTCGGTGCCGCGGTCGGTGTTGCTGCCGTGTTCGTCCTGCCGCCGCGCCCCCAGCTCGACGACGCTCGACGCGAGCTGACGTCATACGCCTCTGAGCTGACCACCCTGCTGTGCGAGATGGCGGACGAGGCAGGCAGTCACGCGGTCCCGTTGCACGCCGACACCCGGCATGCCTTCGTCACGACGAGCCGTGCCCTGCGTGGCCGCGCGGGGACGGCGCGCGATGCGGTCGCCCGTGCCGTCGAGTCAGCCCGGCTCAACCCACGCGCCCGCGCCGTGGGCGACCAGCTCGACCGGCTCGACGGCCGGCTGCTGTGGCTGACCCGCATCGCGATCCACACCCGCTCGCTCGCAGGTGCGGTCGACCGGGTCTACGACCGGCCCGGGCTCGCGCCGGCGCTGCCACGTACCACGCTGTCGTCCCTCCTCACCGAGCTCGCCGCGCTCGTCGACTCGGTCGCCGGCGACGGCGTGGACGAGGACTCGCACGCGATCAGCGACCGGATGACCGACGACATCCGGATGGCGGTCGAGCTCGCCAGCGGCGGAGGCGACATCGTCGGGGCTCTAGGCAGCCTGTCGCTGCTCGGACGTATCGAGCAGCTGCGTGAGACTGCTGCCGCGGGTCCGAGGCCGCACGACGTGGTCGAGGGCCAGCGCGACGACGAGGACGACGAGGACGACTCCTCGACGAGCGCCACCGAGCGCCTCCGGCGCCTCCTCGGCCGCGAGTAGCGCCGTCCCCCGTCCCCGTCCGAGTAACAGGTCTAACGGTCGCTGCGCGGCGGTGCTCAGCGACCGTTAGACCTGTTACTCGGGGAACTGGCCGCATCGGGATCGGGCGGCTGGTGGCAGTCGGGCGGGTGGTGACCGATAGCCTCTCGGCGTTCCCGAGGCACCGTCCGGGCCGTAACCCAAGGAGTTGCCGTGCTGCTGTCGGACCGCGACATCCGCGCTGAGCTGGCGACGGGCCGCGTCGTGCTCGAGCCCTTCGACGAGGCGATGATCCAGCCGTCGAGCGTCGACGTACGTATCGACAAGTTCTTCCGGGTCTTCGAGAACCACCGCTATCCGCACATCGACCCCGCCGAGGAGCAGCCCGAGCTGACCCGCGAGGTCACCCCGGCCGAGGGTGAGCCGTTCATCCTGCACCCGGGCGAGTTCGTGCTCGCCTCGACGTACGAGGTCGTCACCCTGCCCGACGACATCGCCGGCCGGCTCGAGGGCAAGTCGTCGCTGGGTCGCCTCGGCCTGCTCACCCACTCGACCGCCGGGTTCATCGACCCCGGCTTCAGCGGTCACGTCACGCTCGAGCTCTCCAACGTCGCCACCCTGCCGATCAAGCTGTGGCCCGGCATGAAGATCGGCCAGCTCTGCCTCTTCCAGCTCTCGAGCCCGGCGGAGCACCCCTACGGCTCCTCGAAGTACGGCTCGCGCTACCAGGGCCAGCGCGGACCCACGCCGAGCAAGAGCCACCTCAACTTCCACCGAACCGAGATCTAACCGGACCCACCTTGCTGGCCCAACTGCTGCTGAGCGAGCATTCTCAGCAGCAGTTGTGCCAGCAGCGCGGGTCCGATCTGGGGTCGGGGTGGGATCCACAGGGTCCTCTCAGGGAGTTGCCGGGGAACTGCCAAGGTTGCTGCGTAGAGCTGCGCACTATGCAGCGTGCGCTCGTCGTCGTGGTCGCACTGGCACTGGCTCTCGGGGGCTGCTGGTTCTCCGGTCACCGGCAGTCGGCTGCGGCGACGACGCAGTACCTCACCACCTCGGTGCGCCAGGGCCACGTCACCTCCTCGATCGCGTCCACCCGCACCATCGACGCCGCGAGCACATACTCCCTGGCGTTCGGTACGACGACGGAGTCGACCACCTCGAGAGCCGGCTCGAGCGCCTCGAACGGGTCGACCAGCTCGTCGAGCTCGACCAAACAGCTGCAGGCCGACCAGGCGCAGCTCGCCGTCGATGAGATGGCTGCGTAGCCGTCGGCGTACCCAGCACTGCCACGGTGTCGAAGACGGTTTGCCGGTGCACTGTCTGACGTGACGGTGGGCGCGACCGTCATCGTCACCTCGACCACCGACGCGAGCGGCGCACGCACCGCGTCGCGGGTCACCGTCGTCCCGTCAAGCGCTGCGCTCCCGGGCGGCCCCGACGACGGCGGAGCCCCTGGCAACCCCTGGTTGAGGGCTGTCCGTCGAGGCCGCGCTGTCATCCGTCGTGGAGCGGGCGCGCAGGAGGGGGCGGCCGGCGACGAGGACGACGAAGGCGGTGACGAGGCCGCTGCCGGTGACCACAGTGCGTACGTCGAACACCGCGAGGAGCACGCCGCCGAGGGCCGTCGCGACGAGCATGCCGGCCCCGACTCCGCCCTGGAGCACGGCGAAGACACGACCGAGCACCTCGCTCGGCGTGCTGCGGATGATGATCGACTGCGCGAGCACATTGAGCCCGCCGTTGCCGACCCCGACGAAGAAGCTTGCGACCGCGGCGACCGCGACTGTCGGCGAGAGGCCGAGCAGCGCGATGGCGACGGCCATCTCCACCATCGCCGCGAGCAGGAGACGGGCGCTGCTCGAGACGCTCACGTCCCGCTGCGACGCCCACGCGCCGACCATGAGTCCGATCGCGAAGATCGCGCCGCACAGCCCATAGAGCACCGGGCTCGCGCCCAGGACCTGCGTGATGAGGAAGACCTCGGCCACGTTGACCGCACCGAGCACGAGCACCGTGGATACGACGAGGATGACCACACCGCGCAGCATCGGAACGGCTGCGACCAGCCGCACACCGGCCCACACCTCGCCATTGCCGCGCCCCGCGCCCGGCTCAGGACGACGGTCAGCTCGCAGCACGACCGCTGCGAGGGCGAGCACGGCGAAGGAGCCGGCGTCGACGAGCAGGGCCGCGCTCGTGCCCAGAGTGCCCACGAGCACACCACCGATCACCGGACCGACCAGTGCCGCGGCGGCCGTGCTGGTCTGCAGCAGCGCCAACGCCTTCGACAGCCCTGACTCGGGGACGATCGCGGGCACGAGTGCCTGCCACGCCGGGTTGGCGACCGCCTGTCCGAGGTTGAGCGCGACGACGCACGCGACCACGAGGCCCACGACGTCGGTCGCGACGGCCGCGACCAGCGCGAGGCAGGCGAGGCCTTGCAGCAGCGACACCGTCGCGACGAGACGGCGAGCGGGGACCCGGTCGGCGAGCAGCCCGGCGACAGGAGCGGCCACCAGCTGCGGAAGGGCCGCAGCCATCACGAGTGCGGCGACCGCGAGCGGTCCGTGCCCGCGCGCGCTCGCCCAGAGCAGCAGCGTGATGAGCGCGATCTCGTCTCCGACTACCGAGGCGGCGCGCCCGGTCGCAACGACGGTCAGGTCTCGTCTGACGGCAGATGTGAAGGACATGCTTCGAAAGTAATGCTTCACATCTGCTCCGTCAACCCCTCCGACCCTGCCGTCGCGCGCTACCGTCACCGCGTGGCCCGACGTACCCCCGCTCTGGCGAGCAGCCTCAGCACGAGCTCCGTCGACCCGGATCAAGCGACGCCGAGCGGCGATGTCGTGCTGACCGATGCGTCCGCCGTCCGTGCGCTCGCGCACCCAGCGCGACTGCTGGTCATCGACGCGCTCTATGCCGGCAAGGTGCTCACCGCGACCGAGTGCGCCGAGCTTGCCGGGATCACCGCCAGCGCGATGAGCTATCACCTGCGGGCGCTCGAGAAGTACGGGCTGGTGCTGCGTGCGCAGGCGCGTGGCGATGGCCGCGAGCGGCCCTGGATGAGGGCCGGCGCCAACCTCTCGATCAACCTGCGCGACAAGGGCAGCCGTGCCGCATCCATGTCGGCGGCAGAGCTGCTCGTGGCCAACAGCACCGAGATCGACCGACAGCGCCTCGTTGCAGCGATGCACGCCGATGCGGAGTCGGGCGACGACGACACCTGGAACGGCACGACCAACTACTCGCGCAGCCAGCTGGTGCTGACACCCCAAGAGGCGCGGGACCTGACGGTGGCGATCAACGCTCTGGTCGAGCCCTACCTCGCCGAACACCGTGCCGAGTCAGATGAGCCGGGAGCGCAGAGGTTCAGCGCCTCGGTCTCGCTGGCACGAGACGTCGGCGTCTGACCTGCGCCGACCTGGGTGGCCGTCGCGGTCGCTCAGCGCGCGGAGGCGGCGCGCAGCGCGGGTGCCGGTGCGACCGCGACGGGGTTGGCGCGGCGCATGGCGGGCACGAGCAGCGTGTCGACCAACGGTGCGAAGTGCGCCAACATGTACGTCTGCGTCCAGTGGTTGTCGTCCTTGAAGCGCAGGTAGCGTCCGTCGATCGGGCCGCACCAGCTGGCGGGGCACACACCGGTGGTGAGATCGACGCGCTGGACCCGACCAGGGAACGACGCAGCAGCGCGTGCCTCGGCAGCCCACAGAGCGGAGTTCAGAGCCCTGGATTTCGGTGCGCCGCACCGGGTCTGCGCAGCCTGACGCCACCGGGCGAAGCAGGCGCGAGCCTGGCCCGCGTCGCCCGGCAGATCTGGTGAGTCGCGCAGCAGCACGACCTGCCTCGAGCTCCTCAGCAGCGCCGTGAGAGTACGTCGCATGCCCGCCTCCCACGCAGCGGTGAGCGCGGCGCCGGTGAGGCGTCTCCCCGACGCGGACACGACCTGGTGGAAGTTCCAGTTGCTCACGACCGTGACGTCGACCTTGCCCCAGGCGTTGTGGGCGAAGGCGGTGAAGACGCGGTGCCGCCACGCCGGGCACTGCGGATAGCTCGCCGTCTGCTTGTAGACCTTCACGCTCACGTCGGTGGCGGGGCAGCTGCTCTTGGTCAGATAGAACATCCGCCAGCCGTGCGCCTTCGCAGACGCCAGCACGGCGGAATACCAGTGCGCCGCGTGCGAGTCGCCGAACAGCAGCACGCGCCGCTGCGCCGTCGGATTGACGATCGTGCACAGCCGCGGGGTGACGACCGCCCGCCACGCGTGACAGCCGTTGGAGTAGGTGATCGGCTCGTCGTGCGCGGCCACGGCGTAGGACGGGATCGGGGTCCAGACCGTGGCGGCAGGCAACGCTGACGGCACGGTGACCGCCGACACGGCGGCAGCCGAGCTTGCCTGAGGAGTGGGCGCGACGGTGGTCGATACGGCCTGCGCGCCAGGGAGCGTGAGCACGGTCATCGCGACGAGAGTCCCGAGCACCGTCGCCGTACGCAGTCGTCGCATGGCCGCACAGTAGCCAGCAGCGCGCGGCTGTGTCGCCCCTCCGCGAACCCGGGGAGCAGCCGGGTGACGGGCGCGGTGGCGCCGGGTCTCTAGGCTGGCGGCATGAGTGCGCGGGCTACGGTCGATCCCGCCGACGGCGCCGCGGCGTCGTCCGCGGGTCGTCAGCGCGGCTCGTCAGCAGGCCCGACCGGCTTCCGGTTCCGCACCGATGTCGAGGGCCTGCGCGCGATCGCGATCGCTGCGGTCGTGGGCTACCACGTCGGCCTGCCCTTCTTCGGCGGCGGATTCGTCGGCGTCGACGTGTTCTTCGTGATCTCGGGCTTCCTCATCACCGGGTTGCTGGCAGCAGAGGCGACCTCCACGGGCCACGTCTCGCTCGCGAACTTCTGGGCGCGACGCGCTCGGCGCCTGCTGCCCGCGGCCACGCTTGTGCTCGCAGTCGTGGCCGCCATCTCCTGGTGGGTCATCCCTGTCCTCGACCACGAGTCGACGGGCTACGACGTCGTCGCCTCCGCGCTGTACGTCTCCAACATGCGATTCGCCGTCCAGGCCACCGACTATCTCGCCTCCGACGCCAACCCCAGCCCCGTGCTGCACTTCTGGTCGCTAGGTGTGGAGGAGCAGTTCTATCTCGTCTGGCCGCTCCTGGTGCTGCTCGTCGCCGTGATCGTCGTCCGCCGCCGACGACGGGACGGGAGCGCGCTGCGGGCTCCTCTCGTCGTCGCGCTCGCCGCGCTCGGCATCGTGTCGTTCCTGCTGTCGTTGCGGCTCACCGACCGCTCGGCGCCGTGGGCGTTCTTCGGGATGTCGACGCGCGCATGGGAGTTCGCGCTCGGCGGTCTGATCGCCCTGTGCAGCGCGCAGATCGGCCGAGCGCCCGTCGTCGTGCGCCGCGTGGCCGGCCTGTTCGGTCTTGCGGTGCTGCTGGGGTCGATCGCCGTGCTCACCAACGACCTGCCCTATCCGGGCACCGCGGCACTGTGGCCGGTGCTCGGCACCGCAGCGGTGATCGCCTCGGGCACAGGAGGTCTCGGCGCTGTCGGAGTGCTGTCGGTGTGGCCGGTGCGAGCACTCGGTCGGCTGTCCTACTCCTGGTATCTCTGGCACTGGCCGGCGCTCGTGCTCTGCGCCGCGGTCTGGGGCGACCTCGGCACTCCCGTGCGCCTGGCCGTCGCGCTGCTCGCTCTCGTGCCGTCGGTGCTCGCGTATCGCTTCGTCGAACGACCGCTGCACCACCACCCGCGGCTCAAGGCCAGTGCGCGTTCGTCGCTGTTGCTGGGTGCAGCGCTCTCCGCGACGGCAGCGGTCGCTGGCCTCGCCCTGGCGATGTCGACGGGTGGCGGCGCGCTCGCGACCACCGAGGTCGCGGCGACCGGAGCCGCCGACGAGCAGACCGGCCGGGGCCCTGCGGCGCTGGCCTCGCCGGGTGTCGCATCACCCGCGCCGTCGACTTCCAGCTCGACCAAGCCGGTCTCTCCCGTAGCGATCAGGTGGCCGACGGGAGCGCTGGTCCCGTCACCCGCGACGGCGCGTCAGGACGTGCCCGTGATCTATGGCGACGACTGTCACCTCAAGAAGCCCGAGGTCACCCACGCCGAGTGCGCGTTCGGTGACACCGGATCGAGCACTGTGGTCGTGCTCTTCGGCGATTCCCATGCGGCCCAATGGTTCACAGCGCTCCAGACCCTGGCTGACCAGCGGCACTGGAAGCTGCTCGTGCGCACCAAGTCCGGGTGTCCTGCGCCCGACGTGACGATCTTCGACAAGGGGCTCAAGCGGCCCTACGACGAGTGCGACACCTGGCGTGCCGCCGTGCTCACCGAGATGGCGAGCATCCATCCCTCGCTCGTGGTGGCCGCAGGAACGCGCACCGAGTCCCTCGTCGACCGCTCGACCGGCACCAAGATCGCGGCGGCGGCGGCGCCGGGTGAGTGGCAGGCAGGGTGGCGCCGCGGCCTCGCGCAGCTCGGTGCCGCCGGGGTGCAGGTGGCCGTTGTACGCGACACCCCATGGCCCGGGCGCGATGTGCCGTCGTGCGTCGCGAAGCATGCGTCGGACCCGAGCGCGTGCGACCTCAGCCGTGACGCGCTCGACTCACCGGCCTACGACGTCGCCCTCGCGAAGGGCACGCCCACGGCGCACCCGGTCGATCTCACAGCCGTCATCTGCGCGCCGACCCGCTGCCCGGCAACCCTCGGCAAGTACCTCGTCTACCGAGACACGAGCCACCTCACCGCAACCTTCGCCACCGCCCTCGCCCCCTACCTCGACACACAGCTCGAAACCCTCCTCCACCCCTGAGGGCCCGCGAGTTACTGCCCGAATCCTTGGTTTGGGCCGCTGAAACCAAAGGATTGCGGCAGTAACTCGGGGATCTGACCCAGGGGGTCAGGGGTGGCGGACGCTGTCGAGGAGGAGGGTGGCGACGTCGCGTACCTCGGCGACGGGAGCATCTTTGCCCTGTGAGCGGTTGGTCACGCCGTCGTTGAGCATGACCGAGCAGAACGGGCAGGCGACCGCGATCGTCGTGGCTCCGGTGGCCAGCGCCTCGTCAGTACGGTTGAGGTTGATCCGCGTGCCGAGCTTCTCCTCCATCCACATGCGGGCACCGCCGGCGCCGCAGCAGAAGGACCGGTCGGCCGAGCGCTCCATCTCGGTGAGCTGCAGACCCGGCAGGGACCCGATGAGCTCGCGCGGCGGGGTGTAGACATTGTTGTGCCGACCGAGGTAGCACGGGTCGTGATAGGTCACGCTGCCCTCGACCGGGGTGACGGGCGTGAGCCGACCGTCCTTCACGAGCGAGGACAGCAGTTGCGTGTGGTGCACGACCTCGTAGTGACCGCCGAGCTGGGGGTATTCCCGACCCAGGGTGTTGAGGCAGTGCGGGCAGGTCACGACGATCTTCTTCGCCTTGATCTCGTTGAGGACCTCGACGTTCTGCATCGCCTGCATCTGGAAGAGGAACTCGTTGCCCGCACGGCGCGCGGGGTCACCGGTGCACGTCTCGCCCTCGCCGAGCACCATGAACTGCACGCCTGCGAGGTTGAACAGCTCGGCGACCGCCTTGGTGGTGCGCTTGGCACGGTCCTCGAAGGCACCCGCGCAGCCGACCCAGAACAGGTAGTCGACATCGTCCGGGATGGTGTCCTCACCCCCGGCGCCGAACACGCGGACGTCGAAGTCGACCTCCTCGATCCAGGCGTTGCGGAGCGAGGCCTTCATTCCCCACGGGTTGCCGTTGTTCTCGACGTTCTTGAACAGGCCGGCAAGCTCGCTCGGGAACTCCGACTCGATCATCACGCGGTTGCGTCGCATGTCGACGATGTGGTCGATGTGCTCGATATCGACCGGGCACTGGTTGACGCACGCCCCGCACATCGTGCAGGACCACAGCACGTCCTCGTCGATAACAGCGTTGTCGGCATCTCGTGATCCGACGAGCGGGCGCGCGTGCGCGTCCTGCACCGCCTGGCTGTACGACGCGATCTCCACCGGCACCGGCACCGATGCCTTCCCAGCGCCCGGCGAGGCGAGGTAGCTCGGGTTGTCCTTCGCGACGAGGTAGGGCGCCTGCGCGAGCAGGTTGTCGCGCAGATCCATGATCAGCAGCTTCGGCGACAGCGGCTTCTCGGTGTTCCATGCCGGGCACTGCGACTGGCAGCGCCCGCACTCGGTGCACGTGAGCAGGTCGAGGTTGCCCTTCCAGGTGAAGTCTTCGATCGAGCCGCGACCGAAGACCGCCTCGTCGTCGGGGTCCTCGAAGTCGATCCGGTCGGCGCCCGAGTACATCGGCAGCAGTGGGCCGAGACCGTTGGGGCGGCGGGAGAACAGCACGTTGAACGGCGCCAGGAAGATGTGCATGTGCTTGCTGTAGAGCACCAGGATCGTCGTGCCGAGCACAGCGCCGAACGACAGCAGGATGAAGATCGTCTCGATCCACTGGTTGGCCTCGAGGCTCAGACCCGACAGCAGCGACCCGACCCGCTCGGAGACGAACGCGCCGCTGGGATAGGGGAACGTCCCGGTGTTGATCTGCGCCCCACGGTAGACGAACAGCGTGACGACGATGGTCGCGATCGAGAGCAGGATCAGCCACGCACCCCCGGTGTGGGAGCCGTAGAACCGTGACTCGCGCCCGATCCTGTGCGGATTGCGCCGGATCCGGATGACGGAGAACATCACCAGCGCGAGGAGCACGAGCACGCCGAACAGGTCCTCGAGGAAGCCGACGACGGGCCAGGTGCCGATGAGCGGGACGTGGAAGTCGGGGTCGAAGAGCGCACCGAACGCCTCGATGATCGTGAGCCCCAGGACGATGAACCCCCAGAACGTGACGAAGTGCGCGGCGCCTGACGGCCCCCACGTCAGCAGCTTGCGCTGCCCGAGGACCTCGACGACCTCGTTCTGCAGGCGCACGCCCTTCTCGTCGGTGCGACCCACGGCCGGTTGGCCGGAGCGGATCACGCCGTAGATCCGGTTGCCGCGCCACGCCGCGAGGCTCAGGGCCACGAGAGTGAGCAGGACGCCCAGCACGAGACGCACCGTGAGGTGGGTCTCGGAGAACGGGGTGAGAGTCGCGACATCGGTCGCGAGGGTGGTCATCGAGGGCACCGGTCCTCCGTAGCGCACAGAACATAGCCGCGCAGGCGTCGTCGGAACGCCGTGCCTGGCCGGGTGCTCCCACGGTAGACGCCGCGCCGCCCGTCCGCCCCAGCAGGGCCGCACGCTCTGCCGAGGCACTGCCGGCCGGCGCCCAGATGCGGCCGTACCGCAATTGGCCAAACACGTTATGTCATGTACTATGAGCCAAAGCGACTCAAGTAACCTGATTCAGAAATTGACACCTCATCTGACCCGGTCCAGAGTCGGAGCACAGATCCATCCGCACCACCCGCCAGCACGACCACGCACCACCCCTGAACACACCCACCACAGCACCCCGCACCGTCTTCAGAAAGGCACATGTCTCATGGCACGAGCAGTCGGAATCGACCTCGGCACGACCAACTCGGTCGTGTCGGTCCTCGAAGGTGGAGAGCCCACCGTCATCCCCAACGCCGAGGGCGCTCGCACCACGCCGTCGGTCGTCGCCTTCGCCAAGAACGGCGAGGTTCTCGTCGGCGAGGTGGCCAAGCGTCAGGCCGTCACCAACGTCGACCGCACGATCCGCTCCGTGAAGCGCCACATGGGCACCTCATGGAACGTCGACATCGACGGCAAGGCCTACACGTCTCAAGAGATCAGCGCGCGCGTGCTGCAGAAGCTCAAGCGCGACGCGGAGGCCTACCTCGGTGACACCGTCACGGACGCCGTCATCACGGTGCCGGCGTACTTCAACGACGCCCAGCGCCAGGCCACCAAGGAGGCCGGTGAGATCGCCGGCCTCAACGTGCTGCGCATCATCAACGAGCCCACCGCTGCCGCTCTCGCCTACGGCCTCGACAAGGGCGAGAAGGAGCAGACGATCCTGGTGTTCGACCTCGGCGGAGGCACGTTCGACGTGTCGCTGCTCGAGATCGGCGAAGGCATCGTCGAGGTCAAGGCCACCAGCGGTGACAACAACCTCGGCGGCGACGACTGGGACGAGCGCCTTGTGGCGCACCTGGCGACGCAGTTCAAGAACGGCCACGGCGTCGACCTCACCAAGGACAAGATGGCGCTCCAGCGGCTCAAGGACGTCGCCGAGAAGGCGAAGTGCGAGCTGTCGAGTGTCAAGGAGACCGAGATCAACCTGCCGTTCATCATCTCCACGGGGCGCAACGAAGCTCTGCATCTGCAGACCATGCTGACGCGCGACAAGCTCGAGG
>JANMBJ010000084.1:0-2530 GCA_031360335.1 Candidatus Nanopelagicales bacterium
GCAGCGCGCGGGGAATGAGTCCATGCTCGCGCGCCGCGCGCTCGAGCGAGTCGCGGAAGTCCGGGTGGGCGATCGAGATCATCGCCTTCGCGCGCTCGGCCACCGACCTGCCCTTGAGGTTGACGATGCCGTACTCCGTCACGACGTACATCATGTCGCTGCGGGTCGTGGTGACGACGTTGCCCGGTGACAGGTCGAGCACGATGCGGCTCTTGCGTACGCCGGGACGCTCGTAGGTCGAGGCGAGGCACACGAACGACCTACCGCCATTCGACGCGTACGCGCCACGGACGAACTGCGACTGGCCTCCGGTACCGCTGATGTGCCGATGGCCGTCGGACTCGCTCGCCGCCTGACCCTGCAGGTCCATCTGCGTCGTGTTGTTGATGGCCACCACGTTGGCGTTGGCCATGATGAGGTGCGGCAGGTTGGTCATCTCGAGCGGAAGGCACGCGATGTCCTCGTTGCGGTCGATGTCGGAGTAGGTCGCCTGCGAACCGAGGCCGAAGCTGCAGACGATCTTTCCGGGATACGTCGACTTCGCGGCACCGGTCACGATGCCGGCGCGGTAGAGATCGATGATCCCGTCGGTGAGCATCTCGGTGTGCACGCCGAGATTGCTCACGCCGCTGTCCATCAGAAGTGACGTCACCGCGTTCGGCATGCCGCCGATGCCCACCTGGAGGCACGACCCGTCGTCGATCTCGCCGGCGATGAGGCGCGCGACTGCGCGGTCGACGTCACTCGGCGGGGGATTGGGGAGCACAGGAGCTGGCAGGTCGTTGCCCTCGATGACGAAGTCGACCTCGCTCACGTGGATGCCGTTGTCGACGCCGTGGACGTAGGGCAGCCCCGGGCATACCTCGACGATCACCGTCTTCGCCCGCTCGACCACCGCACGGTGGTAGAGGTTCGCTGCGCTGAGGTTGAAGTAGCCGTTCTCGTCCATCGGGCACGTCTTGAGGACGACGACGTCGACCGGGTCGATGAACCTGCGGTAGTAGTCGCCGATCTCGCCGAGGTTGCACGGGATGTAGTTCATGAGGCCGACGTCGGCCTTCTTGCGGTCGTAGCCGCTGAAGTGCCAGCTGTAGAAGTCGAAGGCGTGGCGCTGCGGATCGGCCTCCACGACGGCACGCGGCCGTAGCGACAGGGTCGCTCGGAGCTTCACGTCGGTGAGCTCCGACGCTCGGTCGGCGAGCGCCGCGTCGAACAGATCGGGCTGACAGAGGGTAGCCCCGTAGTCGACCCAGTCTCCCGACGACACGAGCCGTGCGGCATCCGACGGCGAGACCACGGCGGCGGGCGCGGCTGCGGAGCGCTTGGTCATGGAGGGGAGGCTATTGGCTGGCGGCAAGCCGTGTACGTGGAAAGTCCCTCGACCGAGCGACCCGAGCCCGCTTCGCCTGAACCTTCGGATCAATCGTCGCCAACGCCCTCGTCAGCGCCCCACCCACCCGGGTCGCCTCGAGACGCAGGTGCCGCTGCCGGTCACCATCCACAGCGTACGAACCGGCATGGTCAGCCAACGCGATGTGCGCAAGCGCCTGAGCCCGCGCCGCCACACGATCCGCGAGCCGAACCCGAAGCAGCAGACCCTCCTCGTCCAACAGACCCACCGGGACCGGCACCAGCACCTCGGCCGTGTGCTCCGTGACCGGAGCAGCCAGGGCCGCAACGAGCCGGTCGGACCACACCATCGACAACCGAGTCAGGGTGTGAGGACTATCGGCGACCACGAGACTGACGCGGAACTCGCGCAGTGACAGGTGCTTCCGCCACATCATCTCGGCTATGAAAGAATAGTACACCTGTGCGACAGTCTATCAACCCCGTGACCTTATGGTGCATAACTCCTTTCGAGGATTCAGCCATCCCCAGCTGTGTCCACGGAGAACACGACGGTAGACGAACCACATCACGAGAGGTCAGCCGGCCACAGCGCATCGGCGATCAGCAGCGGGGGCACCGACGACGCCGATGCCCGAACAGACGGACCGCGGGCGACAATCGCCGCGGCCGCCCGCTCAGACCGGCTACTTCTTGGTGTCGCGCTTGCGGGCAGCGCGCTCGGCTCGGCGACGCTCGGCGCGCGAGGCGTCGGCGCTGAGCTCCTCGACGTCGTCGACGTCCTCGGCTGCGTGGATCACGCCTGCCTCGCCGTCGACGCTCGGGGCGGTGTACTGCAGGCGCTGCGGCCGCTGCGGCGCGAGACCCTTCGCCGAGATTGCCGGTGCCGAGGGAGGGGAGAGCTGCGGGGCAGCCATCGGCGTCAGCTCGATCTCGTCGCTGAGGTCACCCTCGAGCTCGGGGACCTGCTCCTCGACCTGCACCTCGACGTTGAACAGGTAGCCGACCGACTCTTCCTTGATCGACTCCATCATCGCGTTGAACAGGATGTAGCCCTCGCGCTGGTATTCCACGAGCGGGTCCTTCTGCGCCATCGCGCGCAGGCCGATCCCCTCCTGGAGGTAGTCCATCTCGTAGAGGTGCTCACGCCACTTGCGGTCGAGCACCGAGAGGACGACCC
>JANMBJ010000194.1:0-13300 GCA_031360335.1 Candidatus Nanopelagicales bacterium
CTACACCGACCTCGAGCACGCCGACCCCGCTAACACGACGGTCTATCCGTCCGGCACGTCGAAGTACTTCTGCGGCTCCACCGGCGCCCAGAAGGACATCTACTGGTGGAGCCCCACGATCGGCACCTCGAACCGGAGCAACTCCGGCTGCACCGAGATCGGCTTCGCCGCGGCTGACGTCCTCGACGGTCGCGTGCACTTCAACGACACGCCCAAGCTCAACGCCGCGGGGGCGACCTTCCTCAGCGGGTTCGAGACCTCGACGCCGGGCTGCAAGACCGCGACCGGACCCAGCTACAGCGCCTGCCTGCGCAGCGGCAGCCCCATCCCGGTCTACGGCACGGCCGCCATCCCGGTGCCGCCGGCGTGGACGGACACCCTCTACCTCGACGACACCTCGTCGAAGTTCGCGACCTACCCGGGCTGCCACTACTACGGCTCGACCCGAGTCAAGTTCAACTCCACTCCTGCGGGCACCATGACCGTATGGAGCAAGGACAGCGCCGGCAAGGTCACCGGCACCGGCTGCGGCACGTTCACCGCCGCCAACAGCTATACCCAGACCAACCTCGCCGTGCCCGTCGACCAGGTGATCTACGCCTCCGCCGGCAGCGCGACGCACAAGTGCCTCTCGGGCGAGATCGGTGACGGGCTTCCCCTCGGCACCTACACCGGCAGCAACACCACGACCTACACCTACGACCTGACGATGCTGACCACCGATCAGTTCTGCGGTCAGGGCAACCTCTATGTCGAGGGCAACGTCAAGGGCCGGGTCACCATGGCGGCCGAGAACTCGGTCGTCGCTACCGGTGACCTCGTGCTGTCGAACGGCATCAACGGCACCGACCTCGTCGGCTTCGTCGCCGGCAACTCGGTCGAGGTCTACCACCCGGTGCTCGACACCTGGTACAAGAACAGCAGCAACGTCTGGGGATGGAAGAACACTCCGTTCGAGGACAACACGTGGCCGCATCGCTACACCGACCCGTCGACGGGTGGCATCAACCCGACCACAGGCATCCAGATCGACGCCTCGATCCAGACCCTGCAGCACAGCTTCTGGGTGCAGCAGTACAACGTCGGATCGGGCGAGGGCACCCTCCTCGTCTTGGGTTCGATCGCTCAGCGCTGGCGTGGGATCGTCGGCCAGGGCAGCGCGGGCTACATCAAGGCCTACAAGTACGACTCGCGCCTGAAATACTCGTCGCCGCCCTACTTCCCGCAGTGGACCAACGCCAAGTGGGGACCACGACACACCGGTGAGCTCAGTGCGACGTACACGGTGACGGGCACCTACATAGGCTCCTGACCTGTGCCCGCACTCGTCGTTGCCGTAGGGATCCTCGGCCTGCTGATCGGCTCGTTCCTCAACGTGGTCATCCACCGCGTGCCCCTGGGGGAGTCGGTCGTCCGGCCGAGGTCCCGATGCCCCCGGTGCGGTGCCGAGCTCAAGGAGCGCGACAACGTCCCGGTGGTCTCGTGGCTGCTGCTGCGCGGCAGGTGCCGCAGCTGCAGCGCCCCCATCTCCGTGCGCTATCCCCTGGTCGAGCTCGGCACCGGATTGCTCTTCGCTGCCGTCGCGTGGTGGTGCGGGCTGTCGTGGCAGCTGCCCGCCTACCTCTACCTCGCGGCGATCGGCGTCGCACTCTCGGCGATCGACCTCGACGTGAGGCGGCTCCCCGACGCGATCGTGCTGCCGTCCTACCCCGTCGCTCTTGCACTTCTGGCCATCCCGGCAGTGGTCGAGGGTCGCTGGCCAGACCTGCTGCATGCGGTGCTCACTGGTATAGCCCTCTTCGCGTTCTACTTTCTCCTCGCTGTCATCTACCCAGCGGGCATGGGGTTTGGCGACGTCAAGCTCGCCGGTGTCCTCGGCATCTACCTCGGGTGGGTGTCCTGGCCGCTCGCCATCGCCGCCACCTTCGCCGCGTTCCTGCTCGGGTCGGTTGTCGGGATCGCGGTGATGGTGCGACACAAGGGCGGACGTAAGACCAAGGTGCCGTTCGGGCCGTTCATGCTGCTGGGCACCTTCCTCGCGCTCTTCTTCGGACAACCCGTCATCGACTGGTACGTCTCGAGCATGGGCCTCTGAGCCCTGCGCACCGTGAGTGCTAGCCCTTCTGGGGGCTGTTCCTCTGCGGTCGCTCTCGTTGCCTGTGCTCCAACACTCAAGCCCGGCCTCAGATCCGCCGAAAGCGGAGGGGAAGAGTCACCACAACCGTGGTGGCGGGCGAGAGGTGAGAACCGTGGCTGGTCGAACCGCGATCGGACTCGATATCGGCACATCGAGTGTGCGTGCGGCGCAGGTGACTGTGTCGAAGGGCGCAGCCGTTCTTGACCGTTTTGGTCAGGTAGGGCTCCCGCCGGGTGCCGTGCGCGACGGCGAGGTCGCAGACCCCGACGCCGTCGCAGAAGCCATCAAGGTCCTGTGGACGCGAGCGAAGTTCACGAAGAAGGACGTCGTCCTCGGTATCTCCAACCAGAAGGTGTTCGTCCGCCTGGTGCAGGTGCCGTGGATGCCGGAGAGCGAGCTGCGGTCGTCGCTGAAGTTCCAGGTCGCAGACCTGGTGCCGATGCCGATCGACGAGGCTGTGCTCGACTTCGTGCCGCTCGAAGAGACGACGGTCGACAACGCACGCCTCGTACGCGGTCTGCTCGTCGCGGCGAGCGAGGACATGGTCCTCGGCGCGATCCGCGCATGCCAAAAGGCCGGTCTCAAGGTGACCACCGCTGACCTCACACCGTTCGCGGTGCTGCGGTCGGCCGGCACGAGCGACCCGCTGGGGCTCTCCGGTCCTGAGGCTGTCGTCGACGTCGGGGCGCGCGTCACCAACATCGTGGTCCACGAGGCCGGCGTCCCCAAGTTCGTCCGCATCCTGCTCCTCGGTGGCGACGACATCACCGGCGCCATGGTCGAGAAGCTCGGGATCCCGACCGCCGAGGCCGAGCGGCTCAAGCGCGACCACGCGGCTCTCGCCTCGCCCGCGTCGGCCGAGGCCAAGCGCGTCATCGACCAGGCTCTGACGGAGTTCGTGGACGAGGTCCGCGGATCCGTCGACTACTACATCGCCACGAGTGGCAGCCGTCCGCTCTCGCGCCTCGTGCTCAGCGGCGGCGGCTCGCTCGCCGACGGTCTGGCGCAGCGCCTCGCGACATCGGTGCGCACCCAGGTCGAGTACGCCCGGGCGTTCAACCAGCTGACGATCGGCAAGACGGGCCTCGCGCCCGAGCAGGTTCAGTTCGTGGAGCCGCTGGCCGCCGTGCCCGTGGGTCTCGCGATGGGAGCGGTGTGATGGTGTCCTTCAGTCGCAAGGGTCAGACCGCCGTCGACGAGGTCGCCGAGGCAGACGCCCCGGTCGCCGCGTCGGCACCTGTTGCCGCTTCCGTGGCTGCTCCGCTCGCCGCCTTCCCGCGCGTGAACCTCATCCCCACCGAGATCGCGCAAGAGGTCAGGGTCCGTCGCTCTAAGATGGTGCTCGCCACCACGGTCGCCGCCACTGTCGCGGTCGTGGGCGGCCTCTACGTGATGGCGTCGTCGGACGTGTCCTCCGCGCAGGAGCAGCTCGATTCGGCACGCGCGACGAGCGCGTCGCTCGCCGCCGAGCAGGCAAAGTACGCCGATGTGCCCAAGGTGCAAGCTGACCTTCAGTCGGCTCAGCTCCAGCAGTTCGCTGCCGCAGGCGGCGAGGTGCGGTGGTCGACTGTGCTCAACAACCTCGCCATCACCATCCCGCCAGGTGTCTCGCTGACGTCGTTCCAAGCGACAGTCACCGGTGCCACCGCGACCGGAACCTCGACCGGCGCGCCGGCTGCCAACGCCTCGGTGAGCAGCATGCTGGGTCTTCCCGGCGTCGGGTCCATCGCCTTCGACGGAGAGGCACGCGACACCTCGCGGGTCTCGGCGTTCCTCGAGTCGCTGACCAAGTCGAGCGGACTGGTAGACCCGTTCGCCACGCAGGTGACAGGTGGCACCTCCGGGGGGACCACCAACATCGGTGCCACCGCACCCTCGTCGACAAAGACGTCAGTGGTGTCGTTCACCGGCAGCGTGACCATCGGTCCGAAGTCACTGAGCCACCGCTACGACATGAAGGGCAACTGACATGGCCATCGCAACCACGCAGAAGTGGTACGCAGGTGCGGCCGCGGCGTCCGCGGTCGTGCTCGCGGGCGGGTGGTTCCTGCTGGTGTCCCCCCAGAAGGCCAACGTCGACGACATCGTCACCCAGACGGCGACCGTCAACAATGCCAATGCGACGACCGAGCAGCAGATCGCGGCGCTCAAGGCTGAGTTCACTCAGTTGCCGCAGCTGCAGAGCCAGGTCGCTCTGATCCGCCAGCACATCCCGCAGACGCCGAACGAGCCGACCCTGCTCCGTACCGTCACCAAGGCAGCGTCGACCGCTGGCGTCAACCTGGCCTCGATGACGATCGCCGCACCCTCGGTGATGCAGAGCGGAACTGCCACCGGAACGGCGACCGGCAACCAGTTCGCCATTCCCGGACAGATGAGCCAGATCTCGCTGACGATGAACATCACCGGCAACTTCGCCGACACGCGGCTCTTCCTGAACTCATTGGAGGGCATGCAGCGGGTGATGCTGGTGACCGGTGTCAACATCACGCGCAGCCTGACAGCGACCGGGGCCACGACGCTGCAGACAGTGGTCGCTGCGCGGGTGTTCATGGCCAACCCGGGCACGCCATCCGTCGGCTCGCTGCAGACGTCCTCCACGGTCACCACGACCACTTCTCCGAGCTGATGGTCAGGAGCCACCATGTCTGAACCCATGTTCCCCAGCCCGGACGCGAGCGCCGCAGCACCTGCTGTCGCCCCCACAGTCGAGTCCGGAAGCAACCGCACGATGCTCCTTGCCGTCGGTGGGGTCGGCGCCGCACTGATCGTCGGAGCCGGCGCGTTCTTCCTCCTCAGCTCCGGCGGCGGGAGCGACCCGGCGCCCACGGCGGCCGGGATCCCGTCGAGCACGTCGGTGCCGTCAGCCGCTCCGAGTCCGTCGGCGAGCCCGAGCGCCAAGCCCGCGGTGATCCGTCCGGCATCGGTGTCCGTCTCGGCGCGTGACCCGTTCAAGGCGCTCTTCGCCGCGGCGAAGGCGTCCACGGCCCCGGCGGCCCCGAGCACCGCACCGACATCGGCCCCGACGCCCGTGCCGACGCCGGTGACCCCCTCGGTCACTCTCGCGGTGTCGAAGATCAACACTGCCAAGCAGACAGCCACGGTCACGGTCGACGGCAAGCCCTATGCCGCGACCATCGGCGCGGTGTTCGCCAAGAACTTCGTGATGTACTCGGTGTTCAACACGCAGTGCGTCGGTGTGCTGTTCGGCGACCAGAGCGTGCCGGTCTGCACCAACAGCCCGCAGAGCGTCAGCCCCTGACAGTCGGCAGGGCCGCAACGACTGACACCTCGATGAGGGTCACCCCGTCCGCGGGGTGGCCCTCATCCGCGTCGGGTGACCGGCTCATGACAGGATCGGATCATGGTGCGCTGGCTGACTGCAGGAGAGTCGCACGGCCCTGCGCTCGTCGCGATCATCGAGGGACTTCCCGCGGGGATCGAGGTGTCGACGGCTGATCTCGACCGTGACCTCGCGCGTCGCAGGCTCGGCGTCGGCCGCGGTGCCCGGATGAAGTTCGAGCAGGATGCTGTGCGCATCCTCGGGGGAGTGCGGCACGGGCTGACCATCGGTGGCCCGGTCGCTGTCGAGGTGGGCAACAGCGAGTGGCCCAAGTGGGAGATCGTCATGTCTCCCGACCCGGTCGAGGCATCCGCTCTCGACGGTGTTGCCCGCAACGCCCCGCTCACCCGCCCGCGACCCGGCCACGCCGACCTCGTGGGAATGCAGAAGTACGGCTTCGACGACGCGCGGCCGGTGCTCGAGCGCGCCAGCGCCCGCGAGACGGCGGCGCGCGTGGCCCTGGGCGCCGTCGCCAAGGCCTTCCTGGCGCAGTCGGTGGGTGCGCACGTGCTGTCGCACGTCGTCGAGCTGGGCGCAGTCTCGGCTCCGGCAGGCTCGGTGCCCACGGCAGATGACCTCGATCTCATCGACGCCGACCCGGCCCGGTGCCTCGACCCTGGTGCCAGCGCGGCCATGCAGGCAGAGGTCGAGGCCGCGCGCAAGGATGGCGACACTCTTGGCGGCGTGGTCGAGGTGGTCGTCCATGGGCTGCCACCCGGTCTGGGCAGCCACGTCCATTGGGACCGCCGTCTCGATGCCCGCCTTGCCGCCGCCCTCATGGGAATTCAAGCCATCAAGGGTGTCGAGGTCGGCGACGGATTCGAGCTCGCGCGCACCCGCGGATCCCTCGCTCAGGACGAGATCGTGATCGGCGAGCACGGGATCGAGCGGGTGTCGGGTCGCAGCGGTGGCACCGAGGGTGGGATGTCGACGGGTGAGGTGCTGCGCGTCCGCGCGGCGATGAAGCCCATCTCGACCATCCCGCGGGCGCTGCGTACGGTCGACGTCGCGACCGGCGAGCCCGCCCAAGCCATCAACCAGCGGTCCGACGTCTGCGCCGTCCCGGCGGCCGGAGTGGTGGCCGAGGCCATGGTCGCTCTCGTCCTCGCCGACGCCGTGCTCGAGAAGTTCGGCGGCGACTCGGTTATCGAGACGGCGCGCAACGTGGCGGCCTACCGCGCCGCACTCGTGGTCTCGTAGTCCGGTGGCCCCCTGCGTGGTCCTCGTCGGTGTCCCCGGCTCAGGCAAGACAACCGTCGGATCCCTGCTGTCCGAACGCCTTCACGTCGTCTTCCGCGACACCGACGGCGACATCGAGGAGTCGCAGGGCAAGAGCGTCTCCGACATCTTCGTCGACTCGGGGGAGCCGACCTTCAGGGCCTTCGAACGAGACGCCGTGGTGACGGCACTGCGCGAGCACGACGGCGTCCTAGCCCTGGGCGGTGGCGCGGTCACGGACGCGGCGACCCGTGCCCTGCTCCTCGACCAGCCCACGGTGTGGCTGCAGGTCGGTGCGTCGGCCGGTGCTCATCGCGTCGGCCTCGATGTGCCCCGTCCCGTGCTCCTCGGCAACGTCCGCGGCCGGCTGGCAGCCCTCGTCGCCGAACGTGCGCCGCTCTACGCCGAGGTCGCACGCGTGACCGTCGACACCGACGGTCGCACTCCCGACGAGGTTGCCGACGTCGTCATCACGTCCTTGGGCATCGAGCGCACCGATGTCTGACACCACGCGGATCTCGGTCGGGGGTGAGCGGCCCTACGACGTCGTCGTGGGTCGTGGTCTCGATGCCGAGATCGCCTCGGGTGTGCTGCCGGGCGTGCGACGAGTGGCGGTCCTTCACCCGCACAGCCTGACGTCCCATGCCCAACGGGTGGTCGCAGCAGTCGAGTCCGCCGGGGCCGAACCCGTGCCGATCCCGGTGCCCGACGGGGAGGCTGCCAAGACGTCGGAGGTCGCCGCCGGGTGCTGGGCGGCACTCGGGGCGTCGGGCTTCACCCGCTCCGACATGGTCATCGGCGTGGGCGGGGGAGCGACCACCGACCTTGCCGGATTCGTCGCAGCGACCTGGCTGCGAGGTGTTCGCCTCGTCTCGGTGCCCACCACTGTGCTGGCCATGGTCGACGCAGCCGTCGGCGGCAAGACGGGCATCAACACGGCCGCCGGGAAGAACCTTGTCGGCGCGTTCCACGAGCCGGCGCTGGTCGTGTGCGACCTCGACGTGCTGCGTACCCTTCCCGCGGTCGATGTCGTCGCCGGTCTCGCCGAGGTGGTCAAGGTCGGGTTCACGTCGGACCCGGTGATCCTCGACCTCGTCGAGGCCGATCCCGCGCTGGCCGTCGATGTCGAAGGACCGGTGCTCCGCGAGCTCGTCGAGCGCGCGATCGCGGTCAAGGCCGCCGTCGTGTCGGACGACTTTCGCGAGTCGCGCGTCGGAGGACTCGGTCGCGAGGTGCTCAACTACGGCCACACCTTCGGTCACGCGGTCGAGCTCGCCGAGCACTATCGCTGGCGGCACGGGCACGCCGTGAGCGTCGGGCTCGTCTTCGTCGCTGCCCTGGCCCGTCTCGCAGGGCGGCTCTCCGATGCGGACGCGGCGCGACACGTGGCGGTGCTCGACTCGCTGGGCCTTCCGACGAGCTACACCGGCAGCGACTTTCCGCGACTGCTCGATGCGATGAAGGTCGACAAGAAGTCACGTGGCGACCTGCTCCGCTTCGTGGTGCTCGACGGCATCGCAAGTCCCGGGCTGCTCGAAGGCCCTGACCCCGCACTGCTCACCGCGGCGTATGCCGAGGTCTCGAGGGAGACGTCATGACGCGCGTGCTCGTTCTCAACGGCCCCAACCTGTCTCGGCTCGGCAGCCGCGAGCCCGAGGTCTATGGGCACGAGACGTTCGACGACCTGCGTGCACGCTGCGTCGCCGACGGCGCGGCCCTCGGTCTCGACGTCGAGGTGCGTCAGACCGACGACGAGGCCGAGCTCGTGCACTGGCTGCACGAGGCGGCCGACGCGAGCTGCGCCGTCGTCCTGAACCCCGCTGCCTTCACCCACTACTCCTACGCACTGCGCGACGCGTGCGCGCAGCGCACGGCACCGCTCATCGAGGTGCACGTGTCGAACCGCGCGGCGCGCGAGGTGTTCCGGCACACGTCGGTCGTCTCCGCAGTTGCGTCCGGCGCGATCGCCGGCTTCGGGCTCGAGTCCTACTCGCTCGCACTCGCGGCGATAGCGCGACTCTCCGCCTGATCGGCGTCCGCCGGGTGCTGTCGACCGACGGCCCGACCCTCCTGAGGCGCGGACGAAATCGAGCGCCGTAGGGTGCCGGTGTGAACGACCTCGGCACCGCTGTGACCTACTCCGACCGTCGCGGACGACTCCGCGCCCTGATCGAGACCGCCCATCTGGAGGCGCTCCTGGTCACGTCTGCGACCAACACCCGCTATCTCACCGGGTTCACCGGGTCCAACGGCGCCGTCCTGATCGGCAGCGAGCCGCGCGCCGACCGGTTGGCGACCGACTTCCGCTATCAGACCCAGGTCGAGACCGAGTGCCCCGGCATCGACGTGCTCATCGAGCGGGCCGTCGGCCCCGCGGTCGCTGCGCATGCCGCGTCGACCGGAGTCGTACGCCTGGGAATCGAGGCCGAGCACCTGAGCGTCGCTGCCCATGCCGGCCTGGTCGAGGCGCACCGCGACCTTGAACTGGTGCCGACGTCGGGTCTCGTCGAGTCGCTGCGCTCGGTCAAGGACGACACCGAGCTCGTTGCCCTCGCCGAGGCGTGCCGGATCAGCGATGTGGCCCTCGCGGCGCTCCTCACCGAGATCAGGGTCGGGCTGACCGAGCGACAGGTGGCCCGACGGCTCGAGTCGCTCATGCTCGACCACGGTGCGGAGGCGATCTCGTTCGAGAGCATCGTGGCGACCGGGCCGCACTCCGCCATCCCGCACCACAGCCCGACGGACCGGCCGATCGCCGCGGGGGACCTGCTCAAGATCGACTTCGGGGCGCTGTACGCCGGATACCACGCGGACGAGACGCGCACCTTCGTCGTCGGAGCCCCCGCGGCTGACTGGCAGCGCGAGATCCACGCGCTGGTGGTCGAGGCGCAGCGCGCCGGCGTGGCCGCCCTCGGGGTGGGAGTCGATGTCCGTGACGTCGATCACGCAGCGCGGTCGGTGATCGCCGCAGCCGGGCACGCGGAGCACTTCGGCCACGGCCTCGGGCACGGAGTCGGGCTCGACATCCACGAGGCACCGATGATCGGCTACTCCGCGACAGGTATCCTCGGTGACCGCACGCCGGTGACTGTCGAGCCGGGGGTCTATCTCCCCGGGCGCGGCGGGGTCCGCATCGAGGACACCCTCGTGGTCCGGACCGGTGGGCCCGTGTCGCTCACGACGACGACCCGCGAACTTCTCGTCCTCTAGGCCCGCCTCGAGGACCACGACCAGGAGACCCCTGTGGCCAGCACGAACGACCTGAAGAACGGCCTGGTTCTCAACATCGACGGGAACCTCTGGACCGTCGTCGAGTTCCAGCACGTCAAGCCCGGCAAGGGCCCCGCCTTCGTGCGGACCAAGCTCAAGGCCGTGCTGTCGGGCAAGGTCGTCGACAGGACGTTCAATGCCGGCATCAAGGTCGAGACGGCCAGCGTCGACAAGCGCGACTACCAGTATCTCTACCGCGACGGCGACGACTTCGTGTTCATGGACACCGACTCCTATGAGCAGCTCCACGTGAGCCCGGCCGTGGTCAGCGACAACGCCAAGTGGCTGCTGGAGGGGCAGGCGGCGATCGTTGCGACCCACGACGGTGCCCCGCTCTACGTCGAGCTCCCCGCGTCGGTCGAGCTGATGATCACGTACACCGAGCCGGGGCTGCAGGGCGACCGCTCCACCGGCGGCACGAAGCCCGCGACGCTCGAGACCGGCGCCGAGATCGCCGTGCCGCTGTTCATCGAGAACAACACCAAGGTCAAGGTCGACACCCGCGACGGGTCCTACCTCGGTCGCGTCAACTAGTCGTGACTGCTCGCGGCAAAGCACGCAAGAAGGCCCTCGACGTGCTCTTCGAGGCCGACATGCGCGGCATCTCCGCGGTCGAGGTCCTCGACGCGAAGGCCGAGATCGTCGACCCCCCACTGAATCCGTACACCTCGGAGCTGGTCTGGGGTGTGGTCGAGCACGCGGACCGCATCGACGACCTGCTCACGACGTACTCCCAGGGCTGGACCCTCGACCGGATGCCGGCGGTGGATCGCAACCTGCTGCGCATCGGGACCTATGAGCTGCTCTGGTCCGACGACGTCCCGGCCGCTGTCGCGATCTCCGAGGCGGTCGAGCTGGCGAAGTCGCTCTCGACCGACGAGTCACCCAGCTTCATCAACGGCCTCCTAGCCCGAATCCTCGAGATCAAACCCCACCTAGCCCTCGACTGACCCCGCAGCCCCACCCCAGCTCGGTGTGACCCCCCAGCCCCCACCCGCGTGATCTTGGTCGTACGGCTGCTAAGACCCACGGGAAGCGACCGCTGGACCAAGATCACGCGAGGTCGGGCGTGAGGTGGCGCGCGAGGTAGGGAATGGGTGGATGTGAAGGGTGCCCCGAGTGGGATTCGAACCCACACTGGATGGTGTTTGAGACCACTGCCTCTGCCGGTTGGGCTATCGGGGCGGCGGCGCCAGACTACCGGGCACGACGCGCCGCGTGCGTTCCGTAGGCTGGCGTCGTGACCGAGACCCCTGTCGAGCGTGCTGCGCTGCGTGTCGTCGTGGCCGAGGACGAGACCCTGATCCGGCTCGACCTCGTCGAGATGCTGCGCGAGGAGGGCTACGACGTCGTCGGTGAGGCCGGAGACGGCGAGACGGCCGTGCGCCTCGCCGAGGAGCACCGCCCCGACCTCGTGATGCTCGACGTCAAGATGCCGGTGCTCGACGGCATCAGCGCGGCCGAGCGCATCGCCACGGCCCGCATCGCGCCCGTCGTGATGCTCACGGCGTTCAGCCAGCGCGAGCTCGTCGAGCGCGCGCGAGACGCGGGTGCGATGGCCTACCTCGTGAAGCCGTTCACGAAGAGCGACCTCGTCCCGGCCATCGAGCTCGCGGTCAGCCGGTTCGCCGAGATCACGACCCTCGAGGCCGAGGTGGCCGATCTCGAGGAGCGTTTCGAGACCCGCAAACGCGTGGAACGTGCCAAGTCGTTGCTGCAACAGAAGTATGCGCTGACCGAGGCGGATGCGTTCCGCTGGCTCCAGAAGTCGGCCATGGACCGGCGGCTCTCGATGGGGGAGGTCGCTGATGTGGTCATTCGCGAGGTTTCGTCGACGTAACGGTCTGAGGTTGCTCCGGACACGCACGCGGGGCGGCGTCGTTCGTATCCAAAGCGTGACAGAACCGGACACGTTTGATGCCCCTGTCGTGACCCTTTTGCTCCGCATGGCTGCTAGGTTTCCCGGCAATCCAGCCCCGGTAAGTCCGGGCGTTTCTCACGGTAGGACGGGATATGCGCAACGCTTACAAGATCGGCGCGCTGGCAATTGCCGGCAGCCTCGCACTGGCCGCCTGCGGCAGCTCCTCGAGCAGCACCACGTCCGGCGGCGCAGCCACCGGCAAGAAGGTCGTCATCTCCACCGACCTTCCGCTCCAGGGCTCGTCGAAGGATGCCTCTGACGCCACCAACCAGGCCATCGAGCTGTATCTCAAGCAGATCGGGTACAAGGCCGGCAACTACACGATCGAGCTGAAGAAGTACGACGACTCGACCGCGGCAGCGGGCAAGTGGGACCAGGCGCAGTGCACCAAGAACGCGACTGACCACGTGGCCAACGTCGACGAGGTCGCGGTCATGGGTACGTACAACTCCGGTTGCGCCAAGATCATCGTGCCGGTCTTGAACGTGGACCCCAGCGGCCCGATGCTCATGGTCTCGCAGGCCAACACCAACCCCGGTCTGACGAAGCCCTGGAACCCGGGAGAGCCTGACAAGTACTACCCCAACAAGGTGCGCAACTACGCCCGCGTCGTCACCACCGACGACAACCAGGGTCGCGCTGCGGCGCAGTTCATGGCCAAGGACCTCAAGGTCACCAAGTGCTACATCCTCAACGACAACGAGACCTACGGCCAGGGTGTTGCCAACGCCTTCGCCAAGGAGGCTCCGAACTCGGGCATCACGGTCCTCGGCAACGAGCCGTGGGACGGCAAGCAGCCGAACTACACCGCGCTGTTCCAGAAGATCAAGGGCCTCGGTGCAGACTGCATCTACCTCGGCGGCATCTTCGACAACAACGGCGGACAGCTCATCAAGGACAAGGTCTCCGTCATGGGCGACAACAAGACCGTCGCTCTGATGGGCCCGGACGGCTTCACCGGCTACCCCGAGCTCAACAAGCTCCCCGAGGGCCAGGGCATGTACCTGTCCTTCCCGGGCCTCACCAACGACGACCTGCGTGCGCAGGGCGGCGCTGCTGCGAAGCTCCTCGACGCCTACAAGGCGCAGTACAACGCCGACCCGGCCTCGTCCTACGCCCTCTACGGCGTCGCGGCGGTGCAGGTCATCCTCGCGGCGATCGAGAAGTCTGACGGCACCCGTGCCGACGTCACCAAGCAGGTCTTCTCCGGCGCGGGAATCACCATCCCCGCCGACATCTCGGCCATCGGCAAGGAGATCAAGATCGACCCGGCGACGGGCGATGTGAACCTCCTCGACATGACGATCGAGAAGATCGACGGCAACAAGGAGACCACCCTCAAGGGCTGGCCGATCACGGCCTGACCTAGCACGGCGAGAAACTCTCGACACAACAGGTCGGGCGGGGCACA
>JANMBJ010000097.1:0-7058 GCA_031360335.1 Candidatus Nanopelagicales bacterium
ATCTGGGCGGAGAACGCCTGGGGCCGCTACTGGGGCTGGGACCCGAAGGAGACGTGGGCGTTCATCACCTGGGTCGCCTACGCCGCCTACCTGCACGCGCGCGCCACGGTCGGCTGGAAGGGCCGTAAGGCCTCGATCGTCGCTCTCGTCGCGTTCGGGTGCTTCCTGTTCAACTACTTCGGCGTCAACATGCTGATCAGCGGTCTGCACTCCTACGCCGGCGTCTGAGCCGCCACCAGGCGTCGCCGAGGGGCGGCACGGCCGAGTAACGCGACGTACTCTCGACACACAGGGATTCGGTATGGCCCCTCGGGGCCAGGACGGCGATGCAGGGAGGTGGCCGAGGTGGGAGCGTTCCTGCTCTACGCCGTCCCCACGGTGATCGTCCTGTATGCGCTCATCGACGCTCTCCAGAGCCGTCGCGATGACGTGCGCACCCTGCCCAAGTCGCTGTGGCTCATCGTGATCCTCGTCGTCCCGGTGCTCGGCGCCCTCGCGTGGCTCTACGCCGGACGCCCCGCGCCCGGTGGCACCGGAGCAGACGCGGCGGACGTGCGCCGCGGTCCGGCTGCGCCGGACGACGACCCGGCCTTCCTGCGCACGATCGACGACGCGACCTGGTCGCAGCGCATGCGCCTGCGTCGCGAACGCGATGCACGCCCGGCGGCTCCGCCCGAGCAGGAGCGGCTGCCGCACGTGACCGACGGCACCGCCGACTCCACGGACTCCGCCGACCACTGAGCCACCCGGCGTGCCCGAGACCACTGCCGCACTGACCGGACGTGTCGTCCCATCCGAGGCTGGCATACCGTGGGGACGTGGACGACGAGACCCCGACCAGCTCACAGCAGGACGACGACGAGGCTCAGCGCGCGGCGCGAGACCTGGCGCAGCCCGACCGCGGTGATGCGCCAGGCGCCCCCGTCGCGCCTGCGATCCCGTCGGCGCACCCCGTCCTCATCTACACGGTCCTGCGCGTCGCGGTCCTCGCGGTCGTCGGCGGTATCCTGTGGCTGCTCGGTCTTCGCGGGGTCTATCTCATCCTGCTCTCGTTCCTCATCTCGGGCGTCATCAGCGCCGTCGCGCTCAGCCGTCGTCGTGAGGGCGCTGCCTACGGCATCACGAGCGTCGTGAGGTCCGCCAACGCCCGGATCGATGCGTCGTCGCAGGCCGAGGACATGAACGACGATGACGAGTTCGACGACTCGGTGCCCGGTTCGTCAGACGATGACGACACCCCGGCGACGCCGACGAAGCCCGACTCCCCGATAGCCTGACCCGCTGCGGACCACAGAGTCGACGCCGACCCCCGCCCCCCGGAGAGGTCAGGCAACCACCAGATCGCTCAGGCCGCGATGCCCTGCACGACCAGTCCGAGGCTCAGGGCGACGGCGTATCCGAGCAGCAGCAGTCCCGTCCCGGCGAGCACCGGGACCAGGTCGCGACCCCCTGCTCCGCTGCGGACGATCCGGGTCGGGCGCACCGCCAGCGGCACGGATACAAAGGCCAGAAGTGCCCACGGCACATGGCTGATCGCGATCGCGACGGCGACGAGGTAGGGGACGGCGATCGCGAGGGAGTACATCGTCCGCGTGCCTGCGTCGCCCACGCGGACCGCGAGGGTGCGCTTGCCCGAGATTGTGTCGCTCGGGATGTCGCGCAGGTTGTTGGCGAGCAGGATCGCGACCGACAGCGACCCCGAGGCGACGCCGCAGCCGAGTGCGACCGCGGTGAAGGTCAGGGTCTGGACGTAGGTCGACCCCATCACCGCGACGAGGCCGAAGAAGACGAAGACGAACACCTCGCCGAGCCCCGCATAGCCGTACGGTCTCGGTCCACCGGTGTAGAGCCACGCGGCCACGATGGCGGCGAGACCCACGATCACGAGCCACCACGCCTGGGTGGCCAGCACGAGTGCGAGACCGGCGAGGGCTGCGACGCCGAACGACGCGAACGCGGCGAGCCGGACCTGACGGGCGGGTGCCAGCCCCTGGCCGACGAGGCGGACCGGACCGACGCGCGCGTCGTCGGTGCCGCGGATCCCGTCGCTGTAGTCGTTGGCGTAGTTCACCCCGACCTGCAGCGCGAGCGACACCACGAGCGCCAGCAGCGCCCGAAGGCTGAATACGGCCCAAGCAGCTGCAGCGTGTGAGTCGAGCACGGGGTATGCCTCGCACGCGGCCTCGTCCAGGCCGAGCGGGGGTGACCCGAACCAGCCGCATCTCGAGACATCCCAACGCAGCACCGGCACGAGGACGAGGTAGGCGGCAGCTGTCCCGAGCAGCACTGGGGCGACCGCCGCCGGGAGGGTACGCGGGCGCGCACCCTGCACCCACTGCCCCACGGTCGCCACGAAGGACGAGTCTGTCAGGTGGTGCCGTTGTCGTCGCTCGGGGGCTGACGACGTTGCTCCTCCTCGCGCAGACGAGCCTCCCGCGCCTTGAGGTCGTCCTCCCACTTCTTGAGCGTCTGCTCCTGCTCGACGTGGATCGAGGCGAGGAACTCGGGGTCGTCGTCCGGCGATCCGCCGCGTGACCGGGCCGGGGCCGGTGGTCCGGAGCTCTCGGCGAAGCCGTCGCCCATCCGCCACTGGTTCGACGGCCGCTGCTGCTGCGGCCTCCCAGCCACCAGCCACGCGATCCCGCCGACGAGCGGCACGATGATGATGAGCACGATCCACAAGGTCTTGTCGAGGTTGCGCACCTCGTCGGATGGAGTCGTGATCGCCTCGACGAGACAGAACACGAGCAGCGCCAGCTCCACGATGTAGGGCAAGAACCGAATCATCACAACCCCCGAATCAGACCGACGTCCGCTGAACCCTAGAGCCCCCCACCCCCTCCCGCCACGGTCTATCCGGCGGGAGTCAGGTGAGGTGGCGCAGGGCTTCTCGGTCGGGCTTGCCGTTCGGGAGGTGGGGGATCGAGTCGAGG
This sequence comes from Candidatus Nanopelagicales bacterium, assembly GCA_031360335.1. GTDB lineage: Bacteria > Actinomycetota > Actinomycetes > S36-B12 > CAIYMF01 > Longivirga. Next base: position 2,934 of record JANMBJ010000097.1, read on the forward strand.
CGTACCCAGGCTCGGGGTACGGCGGCACGACCGAGCTGCTCGGACACGAGTGCGGCGAGGGTGTCGTCGTCGGGGGTCGAGGGCGAGGCGACGACGAACGCCGTTAGACAGGAGCCCCAGGCGTCGTCCGGTACGGCGAGCACGCACGCGTCGGCACAGGCCACCGCGAGGGTGTCGGTCACGGCCGAGATCGCAACGTTGACACCGCCGACCTGGACGACGTCGTCGAGCCGACCGAGAACCTCGAGGACGCCGTCGCGCAGCCGACCGAGGTCGCCCGTGAGGTGTGTGCCGTCCGGGAACACTGCCGCGGTGAGCTCGTCGTCGCCGAGGTAGCCGCGGGCGATCGTGGGGCCGGCGAGCGAGATGCGCCCGACGCCGTCCGGGTCGGCGTCCACGATCCGCGCGCTGACCCCGGGCAGCCCGACGCCGTCGTAGAACGTCCCGCCGCTGGTCTCGGTCATGCCGTACGTCGTGACCGCGGCGACCTGTGAGTCGAGCAGTCGCTCGAGCAGCACCGGCGGGGTGCGTGCACCGCCCAGCAGCACGGCCTCGTAGGCCCGGAGCGCGGCGAGGCCGTCGGCGTCGTCGAGCAGTCGGGCGGCCTGCGCCGGGACGATCGAGGTGTACGCCGGCAGCGACGGGTCGAGTCGCCATGTCGCCTCGGCAAACTCCGCCGGCGAGAACGACGACGCCCCACCGACGGACGACAGCACGATCGGATCGACGTGTGCGACGAGCGATCGCACCAGCACCTGCAGCCCGCCGACACCCGTCACGGGCAGCGCGAGAGTCCAGGCACCAGGGCCGCCAAGTCGCTGATAGGCGGCGTGCGCAGATGCGAGCAGGGACGCGGCCGTGAGGAGCACGCCGCGTGGTCGCCCGGTCGAGCCGCTCGTCGCCATGACCACCGCGATGTCGCCGTCGACGTCGTGGCCGAGCACAGCTGCTCGGGCGCGTACGGCGTGGTCCGCGTCGCCTGCCGCCGTGATGCCCAGCGCGGGCCCGAGTCCGGCGAGCGCGTCCGGCAGCGCTGCGAGCACCGCAGCAACCCCCGTCGGCCCCGGAACGACCGCGAGCAACGAGACGCTCCGGCTGCCGCGCACCTGCTGAGTCACGATCCGCAGCCTAGGGTTGAGGCATGCACCCCACGTGGCTCACCCGGCTGCGCTCGCTCTGGTGTTCCTTCGTCTCGGGCCTCGGGTGACGCTCGACGAGGTCGTCCCCTTCGCCCTCCCGCTCGCTCGCCGCTTCCGCGGCACGACGCTCCGCGAAGGCGTGCTGCTGCGCTCTGGCGAGACGTGGGGTGAATGGGCTCCGTTCCCTGAGTACGACGACCCCACCGCGGTCCGGTGGTTGCGCGGAGCGCTCGAGGCCGCGCAGGGCGACTGGCCGGCAGCCCGCCGCGACTCGGTCGAGGTCAACGCGATCGTCCCGGCGCTCGACGCCGACGTGGTGACCGCGCTCGTCATCGAGGCCGTCACGGTCGACGGCTGCACGACGATCAAGGTGAAGGTTGCCGAGGGCGGTCAGTCCTTCGACGACGACGTGTCGCGGGTCGCGGCGGTGCGCGCTGCCCTCGACGACTGCGGCGCGACCGAGGGTCGGATCCGCGTCGACGCCAACGGTGCCTGGACCGTCGACGAGGCGGCGACCCGTCTCGCGGTCCTCGATGACCTCGCCGGCGGCCTCGACTACGCCGAGCAGCCGTGCGCGACGCTCACCGAGATGCGCGACCTGCGCGAGCGCATCGGGGTCCGCCTCGCGGTCGACGAGGGTGTGCGGCTGGCGGAGGTGCTCGACGACGCGACTGTCGAGCAGGTTCGTGCCGCGGCAGATGTCCTGGTGCTCAAGGCCATCCCGTTGGGCGGCGTACGCCGGGCGCTCGGCCTCGCGGCTGCGGTCGGCCTCCCCGTCACCGTGAGCGGTGCGCTCGACTCGACGGTGGGTCTGTCCGCGGGCCTCGCGCTCGCCGCATCGCTGCCGGAGACGCCGTACGCCTGCGGTTTCGGCACGGGGCGGATCCTCAGCGCCGACCTCACCCGCGCGACGGCCCTGCCGCGGGACGGCAGACTGTCGGTCGTGCGCCACGCCCCGGACCCTGCAGCCCTCGCCGCAGCAAGCGCCCGTCTCGATGCCGACCGTGCCGACTGGTGGCTCGACCGCCTCGACCGGTGCCTGACCCTCGTCGACAGGACACCATCGTGAACCCCTCCACCGCCATGGCGCGGGTGCTCGTCGACGAGCTCGTCGCGAACGGCGTCACCGAGGTCGTGCTGTCACCGGGCAGCCGTAGCGCATCCCTCGCCCTCGCCTTCGCCGACGCCGATGCGCGCGGCGACCTGCGTCTGCACGTGCGTGTCGACGAACGCAGCGCTGGCTTCCTCGCTCTCGGTCTGGCGAAGCTGGAGGGCGAGCCCGTCGCGCTCGTCGTCACCAGCGGCACGGCGGCTGCCAACCTGCTGCCCGCGATGGTGGAGGCGTCGTACTCCGGTGTTCCGATCATCGCCATCACCGCCGACCGACCCGCTGAGCTCCGAGACACCGGGGCCAACCAGACGATCGACCAGGTGAAGCTGTTCGGTGGCGTCGTGCGCTGGTCGCACGAGATCGCCGTCGCCGAGCCGCGTGAGGGTCAGGTGCGCTACTGGCGCTCGATCGTGGCGCGCGCCGTCGCGGTCTGCACGGAGGCCGGCCTGCCCGGGCCTGTGCACCTCAACGCCGCGTTCCGTGAGCCCCTCGTCCCCGACGCGGACGAGACCTGGATCGAGCCGCTCGGCCTTGCTCCAGTCGGCGCCGACGTCTCCGCGCGGATTCCGGTGGCGGCTGACGCGCGGCTCGCGATGGCCGCTGCCCAGCCCCTCGACGAGGTGCTGTCGCTGCTGGCCGACGCGGATGCCGATCTCGACCACATCGTCCCGAGCCGCGGAGTCGTGGTGGTCGGTGACGTGTCGGACGTCGAGACGAGTGACGCGGCGATCGCTCTCGCCGAGGCGTGCGGCTGGCCGCTGCTGTCCGAGCCGAGCGGCAATGCTCGCAGCGGCGACACGGCCGTCGCCCATGGGGTGCTTCTGCTTGCGGATGCTTCCTTCTCCGCCGAGCACCTGCCCGAGATCGTGGTGTGTGTCGGGTCTCCCGGCCTCTCCCGCTCTGTGCTGCGCCTGATCCGTGAGGCACCGCTGGTCGTCGTTGCCGATGACCGCGATGCCGTGCACCGCCCGGACCCGACCCGCAACGGCACGATCTTCGTCTCGGTCGTGCCCGAGCCTCCGAACGCCTACGAGGACTACGACGATGCATGGCTCGACTCCTGGCTCGCCGCTGACGCCCGGGCCTCGGCCGCGGTGTCGAAGCGCCTCGACGACGCCACCGGTCTCACCGGCCCGGATGTCGCGCGCACCCTCTGGGACGTCCTCGACTCGACGGCGCTGCTCCTCGTCGCCGCTTCGTGGCCGGTGCGCCATCTCGAGGCCTTCGCGCGGGTGCGCGACAGCGAGGACGCGCCGTTCGTCCTGGGCAACCGTGGCACGTCGGGCATCGACGGGCTCGTGTCGACCGCATGGGGTGCCGCGCTCGCGCACCAGACGACGCGCAAGGCGCTCTCCGTCGACGACGCAGGTACCGCCGAGATCGTGTCTGTGACCGGTGGGACGGCGTACGCCCTCCTGGGTGACCTCGCATTCCTCCACGACCACAACGGCCTCGTCGTGGGTGACGAGGAGCCGCGACCCGATCTCGTGATCGTGGTGGTCGACAACGACGGCGGCGGGATCTTCGGGCAGCTCGAGCAGGCCGGCACCGAGCACTTCGAGCGCGTCTTCGGCACCCCCCTGGGGCTCGACCTCGCCGCGGTGGCGAAGGCCGCGGCCGTCGACCACGTCGCCGTGGTGCACGACGTCACCGGCCTGGTCGCCGCACTCGACGAGGCGACCGCGGCAGGCAGCGTCCGCATCATCATCGCGAAGGTCGGCGACCGCGGCAGCGAAGCCACCCTCCTGCGTGACCTCCAGTCCGACGTGAGCGCGGCCCTACGCGACCTCGACGAGACCCCCGCCCCGGGCTAGTCGATCCGGAGGAATGTGCCCCAGGCCGCCCTAGAGGCGTCTCGGGCGCCCCAGCTTGTCC
>JANMBJ010000109.1:0-6470 GCA_031360335.1 Candidatus Nanopelagicales bacterium
CTCTGGGCCGAGGTCTCCTCGTCGGCCCAGGTGGCCACCTTTGCCGAGACGGCCGGGTGGCCGGTCGTGCTCAAGACCTCGCGCGGCGGCTACGACGGTCGCGGCGTGTGGGTGCTCGCCGACCTCGACGCGGTGCACGACCTCATGGCCTCCACGACGCTCGCCGACGGTGCCCGCTGGCTCGCGGAGGAACGCGTCGACTTCGTGCAGGAGCTCTCTGCCCAGGTGGCGCGCAGCCCGCACGGCCAGGCCGTGGCCTATCCCGTGGTCCGCACCGTACAGACCGACGGCATCTGCACCGAGGTCGTCGCCCCCGCGCCGGGCCTGACCGACGACGAGGTGGTCGCCGCGCAGCACGCGGCCTTGACCGTCGCCGGCGCCCTCGATGTCGTCGGCATGCTGGCCGTCGAGATGTTCGAGACGCGTGACGGCCGGGTGCTCGTCAACGAGCTCGCGATGCGTCCGCACAACTCCGGGCACTGGTCGATCGACGGGGCCGTGACCTCGCAGTTCGAGAACCACCTGCGCGCGGTGCTCGACCTGCCGCTCGGCGACCCGTCCGCGACAGCGCCGCACGCAGTGATGGTCAACGTGCTCGGCGGCGACAAGGGCGACATGTACCACGCCTACCTGCACTGCATGGCACGCGATCCGGGCCTCAAGGTGCACATGTACGGCAAGGACGTGCGACCCGGCCGCAAGCTCGGGCACGTCACGGTCGTCGGCGACGACCTCGACGACCTGCTGTCCCGGGCGCATCACGCCGCCGACTACCTCACCGGCACGATCGATGAATGAGAGCGCTGAGATGAGCGAAGGCGATCAGAGCCCCGTCGTCGGCATCGTCATGGGTTCCGACTCAGACTGGCCGACGATGTGCGAAGCGGCGAATGTGCTGGGGGAGTTCGGGATCCGCTACGAGGTCGGCGTCGTCTCGGCACACCGGATGCCCGAGGAGATGGTGGCCTACGGCCGCAGTGCGGCAGGCCGCGGTCTGCGCGTCGTCATCGCCGGCGCCGGCGGTGCCGCGCACCTCCCCGGCATGCTCGCGTCGCTCACGCCGCTGCCGGTGATCGGGGTGCCGGTGAAGCTCGCCGCGCTCGACGGGATGGACTCGCTGCTCTCGATCGTGCAGATGCCTGCGGGCGTGCCGGTCGCCACTGTCGCGATCGGCAACGCCCGCAACGCCGGACTCCTCGCCGTACGCATCCTGGCCGCTGCAGACGACGAGCGCGGCACTGCGCTGCGCGCGCAGATGGTGGACTTCCAGGAGTCGCTCCGTGCAACCGCGATGGCGAAGGGTGAGGCGCTGCGCGCATCGCTCGGAGGACCGCGCGGGGCATGACGTGATCCTCCTGGGCGTGACGGCATGGATCCTCGTCGCGCTCGTGCCGGGTGCCCTGCTCGTGCTTGCAGTGCGTCCGGGTGCCGGTCTGGCTGCTGCCTTCACGACCGCACCCCTGGTCTCGCTCGGCCTCGTGCACGCGTGGGCGATGGTGCTCACGGCCCTCGGGGCGCGCGTGTCGCCGGGGTCGGTGCTGCCCGTGGTGCTCGGACTTCCTCTCGTGCTGGCTCCCGTCGTGGCCCGGCGTCGATCGCCCGGATCCTCTGCGGGAGTCTCGATCTCGCGCCTCTGGACCGGACGCGTGGGCCTCGGTCGGGTCGAGGCGTGGTCGTTGCTGGTCGTGTGCTCGGTAGCGCTGCTGATCTGGTGGGACGTGACCGCTGGCGCCTCGCTGGTGCCCCCCAACGACGACGGCACGCATCACGGCCTCTATGCGGCGCGCGTCCTCGCGCTGGGCACGGTCGACCCCTCGCAGGTCGTGGTCGGCGACGTGATCACCGGCGATCCGTCGGTGGCCTACTACCCGCTCGCGCTGCACACCGCTGCGGCGCTCGTCTCGGGCCTGACCGGGATCGCGGTCGGCACCGCGCTCGACATCGCTCTGATCCTCGGTGCCGCGGTGCTGCTGCCAGTCGGGATCGCCGTGCTGACCCGGGCGCTGTTCCCGACCGTGCGCTGGGCCGCGCCGGCGTCGGCCGTCGTAGCGATCGCGTTCCCGGCGTTCCCCTACTACCCCGTCTACTGGGGTGGTCTCGGGCTCATCCTCGGCATGGCGCTGATGGCACCGCTGCTCGAGCACCTGCTCGGCATCGGCGAGGAGAAGCACACGACGACGGGTGCTGTATGCGTGGGCGCGGTCGCTGGGCTGGCGCTCGTGGGGATGTTCGGACTGCACAGCAGCGAGGTCGTGACCGCGTTGGCGCTCGCCGCGGTGCTCCTCGGTGCCGACGTGCTGCGTCGTGGTCGTGCGCTCGCACGTGTGCTCGTGCTGCGACTCGGCGCCGCGGCAGTGGTGCTGGCGGCCTACGTCGTGCCCCAGCTCTCCGTCCTGCGCAGCAGCACCGAGCTGCGCTCCGACATCGCGCTCATGCCGGACGTACCGCTCGGTGCGTCGATCGGCAACGCGCTCACGACGTTCTTCGGCGTCTCGCCGACCATCAGCGGTGACCAGCTCGACTTTCTCGGCAACCCGTCGGGCCTGCGCGCGACCCTCGGCACGCTCGGTCTTGCCGTTCTCGCTGTGCTCGTGGTGGTCGGAATCGTCGTGACCGTGCGTCGGCGCGAGCGACCGGAGTGGGTCCTGGCGGGGGGCGTCGTGGTCGTGCTGACGGTTCTCGTGGGGGTGGGGGCGCCGCTGGCGGCCGGCCTCACGCTGCCGTGGTATTCCCGCTGGGATCGCGTGGTGCTCAACGAGATCTACTTCATCGCGACCTACGCCGGTGTCGGCGCCGCGCTCGTCGGTGCACGCCTCGCCGCCCACCGTGCGCAGCTCGTGGTGGCGGGAGCGACTGCGGTCTTGGTCGCGCTTCCGGTGCTGCCGCAGCTGCGACTGAGCCAGTCCACCGCCGACTTCGGCTTCCGCGAGGCGAGCCTGGTCGACGCTCCGTCGCTGCGTGCCTTCGACTACCTGCGCGACCACGTTCGCCCAGGGGAGCGGGTGCTCAACGACGTGAGCGACGGCTCGGGCTGGCTGTATGCGATCGACGACGTGGCACCGGTGTTCGCCTCGGCCGAGCATGCGATGTCGGGCTGGGGGGACCGCAGCTATCTGCGCGCGCACGCCGCCGCGGTCAACACCGACCCGCTCGCCCGCGCCGCGGCCGACCAGTGGGACGTGCAGTGGCTCTACCTCGGGCCGCGGCTGTTCCCCTTCCGTCAGGGCACCCTGGACCAGGCGGCGATCCTCGCCTCACCCGACTGGCGAGTCGTCTACGACGTCGACGGCGCCCGAGTCCTCCAACGAGTCCTCACCCCGTGAATCACCCGTTGATGTGTAACCACAACAGGCTCTAGCCCGTCGTGGTTACACATCAACGGGTCAGGGGGTGGCGTCGCGACGCCACTCGATGGCGGGGCAGCGGTCCATGACGACCTGCAGGCCGGCGGCTCGTGCGCGTCGGGCGGCGTCCTCGTCGACGACATCGAGCTGCATCCAGACGGCAAGGGCGCCGATAGCGATCGCCTCGTCAACGACCGCGCCCACGCGCGTGGAGTTGACGAAGCAGTCGACGACGTCGACCGGGCCGATCTCGAAGACGGCGTCGGCGAGGGTGGCGTAGCCGCGCTCGCCGTGGACCGTGCGCGCCGTGAGGTGGATGGGCACGATGCGCTTGCCGTGCGACTGGAGCACCCGGGCGACGCCGTACGCCGGACGGATCGCGCTGTCGGAGAGGCCGACTACCGCCCAGACGTCGAGGTCGTGCAGGAGTGCGCGCGCGCACTCGTCGTCGCCGTAGATGTCAGGGTCTCGGGCCACTCGACCAGGCTATGCGCACGGCGACCGGATCACACGCGCCAGCAGAGCATCCGGCGCCTACGGTGAAGCGGGTCAGCCCTTGATGATGGGACGGCCGAGCGCGCGGAAGTCCCAGCCGGCACGGACGTAGGCGCCCGAGTCCAGAGTGTTGCGGCCCTCGAGGATGCGCTTGTGCTTCACGACCACACCTAGCTTGACCGGGTCGAGATCGCGGAAGACCGCCCACTCGGTGAGGTGCAGCACGACGTCGGCGTCGCGGCAGGCCTCGACCGGGTCGTCGATGTAGGTGAGCTCGGGTCGGGTCTCGCGCGCCTTGTCCATCGCCTTGGGGTCGTGCACGCGCACCTCGGCTCCGAGGTCGTGGAGGAGAGTCGCGACATCGAGGGCGGGCGAGTCCCGGATGTCGTCGCTGTCGGGCTTGAACGCGGCGCCCAGCACTGCGATGCGCTTGCCGCTGACGTTGCCGTCGAGCAGGTCCGTCGTGACCTCGACCGCGCGCCGCCGCCGGCGCTTGTTGATGTCGTCGACCTCGCTGAGGAAGGCAAGGGCCTGGTCGACGCCGAGCTCCTCGGCTCGGGCCATGAACCCGCGGAGGTCCTTGGGCAGGCAGCCACCGCCGAAGCCGAGACCGGCGTGCAGGAAGCGGCGCCCGATGCGGGCGTCGTGGCCGATGGCATCGGCGAGCGCGACGACGTCGGCGCCGGTGGCCTCGCACAGCTCGGCCATCGCGTTGATGAAGGAGATCTTGGTGGCGAGGCAGGCGTTGGCGGCGTTCTTCACCAGCTGCGCGGTCGCGAGGTCGACGACGACCCAGGGCATGCCGAGCTCGAGCACCGGTGCGTAGAGGGCAGCGAGCTCGTCGGCGTCGGCCGGGTCGTCGACGCCGACGACCACGCGGTCAGGAGACAGGGTGTCCTTGACGGCGAAGCCTTCGCGCAGGAACTCCGGGTTCCAGGCCAGACGTACGTCGACGCCAGCCGGTGACAGCGCGACGAGCCGGTCGCGCAGGGCCTCGGCGGTGCCTACCGGCACAGTGGACTTGCCCACGACGAGGGCGGGGCGCGTGAGCAGCGGGGCGAGGGTGTCGATCGCGCCGTTGACGTAGGTCATGTCGGCAGCGTTGGAGTCCTTCTTCTGCGGGGTGCCCACGCAGAGGAAGAACACGTCACCGAACTCGGCTGCCTCGGCGTACGACGTGGTGAACCTCAGGCGGCCGGTCGCGAGCGCCTCGCTCAGGAGGTCGTCGAGCCCGGGTTCGTAGAAAGGGGTCCGACCGGTGCTCAGCAGCTCGACCTTGGACGCGTCGAGGTCGAACCCGACCACGTCGTGCCCGAGGGTCGCCATGGCAGCGGCGTGCACCGCTCCCAGATAGCCGCAACCGATCACGGTCATCCGCCGGGGGGTGAACACAGGAACGTCGTTGGCCTCGGTCACAGAGCGACTCTAGGGGGTCCGGGGAGTGCGTCGTGAACCGTGGCCGCGTCCCGGCCCGTGCCCAGAGGGGCGCGAGGGGGAGCCCGCGCGTAGCCTCGCGGGAAAGAGCGACCGGACCCCCGAACGGGCCGGAACGAGTGTGAGGAAGGCAACCACGATGGCGAGCGCAGGCAACGTTGACTTCGATCTCTATCGGCCCTCCGAGGAGCACGAGATGCTCCGGGAGTCCGTGCGTGCCCTGGCCACCGACAAGATCGCGCCGCGCGCAGCAGAGATCGACGAGACGAGCGAGTTCCCGTACGACGTCCTCGCGGCTCTGGTCGCCAGCGACCTGCACGCGATCCACGTCCCGGAGGCCTACGGCGGCGCTGGCGCCGACGCGCTCGCGGTGTGCATCGTGATCGAGGAGGTCGCCCGCGCGTGCGCGTCGAGCTCGCTGATCCCTGCCGTCAACAAGCTCGGGTCGATGCCGCTCATCGTCGGCGGCTCGGAGGAGGTCAAGCAGGCCTATCTCCCGCGCCTGGCGCGCGGTGAGGGGATGTTCTCCTATGCCCTGTCCGAGCCCGAGGCGGGCAGCGACGCCGGCGGCATGCGCACCACCGCGGTCCGCGACGGCGACGACTGGGTCATCAACGGCGCCAAGCGTTGGATCACGAACGCCGGTGTCTCGGAGTTCTACACCGTCATGGCTGTCACGGACCCGGAGAAGCGCACTCGCGGCGGGATCACGGCGTTCGTGGTCGAGAAGAGCGACGAGGGCTTCACCTTCGGGGCGCTGGAGAAGAAGCTGGGCATCAAGGGATCGCCGACGCGGGAGCTCTACTTCGACGAGGTACGGATCCCTGACTCGCGACGCGTGGGCGATGTCGGGCAGGGCTTCGCGGTCGCGATGCAGACCCTCGACCACACGCGCATCACGATCGGCGCCCAGGCGGTCGGGATCGCGCAGGGTGCCCTCGACTACGCCGCGGCCTACGCCCAGGAGCGCAAGCAGTTCGGCAAGGCGATCGCGGAGTTCCAGGGCCTGCAGTTCATGCTCGCCGACATGGCGATCAAGCTCGAGGCCGCGCGTCAGCTGGTCTACACCGCCGCTGCGAAGAGCGAGCGCGGCGACGCCGACCTGACGTTCTTCGGTGCGGCGGCCAAGTGCTTCGCGTCCGACGTCGCCATGGAGATCACGACCGACGCCGTGCAGGTGCTGGGTGGCTACGGCTA
>JANMBJ010000125.1:0-18105 GCA_031360335.1 Candidatus Nanopelagicales bacterium
CGCTTCACCACCCAGTTCGGAGTTGAGGTCTGATGCGCATCCCGCTGTCCTGGCTGCGCGACTACGTCGACCTCCCCGCCGATCTCGACAACGACGACCTCGGTGAGCGTCTGGTCGACTCCGGACTCGAGCTCGAGGACGTCGTCGCTATCGGCGACGACGTCACGGGTCCGCTCGTGGTAGGTCGCGTCCTCGAGATCGAGGAGCTCACCGGCTTCAGGAAGCCGATCCGCTTCTGTCGTGTCGCCGTGGGTGCCGAGAACGGCCACCCTGACACGCCGGGCGAGCGCGGGATCGTCTGCGGCGCACGCAACTTCGTCGTCGGCGACCTCGTCGTCGTCGCGCTGGCAGGAGCCGTCCTCGCCGGGGGGTTCGAGATCGCCACGCGGTCGACCTACGACCACATCTCTGACGGCATGATCTGCAGCGAACGTGAGCTCGGCCTCGGCGACGACCATGACGGCATCATCGTGCTGCCGGTCGGCACCGCCGAGGTGGGTGCCGCCGCTGGCCCGGTCGTCGGCCTCGGCGACACCGTCTTCGACGTCACGGTCACTCCGGACATGGGCTTCTGTCTGTCGATGCGCGGCGTCGCGCGCGAGCTTGCTCACCGCTACTCCGTCGCCTTCCGCGACCCGGGTCTCGAGCTCGTCGACCTGCCCGCTCCCGAGGCCGGCGAGCCACACCCGTGCGTTGTCGACGACCTCGCGGGCAGCGGACTGTTCACGCTGCGCACCCTGGTCGGCTTCGACTCTCAGGCGCCGTCGCCGTACTGGATGCGACGTCGCCTCGTCATGAGCGGTATGCGTCCCGTGTCGCTCGCCGTCGACGTCACCAACTACGTCATGCTCGAGACCGGTCAGCCGCTGCATGCCTTCGACCGCGCCAAGCTCCAGGGCGCGATCGTCGTGCGTCGGGCCAAGCCGGGCGAGCAGCTCGAGACGCTCGACCACGTCTCTCGCACGCTCGATGCTGCCGATCTGGTGATCGCCGACGACCGCGGCCCCATCGGCCTCGCCGGCACCATGGGCGGGCTCGAGACCGAGGTCGACGACACGACCACCGACGTCGCGCTCGAGGCCGCGCACTTCGCGCCGTCCGCAGTCGCCCACATGTCTCGTCGGCACAAGCTGTCGAGCGAGGCCTCGCGCCGATTCGAGCGCGGTGTCGACACGGTGCTCGCGCCCTACGCCTCGGCCCGGGCGGCGGCGCTGCTGCTCGAGCACGGGGGCGGGCGCTACATCGGGTTGACAGCGGTCGAGGCGGCCCACGAGCCGGTCACGATCGGCCTCGACGTCAGCCTGCCAGGGCGGGTCGCGGGGATCGTCGTCGAGCGTGCCGTCGTCGTCGAGCGGCTCGCGGCCGTCGGTGCCGGCGTGCTCGACCCTGCGGCTGACCCGCTGGTCGTCCTGCCGCCCTCGTGGCGTCCCGACCTGACCGACCCGGCCGACCTCGTCGAGGAGGTGCTGCGGCTCGGCGGCTATGACGCCATCCCTGCCACCGTGCCGCAGGCGCGAGCCGGCTTCGGCCTCACCGAGTCGCAGCGAGCCCGTCGTCGCGTTGGCCGCGCGCTGGCGGCTGCCGGCTACGTCGAGGCACTGTCCTACCCGTTCGTCGGGGTGGCGGAGCTCGACGCGCTGGGACTCCCCGCAGTCGACGATCGACGCGCGCTCCTGCTGCTCGCCAACCCGCTCTCAGACGAGCAGCCTGGGATGCGCACGACCCTCGTGCCGGGGCTCGTCGCGAACCTGCGACGCAACGTCGGTCGGGGCACCGCCGACGTCGCCCTGTTCGAGATGGGCTCCGTGTTCCGCCTGCGCGAGGGGCAGACCCCACGGGGCATCACCGACCCGCCGCGGCCCTCCGTCGACGGGCGACCGTCCGACGCCGACCGCGCCTTGCTCGAGGCGCTGCTGCCTGACCAGCCGCTCCACGTGGGGGTCGCCCTCACCGGTCTGCGATCACCCGGAAGCTGGTGGGGTCCCGCAGAACCCTCGTCGTGGGCCGATGCCGTGGAGGCGGCCCGAGTTGTCGCCGCCGCGGTCGGGGTCGACCTTCACCTACGTCGTGGTGCCACCCCGGCGCCGTGGCACCCGGGGCGCTGCGCCGAGCTCGTCGTCGGTGACCACGTCGTCGGCCATGCCGGCGAGCTGGCGCCGCGCGCCTGCGAGAACGCCGGCCTGCCGCGACGTACCTCGGTGATGGAGATCGACCTCGGCGTGCTCATCGCGCACGCACGCGGCGTCGTGACTCCGACCTCACTGTCGACCTATCCCGTCGCCAAGGAAGACGTTGCCCTGGTCGTCGATGGTTCGGTGCCCGCCGCGGCGGTGGCGGCAGCGCTCACCTCCGGTGCCGGACCGCTGCTGGAGTCCCTCCGGCTCTTCGACGTCTACGTCGGCGAGCAGGTGGCCGAGGGCAAGAAGTCGCTGGCGTACGCTCTGCGCTTCCGCTCGCCGGACCACACGCTCACCGTCGAGGAGGTGACCAGCGCACGAGACGCAGCCGTCTCCTCTGCCGAGGCTGCCGTGGGCGCGGTGCAGCGCTGATGCGAGCCCTCGTCACCGGCGTCACTCGGGGGATCGGTCGCTCGCTCGTCGGCCACCTCGTGGCTGGTGGATGGGACGTCCTGGCTGTGGGTCGTCAGGGCGAGGTGGTGCACGAGCTCGCGGACGGCTGGGGACCGCAGGTGACCCCGCATGCAGCTGACGTCACGGACGCCGATGCCGTGGCCTATGTCGTGGCCGCGAGCGGCCCGCTGGACCTCGTGGTGGCCAACGCCGGAGCTCTCGCAGGCACAGGACGGTCGTGGGAGTCCGACCCGCAGGAGTGGTGGGACGCGGTGGAGGTCAACCTGCGCGGCGCCTACCTGACCGCCCGCGCTGTCCTACCGGACATGATCGCTCGGGGCTCGGGCCGGCTGGTGCTGGTCACGAGCGGCATCGGCAACAGACCCGGCCCGTGGAACTCCGGATATGCCTCGAGCAAAGCGGCTGTGACGGTGCTGGGGGAGTCCCTCGAGCTCGAGCTGGCCGGCACGGGTGTCCACTGCTTCCTGGTGAGCCCCGGGATGGTCGAGACCGACATGACGAGGTTCCCCGAGTCCCTGACCCGGTATCGGCCCGACCTCGCCGACATCCCCAGGGATCGATTCACCCCCGTGGAGTGCATCCTCGGCCTCGTCGACGAGATCGCCACCGGCCGTCTCGACGTGCTGGCCGGCCGTTTTGTTCACGCGACCGACGATCGCGACGCGCTGCTCGCTGCGTGGGACGCCTCCGACGACCGCGCGCGCACCCTCCGCCTCGCTCCTGGCTACGACGGCGACCCGTTCGCACGGTGAGGCTGAGCCGGCCACATTCGCGATGATATCGGAATATGTGTATATTTCTCCTGTGTCCGCCTCCCGCACCCTCGTCGCCGCCGTCGTCGGTGCGTCCGGGTACGCCGGAGGCGAAGTCGTCCGGCTGCTGCTCGGGCACCCGTCCCTCGAGGTCGGTCCGCTGCTGGCGGCCAGCAGCGCCGGCTCGCGCGTCACCGACCTGCATCCCGGACTGAGGCCCCTAGACGATCGAGTCTTCGCGGCGACGGATCTTGACTCCATCGGCGGTGCTGACGTGGTCTTCCTCGCGCTGCCGCACGGGGAGTCGGGTGCGCTCGCTGCTCAGCTGCCGCCGGAGACGGTGGTGGTCGACCTCGGAGCCGACCATCGGCTCGAGCACGGCGAGTCGTGGTCGCGCTACTACGGCGGCGCCTGGTCCGGGTCGTGGACCTACGGCATGCCCGAGCTGCCCGGCCATCGCGACCAGGTCGCGTCGGCTCGTCGCATCGCCAATCCCGGCTGCTATCCCACCGGTGTGATCCTCGGGCTCGCGCCGCTGCTCGCAGCCGGCCTCGTCGAGCCGGACGACGTCGTGGTCGTCGCGGCCAGTGGGACGACCGGTGCAGGGCGCAAGCCGAGCGACCCGCTGCTGGCGAGCGCGGTGATGGGTCAGCTCTCCACCTACAAGGTGGGCGGCACCCACCAGCACACGCCCGAGATGGAGCAGGCATTGACCGAGGCGGCAGGAGCGCCGGTGACGGTCTCGTTCACTCCGATGCTGGCCCCGATGCCGCGCGGGATCCTAGCCACCACGACGGCGAGGTTGGCCGAGGGTGTCACCACCGAGGAGCTGCACGAGGCACTGCACGCCGCCTACTCCCACGAGCTGTTCGTGTCTGTGCTGGCACCCGGATCATGGCCGCAGACCGGAGCAACCCTGGGCGCCAACACAGTGCACCTGCAGGTCGCTGCCGACCGCCACTCCGGCCGAGCTGTCGTCGTGTCGGCCATCGACAACCTGGTCAAGGGTGCTGCAGGCGCGGCCGTGCAGAACGCCAACATCGCCCTCGGCCTGCCTGAGTCGACCGGCCTCACCGTCATCGGGCTAGCGCCGTGAGTGTAACTGCCGCACAGGGTTTCCGGGCAGCCGGCGTGGCCGCCGGTCTCAAGTCGAGTGGCAAACCCGACGTCGCTCTCGTCGTCAATGACGGACCGCAGTTCGCGGCTGCCGGTGTCTTCACGCGCAATCGCGTCAAGGCGGCGCCCGTGCTGTGGTCGCAACAAGTGCTCACTTCCGGTGTCGTCCGGGCGGTCGTGCTGAACTCCGGCGGGGCGAACGCCTGCACAGGTCCCGCTGGCTTCCTCGACACGCATCGCACTGCTGAGCACGCTGCCACCCTGATGGACATCGGCGCCGGCGATGTCGCTGTCTGCTCGACCGGCCTCATCGGGGTCCGACTTGAGACGGACCTGCTGTTCGCAGGTCTCGACAGCGCCCAGGCAGCGCTCACTGCTGACGGCGGAGCCGCCGCAGCGACGGCAATCATGACCACGGACTCGGTGCCGAAGACGGCGACCGTCACCGGTCCGTTCACTGTCGGCGGCATGGCCAAGGGTGCGGGCATGCTCGCGCCCTCGCTGGCGACGATGCTCGTGGTCGTCACCACCGATGCCTGCGCTGATGCCGCGACTCTCGACACGGCGCTCCGCTCGGCGGCCCGCGTGACGTTCGACCGTGTCGACAGCGACGGGTGCACGTCCACCAACGACACGGTCCTCCTCCTCGCCAGCGGTGCCTCGGGTGTGGAGCCGGCTCTCGACGAGCTCACGGCGGCTGTGACCGCTGTGTGCGCCGATCTCGCTCGCCAGCTCGTGGCCGACGCGGAGGGTGCGAGCAAGGAGATCCGCATCGATGTCATCAACGCCGCCTCCGAGGACGACGCCGTGGATGCAGGGCGTTCGATCTCGCGCGCCAACCTGGTCAAGTGCGCGATCCACGGTGAAGACCCCAACTGGGGCCGCATCCTCGCCGAGCTCGGCATGACCGCCGCGGCGTTCGAGCCGGATGCGGTCGACGTGGCGATCAATGGCGTGTGGGTCTGCCGCGACGGGGCCACAGGGGATGATCGCGACCTCGTCGACATGAGCGGGCGTGAGGTCGTGATCACCGTGGATCTACGTGCCGGTGATGCCTCGGCGACGATCTGGACCAACGACCTCACTGCTGACTACGTCCACGAGAACTCGGCCTACTCCTCATGAACCAACCCGTCCACGGCGACGTCGATCGCGACGTCGCACTGCTCAAGGCCTCCGTGCTCGCCGAGGCCCTTCCGTGGCTCGAGCGCTTCCACGGCGCGACCATCGTCCTCAAGTACGGCGGCAACGCCATGGTCGACCGCGCCCTCGGCGAGGCATTTGCCGCCGACGTGATGTTCCTGCGGATGGCCGGCCTGCGCCCCGTCGTCGTGCACGGGGGTGGCCCGCAGATCAGCTCCATGCTCGAGAAGCTCGGGATCCCTGGCGAGTTCCGCGGGGGCTACCGCGTGACCAGCCGCGAGGCGATGGACGTCGTACGCATGGTGCTCACCGGTCAGGTGCAGCGTGAGGTCGTCGGCCTGCTCAATGCCCACGGCCCGTACGCAGTCGGGCTCTCGGGCGAGGACGCCCACCTGTTCACCGCCGAGCGGCGCGACGTCGTGGTCGACGGTCAACCCGTCGACATCGGGCTCGTCGGCGAGGTCGTCGACGTGCGCCCGGACTTTGTCGTGCAGCTGCTCGACGATGGTCTCGTCCCGGTCATCTCCTCGGTCGCTCGTGGCGCCGGCGGCGAGGTCTACAACGTCAATGCCGACACGGCGGCCGCCGCGCTCGCGATCGCGCTCAAGGCCGACAAGCTGGTCGTGCTTACCGACGTCGAGGGTCTCTACTCTGATTGGCCCAACAGCGACGAGGTCTATCGCACGATCGCGGTGTCCGACCTCGAGGGGCTCCTCCCCTCGCTGCAGAGCGGCATGGTCCCCAAGATGGAGGCCTGCGTCCGCGCTGTGCGCGGTGGAGTGCCACGCGCCCACGTCATCGACGGTCGACTGCCTCACTCGGTGCTGCTCGAGGTCGTCACGAGCGCCGGCATCGGGACGATGGTGCTGCCCGACGACTTTGCGCTGTTCGACGACGAGGTGCCGTCGTGACGGCGCTGCCCACGGGTGCGGCGACCCAGCTGATGCAGGGTCGCTGGGACGCCGTCATGATGCGCAACTACGGCACCCCTCCGATCGCACTCGATCACGGACGGGGCTCCCGCGTGTGGGACGTCGACGGCCGCGTCTATCTCGATCTGCTGGGTGGAATCGCCGTGTCGTCGCTCGGGCACGCGCACCCCGCGGTCGTCGAGGCCGTGACGCGTCAGGTCGCCATGCTCGCCCACACCAGCAATCTCGCGATCCACGAGCCTGGCCTCGCTCTCGCCGAGCGACTGTCCCGGCTGCTCCCCGGGCACACTCGGGTGTTCCTCTGCCAGGACGGGGCTACGGCCAACGAGGCTGCGCTCAAGATCGTGCGTAAGAGGATGCAGGGTCTACGCACCGAGATCGTGGCGACGCGCGGCAGCTTCCACGGCCGGACCCTCGGCGCGCTGTCCGTCACCGGCAACCCCGCCAAGCGCGCGCCGTTCGAACCCCTGCCCGGTCCGGTCACGTTCGTCGAGTTCGGCGACGTCGAGGCTCTGCGTGCGGCTGTCACGGACCAGACCGCAGCGATCATCCTCGAGCCGGTCCAGGGCGAGTCGGGCGTCATCGTGCCCGTCCAGGGCTATCTCACCGCGGCCCGTCAGATTGCCGACGACGTCGGCGCACTGCTGGTCGTCGACGAGGTGCAGTCCGGCATCGGCCGCACAGGGGAGTGGCTGATGAGCGCCGCGCAGGGAGTGCTTCCCGATGTTGTGACTCTGGCCAAAGGACTCGGCGGCGGGCTCCCCGTCGGAGCGGTGCTGGCGACAGGAGCGGCTGCTGACGTCTTCGCGCCGGGCGACCACGGGTCGACCTTCGGTGGCAATCCCGTGTCGTGCGCGGCGGCGCTGGCAGTCCTCGACACCATCGAACGTGACGGTCTTCTCGAGCACGTGCGCACCGTGGGCGACCACTGGGCGGCCTCGTTCGACACCGTCGACCACCCGCTTCTCGCCAGCCACCGCGGGGTCGGCCTGTGGCGGGCGCTGGAGCTCGCCGAGCCTGTCGCTGCCGCGCTAGAGGTGCAGGCGCGCTCCGCGGGCTTCCTCATCAACGGCGTGCGTCCCACGTCCATCCGACTCGCGCCGCCGCTCGTGCTGACCGTCGCCGAGGCGGACGAGTTCAGCGCTGCGCTGCCCGCGCTCCTCGATCTGGTGATGACGCCGGTGTTGTCATGAGTGCACCGCAGACGAAGGCGGCTCGTCGCGCCCGCATCGTGGAGCTCCTCGAGCACCACGTCGTGCCCAACCAGGCCCGACTCGCGGATCTGCTTGCTGCAGAGGGACTCAGCGTCACTCAAGCGACGTTGTCCAGGGACCTCGACGACCTCGGAGCAGTGAAGGTCGCCGGACCCGACGGCTCACTCGTCTACGCAGTGCCCGGACAGGGTGGAGACACGTCCCCGATCGGTGCCGTGGCCGACGAGGCTGCGGTGTCGAGGCTGGCCCGTGTTGCCGGCGAGGTCCTGGTCTCCGCAGACAGCTCGGCCAATCTCGTCGTCCTGCGCACCCCGCCGGGGGCCGCCCAGTTCCTCGCTTCTGCCATCGACCACACGGTCCTGCCGTCGGTGCTCGGAACGGTTGCCGGTGACGACACCGTGCTCCTCGTCACGCGTGACCCGGACGGCGGCGCCCAGGTCGTCGCTGCGATGCTGAGCCTCGCGCAGAACGGGCGATGACCCCTCCCAAGAACCCTGCACGAACTGATGAGATGACGAAAGAAGGACCACAGTGACTGAGCGCGTGGTGCTCGCCTACTCCGGCGGGCTCGACACCTCCGTGGCCATCGGCTGGATCGCCGAGGAGACCGGGGCGGAGGTGGTCGCCGTGGCGATCGATGTCGGCCAGGAGGGGGAAGACCTCGAGGTCATCCGGAAGCGCGCTATCGAGTGCGGTGCCGTGGAGGCCTACGTCGCCGACGCCCGCGACGAGTTCGCCGACGAGTACTGCCTGCTGGCGCTGCGCGCCGACGCGCTCTACATGGACCGCTACCCGTTGGTGTCGGCGCTGTCGCGTCCCGTCATCGTCAAGCACCTCGTGACGGCCGCCCGTCAGCACGGCGCGACGATCGTCGCCCACGGCTGCACGGGCAAGGGCAACGACCAGGTCCGCTTCGAGGTCGGTATCGCCAACCTCGCACCCGACCTGACGTGCATCGCGCCGGTGCGCGACTACGCCATGACCCGCGACAAGGCGATCGAGTTCGCCGAGCGCAACAACCTACCGATCGACCAGTCGAAGAAGTCGCCGTACTCCATCGACCAGAACGTCTGGGGTCGCGCCGTCGAGACCGGCTTCCTCGAGGACATCTGGAACGGCCCCATCGAGGACGTCTACAGCTACACCCAGGACCCGACAGTGCCGCGCGAGGTCGATGAGGTGGTCATCAGCTTCGTCAAGGGTGTCCCCACCGCGATCGACGGCAAGCCCGTGACCATGCTCGAGGCAATCCAGCAGCTCAACCATCGGGCCGGTGCCCATGGCGTCGGTCGCCTCGACATGGTCGAGGACCGGCTCGTCGGGATCAAGAGCCGCGAGGTCTACGAGGCGCCCGGAGCGATCGCGCTGCTGACCGCCCGTGCCGAGCTGGCCAACGTCACCGTCGAACGTGACCTGGCCCGTTTCGCGCGCGGCGTCTCGCAGCGCTGGAGCGAGCTGGTCTATGACGGACTGTGGTTCTCACCGCTCAAGCGTGCCTTGGACGGGTTTCTCGACGAGGTCAATGAGCCCGTCACGGGTGACGTCCGCATGACGCTGCACGGTGGACGTGCCGTGGTCACAGGTCGTCGCAGCGAGGAGTCGCTGTACGACTTCAACCTGGCCACCTACGACACCGGCGACACGTTCGACCAGTCGCTCGCCAAGGGCTTCATCGAGCTCTGGGGCCTGCCGAGCAAGATCTCGGCAACGCGTGACGAGCGTCTCGGTCGCGACCTTGGCTGACGAGGGAACCAGCGCCGGACAGCGGCTCTGGGGCGGACGGTTCGAGGGCGGTCCGGCGGATGCAATGGCGGCGCTCTCGCTGTCGGTGCACTTCGACTGGCGCCTCGCGCCGTACGACCTTGCCCAGAGCCGGGCCCACGCTCGAGTGCTGCACGTCGCTGGGCTGCTCGACGACGACGAGCTCGGCGCCATGATCGGTGCTCTGGACGGGCTCGACGCGGATGTGCGCTCGGGAGCGTTCGCACCGGCGCCGGGTGACGAGGACGTGCACTCGGCCCTCGAGCGAGGGCTCACCGAGCGGCTCGGAGTTCTCGGCGGAAAGCTGCGTGCCGGTCGGTCGCGCAACGACCAGGTGGCGACCGACTTCCGGCTGTTCCTGCGCGACCACGCCCGGTTCGTCGCGAGTGCCGTGATCGACCTGCAGAGAGCGCTGCTCGAGCAGTCGTGGCGTCACGTCGACACGGCGGCCCCAGGGTTCACCCACCTCCAGCATGCGCAGCCGGTGTCCTTCGGTCACGAGCTCGCCAAGCATGTGCACGCGTTCGCACGCGACGTCGACCGGCTTCGTGACTGGGACCGTCGGACTGCGCTCTCACCCATGGGAGCGGGAGCGTTGGCGGGCTCGTCGCTGCCGCTCGACCCGCAGGCGGTCGCTGCCGAGCTGGGTTTTCGGGGTGCGATCCCCAACTCGATCGACGCGGTCAGCGACCGAGACTTCGTCGCGGAGTTCTGCTTCGCGACCGCGATGATCGGCGTGCATCTCTCCCGGCTCGGTGAAGAGATCTGTCTGTGGACCTCACGCGAGTTCAGTTGGGCACGGCTCGACGACGCCTGGTCCACGGGCAGCTCGATCATGCCGCAGAAGAAGAATCCCGATGTGGCCGAGCTGGCGCGAGGCAAGGCTGGGCGCCTCATCGGCGGTCTCACCGGACTCCTCTCGGTCCTCAAGGGCCTGCCGTTCGCCTACAACCGGGACCTGCAGGAGGACAAGGAGCCAGCGTTCGACGCCATCGACACCCTGCTCCTCGTGCTCCCTGCCATGACCGGCTGCGTGGCGACGTTGCGCTTCGATGTCGAGCGCATGGGTCAGTCAGCGCCCCAGGGCTATGCCCTCGCGACCGACATCGCGGAGTGGCTCGTCCGTCAAGGAGTGCCGTTCCGTGAGGCACACGAGGTCGCTGGTGGCTGTGTGCGCCGTGCCGAGGCACGGGGTGTCGAGCTGTGGGACCTCTCCGACGACGAGCTGCGAGACATCAGCGATCGACTCACACCTGCCGTGCGGTCAGTTCTGTCCGTCCGCGGTGCTCTCGAAGCGCGTTCGGCGTTCGGCGGCACGGCACCGGCACGCGTACGAGAGCAGCTGACCACCGTCACGCTCGTCGTCGACGACGACGGCGGCTGGGCCGGTCAGCGACCGAGTGCGAACGTCGACTCCGCGTAGCGGGACGTCACGGTCCGCTCACGATCAGGATGGGGTGCGACGGGCACCCCATCCTGGGCTTCTGCCATCCGCCTCCGCGGGACATGCTCCTCGCGGTGGGGAGGTACGGGGATGATGCGCGTACGGATATTCGGACAGACCGTCGTCGAGATCGACGGGGTCAGCTTCGCGGCTCAGGACCTGGGCGGGGTGAAACCGCGGCAGATCCTGGAGATCCTGGCGTGCGAGCTGGGTTCGCCCGTGGCGAAGGACCGGCTCGCGGACCTGCTCTGGTCCGGCGAGCCACCTGCGTCCTACGTCGGCACGCTCGAGAGCTATGTGTGCGTTCTGCGTCGTCAGCTGGGCCTGGTCGGTGCCCGACGTGCCGCGCTCGCGACGACGTCGAGCGGGTACGTCCTCGACTCGACCATGGTGAGCGTCGACCTCGAGGACTACCTGCGCACGAGCGCACGTGCGTCGCGAGCGACCGGTGCGGAGGCGCTCGATCTCGCGGTGGAGGCGATCACGCTGCTCGACGGTCAGCTCCTGGCGTCTGAGGCCTATGCCGACTGGGCCGTCCGTGCCCGTCAGTCCTTCCAGCAGGAGAACGCGGGTCTGTGCATCCGCGCAGCGCAGCTGGCGACGACCGTGGGCGACCACATGTCAGCCGTGGCGTTCGCGCGGCGAGCCGTCTCCATCGACTCGCTGTCGGAGGACGCGTCGCAGCAGCTCATGCGTGCGCTGTGGTTCGCCGGACGTCGGAGCCAGGCATTGCGGGTCTACGCCGACTTGCGGCAGACACTGCTCGAGGAGCTGGGAGACGATCCTGGCGGGGAGACTCACGAGCTCTATCTGGCCATCCTCCGCGAGGGAGAGGCAGCATCGGCAGGAGATCCTCGGGAGTCGAGAGCCGAGGTGCGCACCCTGCTTCGCCTGCTACGTCAAGCGATCGACGAGCTCCCCGGCGTCCACGCACCCGCCAGCGACGCACGTCTGTCCGAGGTGGCTGTCCGCGCTCTGGCGTGAGGACCGATGGTCGTAGGACCGCCAGCGACCACCGTCATCACGGTGAGGCACACCCATCCTCCGTTTGGCCTATTCCGTCGGTGCCGGTCGTGACGGATCGTGAAGCCTAGTGGGTGAGAACGGGCTTCAGGATCGTGAGGATCCGGGCGCCGGTGGGCTGTGGGGGCCTTACCTGGAGGGGACCATGAGCACACTTGTCGAGAAGGTCCGCGACCGCACGACGACGACTCAGACTCGGGTCCTCGTCGTGGACGATCATCGAACGTTCGGCGACCTCATCGAGATCGCCCTCGCTGCTGAGTCCGACCTCGAGTGCGTCGGCACTGCGACAACTGTGTGTCGTGCGCAGACCATGGTGTCCACACTGCACCCAGATGTCGTGGTGATGGACGTGCATCTCGGCGACGGCGACGGTATCGCCGCCACAGCCGAGCTGACGGCAGGTGACTCCTGCTTGCGGGTCGTCATCCTGACCGCTTTCGTCGACCCCACGCTCATGCGCCGGGCGGCTGCGGCGGGAGCCTGTGCGCTACTCCCCAAGGACGGTTCCCTCGCCGACCTCCTCGCCGCAGTGCGGGGTGCCCGGCGAGGTCAGTTCCTCGTCCATCCACGCCTGGTCGCCGATGCGGCTCGGAGCGGAGTTCCCGCTCAGCGCCAGCCGGATCTGACACCGCGCGAGCTTCAAGTCCTTCAGATGCTGGGCGCGGGAGCGGGTGCGCACGTGATCGCGCGTGAGCTCGGGATCTCGTTGGCCACGTGTCGCGGCCACGTCAAGAACGTGCTCGTCAAGCTGGGTGCGCACTCACAGCTCGAGGCAGTCGTGATCGCGATGCAGCATCAGATGATCCGGGTCGGCGCCACCGAGTCGACATGACGTCCACCGGCCGGGCATGGGGAGCCCCGTCGGTGGCACGCACCGCCCTCGTCCGATTTGTGGTCGCCAGCATGCTGGCGCTCGTCGTCCTCGGCGTCGTCGCCGTCGTGGCCAACGTGAGCCTTGCCGAGGCGTCGGCTCGCGAGGAGATGGAGCAGCGTACGTCGATCTTCGCCCACTCCGTCGTCGGTCCGCTGGTGGATCACCGCGTACCCCACGGCGACGCGCAGGGTCTGCTCGAGACAGTCATACGCAACCGCATGAGCGATGGCTCGGTAGTTCATGTGAAGGTGTGGGACCGCGAGGGACGCATCATCTGGGCCGACGAGAGCGAGCTCATCGACCGAGCCTTCGCCCTCGGGGCGGACGAGCTGGACGTCCTCAACCACGGAGGTGTGGTCTCCGACGTGTCCGCCCTGGGCAAACCGGAGAACGAGGGCGAGGTCGGCGAGGCACCACTGATCGAGGTCTACGCGGCCACCGAGGACGTGACCGGCCTGCCGATACTCTTCGAGGCCTACTGGGCGTCGGACCGACTGACAGCGCAGGAAAGCGCGATCCTGACGAGATCGATGCCACTGACACTGCTGGCGCTGCTCGTCTTCCAGGTAGTCGTCCTCGCCCTGGCGCGGACGTTGGCGCTACGGGTGGAACGCGGGCAGTCAGAGCGAGACCGGCTCCTGAGGGACGCTGTGGGTGCCTCTGAGCTCGAACGAACCAGGCTGGCTCAGGATCTGCATGACGGAGTCATCCAGGACCTCACCGGGCTGCGCTACGCCCTACCGTCCATCGCTGCCCAGCTGCCGGACCAACAGTCTCCGTCCACACGCATCCTGGATCGGATGAACGAGATCCTGCAGCGCGACATCTCGGCGCTCCGAAAGGTTCTGACCGATATCTATCCGGCGGACCTCAAGGGTGACGGGCTTGTCCGCGAGATCGACCGTCTGGTCTTCCGTGTCCATGAGGCCGGCACCGACGTCAAGGTCGAGATCGATCCCAGGGCGGCCGACATCTCGCTCGACGTCAGTCGACTCGCGTATCGCATCATCCGAGAAGGGCTGCGCAACGTTGTGGCACATGCGCATGCCTCCCACGCGGTCGTCCGCGTAGAACTGGTCGACGCCGATGTGGTTGTGTCCGTGGTGGACGATGGCCGTGGGCTCGCCCCGTCGGGGGTCGACCACGGCCACGTCGGCCTGCGGCTGCTGGGGGAGACGCTGGCCGACGTCGGGGGATCGCTCGACGTGCGTAGTCTGACGCCGACCGGGGCGGAGCTCGTGGCCGAGTTCCCCCGCACGCTCGGGGTGGCCGGAACACTGTGGCAGGGCAAGGATTCTCCAAGCCGGCCGCACTAGCATCGAGAGTCCGGCGTCGATGGTCCGGGCGTGCCTGAGGAGCCGTGAGTCATGATCCGAGTACTCGTCGCTGACGATCACCCCACCATGCTGCTCGGCATCGAGGCGGCATTCGAGGGAGAGCTGGATCTGAGCCTCTGCGGGCTGGCGACTGATGGCGAGTCGGCCTGTGTCCTTGCGCTGAGCTCGCAACCGGATGTTGTCGTGATGGACGTGTCGATGCCGGGTATCGGAGGCATCGAGGCCCTGCGCCGGATCACCCGTGACGTCCCGGCAGCGCGGGTGCTCATGCTCAGCTGGCGGATGGACCTCGAGACCCGGCGAGCGGCTCAGGACGCCGGCGCGGCCGGCTACCTCGTCAAGGATGTCGATCGCGGACAGCTGCTGGCCGCGATCCGTGGACTCCACCCAGCTCAGTGACACCACTGCGCGTCCAGATCCCGGCGCGCCGGCAGTCCGCTGGGTGTGCCGTCCCCGCCCTACGTCGTCGACGACAGGCCGACCGTGATGCAGCATCCACGCGGTCGTGACCGGTCGGCGCCGCCGCCACAGACAGACGACCCCGCGATCTTCGCGCGGTCGTCTGTCCGAGTGCGGGTCGGGTCGTGTCGGCCCGTCGACCGAGGTCAGCAGGTGCTGCCGTCGACCAGCCGGATCGGGCAGGTGGTCGTGGGCACGGGCAGCACTCGCTGCAGACCCCACATCCCCACCTGGGTGAAGGGTCGGCGAGCATCGCCGTAGAAGTAGTCACCGGGTGCTGCGGCACGTCCGCCGGCGCCGCCGACGATCTGTGCGGTGAAGCTCTCCCACGGGCCGACGCCATCGGTGGTGATGGTGTTGGAGCCTGCGATGAACGGGTCTTCCGGCCAGCCGAGCCCGCCGAGGCTGAACGCGTGCGCGTTCTCGCTCCCCGGCGTCCCGAGCACGTGCACCTGGACCGGGTCACCGGCATAGGCCGTGAGCCACGGGACAGATCCCGGGTCCTGGAACGACAGCGGCCCGTCACCGGTCGGAGCAGCCTCATAGTTGAGGACCGACCGACCGGCCCGAGCAGATGTCGGGTAGGGCATGAAGTCCTGCCCCATCGTCGCGTCGTCGTCCGCCAGCGTCACGGTGAAGTCGCGATAGTCAGGCACAGCCGCACCTGGCACATGCACCAGCACCTGAGCACCGATGTTCTGCTCCCGACCCGTGATCACGTTGCTGAACGACGTCGCCTCCCCAGCCACCTGTGACGACGGTGCGACGACCACCGCGCCGTACAGGCCCTGCTTGAGGGTGGAGCCGTTGCCCGCGAGGTCCGCGATGGTGGCGACGCCGAGCCGGTCGGTAGGCACGTAGTAGACGTACTGCCGCGTCGCGGCCGGTGCGACGTTCTGGTCGGGCGCGAAGCCGACGTTGACACCGCCCGAGCCCTCGGCACGGTCGAGCTTGCCGACCGAGAAGCCGACCGGAGCGGTGAGGAGGTTGGTGAGGCTGACGGTCACACACTCACCGGCCACGACGTGCAGGACAAGGGGAGCCGGCTTGATCAGCCCCTTCTTGACGCTGGTCACGTCGCTGCTCGGCACGAACACGGTGCGACCACCCGACAACGTCTGCGACTTGTCCATCGCACTGATGTCGAAGCTTCGGGCCGGTGCTCCAGCGGGGCACGGGTCGCCCGGTGTGGAAGCCGCAGGCGGTGAGTTGCCGGTCTGCGAGGGAACCACGTAGTCCGTCGCTGGCGTCGACACTCCCGGCAGCGGCCGAAGCCCTGGCACCATGCCCGGCAGGATGCGGACGATGCCCCAGGCACCGTCCTGGGTGCGGCGCTCGTCACCATTGGCATAGAGATAGTCGCCGGGGCGCATCGACATGTCCGAACGGGCGCCGTTGAAGATCAGGGTGAACTTCTCGCTCACGCCATAGTGCACGGTGTCCACGATCGAAGGTCCGTAGACCTCAGACCCGGTCCCGTACGTCACGGGGTATCGCGGTTCGAGCTCGGTCCGTCCGCCCTGCAGGTGCAGGGTGTCGATGCTCGGCGAGACGTTGATCGTCCGGATGACCAGCGGGTCGTTCGCGTACAGCCGCGGCAAGGGCGTCACGGGATCGCCGTACGTGTAGGAGCTGAACTGGTTGGCCTTGTCCGGCCTGTCGACCAGCGGATTCGCCTTGAGGTTGAGAGTGGAGTAGTCGCCCTTGTCGTTGTCGTCGAGGGTCCAGAGCGCGAGCTCACGGAAGCTGCCGTTGACCAGCCCCGGCGACAGGGCGGTCGTCGTGTGGATGTCGACCAGCGTCCCCGAGTCGACCTCGGCGCCGGTGGTGGGGTCGTGATAGGTCGAGCCTGCGGGCTCCACGATGAGCTGCCCCACCAGGCCGTGACCCCAGCCGTGGATCCCGTCGACGTGGTCGTGCCAGAAGACGTTGTCGAGCAAGACGTCGGGATACCACCGGTACTGGATGAACTCAGACCCGGCGAACTCCGCTGCCGCGTGATCCTTCTCGAGCGGGGTCACGAGGGTGACCGTC
The DNA here is from genome assembly GCA_031360335.1 of Candidatus Nanopelagicales bacterium. Lineage (GTDB taxonomy): Bacteria > Actinomycetota > Actinomycetes > S36-B12 > CAIYMF01 > Longivirga. The sequence continues at coordinate 16,684 of JANMBJ010000125.1, forward strand.
CTGGTGACGGTGTTGATGGACTTGATCTGATGAATGTCGATCGACTCGAGTCCCTCGCCGACAGCGATGAAGGGCTGGGTCGCATGTCCGTTGGCGTCCTTGCCCACGAACTTCGTCACATCGCTGAGCTGCAGGCTCGTGGAGCCCTGGGCCGCCGCGAGCACGAGGGTGGGATCAGTGACCTGGTAGGGGCGCACCGAGTGCTCGTAGGCATATCCCGCACTGACGCCGTCGGAGCCCTGGACGTCGAACTGCACGTGGTGGATGTGCATGCTGGTCTTGCTGAAACCGTCGAACGCCGACGCGTCCGGGACCTCGGTCGTGAGAGTGATTCCGATGCAGTCGCCCTGGTTGGCGCGGATCGCGAGGGGAGTCCCCTTCGTCGGGTCGGCATAGGTCGCAGCCTTGTCGTGTGCCAGCACGAACACCTTGCCGTCCGGGTCGGTGAAGGTCGGGGTGCGCTGGATCGCCTTGCCGATCGCCACGACGTTGAAGGTCCGCAGGGTGCGGTTGGCTGGGCAGAGCCCGTCCTTCCGCACGGCGTACGGGTCCGCTGGGGTGGTCGCGGTCTGAGACGCGTTGGCGCCCAGCCATGGAGCCCCGGTGTGCCCGCTCCCGGTGAAGGGCGGGCGTTGGCCGATGTGCGGGCGGAACATCGGATAGGCCGGTCGACCGTTGACGGGGTTGAACAAGAGGGCAGGGCGGTTGCCGGCGAGGTGCCCGCTGTCGACAGCGAGGAGGTTCGGCTGCCCCGCCAGGCCACGGGGCGAGTCTGCGAAGACCGTCGGATCGGTCGGGGCGCCGAGATAGCGCGGCTTCGCGGTCGTTCCCGCGACCTTCCAGTCCCACACGGTGGGGTCCTGGCCGCTGTGCGGGATCCCCTGGGCCGGAAGCTGTGGACGGATCCAGGCATCAAGGTTCGATGCGGTGAGCTTCACTCCGTTGATGGTCTTCCCGATGAGGGCGCTCGATTCGACAGCCTTCGGCGGTGCGACCCGATCCGCGAGCGCGACCAAGTCGGGCTGCAGCGTGCTGTAGACGCGCCACAGGCCCCACATCCCTGAGGTGTAGTGCTTGGCGATGTGACAGTGGAAGAGGAAGTCGCCGGAGGACTGCTGCACGCCGCCCGCTCCGCCTTCGATCTCGAGGTTGAACGACTCACCCGGGCCGAGGGACTGGGAGTCGAGGCGCTGCGACGGTGAGAGCACGACCGGCGGATCCTTCTCCAGACCGGTCGCGGAGTAGTTGGCAGTCGTGTCCGTGACCGGGTTGAAGCGCCACCGGTCACCACCTCCGTGGAGGTGGAACACGTGAAACTTCTCGGCACCGACATGCATGATGCGCAGGATCGTGGGGTCGGCCAGATAGCCGCGCACGATGGGGGTCGCCGGCTCGCCGAACGTATAGGAGCTGTAGGCGTGC
>JANMBJ010000179.1:0-5864 GCA_031360335.1 Candidatus Nanopelagicales bacterium
GCCGACCTCGACGGGGCCACCCAGGACGAGTCCGAGCGCCCGGTCTTCCCTGGCGCCTCGAGCGGACTCCACACCATCAGCGTCGAGGTCGCCTGACAACTCGAGTTGTCACTGCCGAGCACGAGCACGAGGACGGGCTACGGCACGAGCACGCGCCAGACCAGGCAGTTGTCAGTGCGTCGCGAGCCTCAGTCACCGGCAGACACTGACAACCCAGTTGTCAGTGCACGAGCACGAGCACGAGCACGAGCACGAGCACGAGCACGCGGACGCGGACGTGCCAGACCGGGCAGTTGTCAGTGCCTCGCGGCCCTCAGGCACCGACAGACACAGACAACTCAGTTGTCACTGCCTCACAGCACCCAGGCGAGGACGCGCACCAGCACGAACACGAGCGTGACTAGGGCAGTTGTCAGTGTTGGTAGAGCTGAGGGGATCCGTCGCTCGCCTGTGGCGAGCTCCTCCTCGAATCGCTGAGCTGATAGCAACGCAGCGAACCCCCGTCCAGGATCGGACGGGGGGTGCGCCGCGTTGGTGGAGCTGAGGGGATTCGAACCCCTGACCCCCTCGATGCGAACGAGGTGCGCTACCAGCTGCGCTACAGCCCCTTGCGGTGCCACAGGGTAGCAAGCGAGCGGCGGTGCGCCCAAACGCAGGGGTCCGGCCCGATCGGGCGGCCCGGGGTCAGCCGTTGGCTGCTCGGCGCCAGGTGGGGCCGTGGGTGCCGGTGCGCAGGCCGGAGCCGGTGCGCGGGTCGGACAGCAGGTCGTCGAGGTCGTCGCTCGCCGCGAGAGCTGCGGCGTCGACGTCGTCCTCGACGAATCGGTCCGCGTAGGTGGCCGGCTCGACGAGCACGCCCGCACGCACCTGCGGGTCACGCGGCACAGTGATCGCGAAGGTCTCCACCTTCATCTCACCCTCAGCCACAGCCTCGGGGATCCGGGTCTCGCGTGCCTGCTCGACCATCGCGGCGCCGTTCCAGGAACCCGGCGTCGTGAGGTCGATGACCCGCGGCATGCGCGTGGCGCGCGGCGCGGTGACGTAGGTCGGCAACGTCGTGGGTACGGCGTTCCACGCCCCGCTGTCGGTGTAGGCAGCCGAGACGGGCACGTCGACGTACGACGTTCGTGCGGCGGACTGCTCGCGCTCGGGGGCCGACTCGACCGCTCGGCCACCACGGCGCGCCCGCGTCTCGCCGGCGCCGTAGTGCGCCTCGGCCGCCCGGGCGGCTTCGGCGAGCGTGAGACGACGCTCGTGCCGACGTCGGACGTCGGCGGCGAGCGACACCTGGCGGCGGGCGACGACGAGGAACCCGAGAACGAGGAGGGCTGGGACGGCGATGGTCGCCGTCGGCACCTTGTGGGTGATCACCGAGACGACGGTCCAGACGATGAGGAGCCCGGTCAGCACGGCCAGCACCCGACGGCGGCGGCTCGCGGCGACTGCAGCCGGGGAGAGCTCGGCAGCGGACCCGACGACAGTGACCTGTGTGTCGCGTACCGAGGCAGGACGGCCGGGCATCAGGATCTCGCGCTGGCCGGCGTCGCCACCGCGACGCAGGCTGCCCATGGCGCGGGCGAACCGGTCAGCGGACTTGGTTTCCTTGGCCTCGTCATGGCTTCTCAACCACATCGGGACCAGGACGAGCGCCCACATACCGATGATGCCCACGTACAGGAACGCGGAGCCGGGGTTGGACACGGCTATGAGGCTAGGTCCCTCAGCCCGTAACCCCGTGCATCACACGCGTCACATGCGTGGGCGTGTCGCTCCTCACACCGCCCGCGTCGCCGCGACTCGACGTACGTCTCACTGGAGTGCACCCGTGATGTCCTGCAGCGCACGGCCTCTCACCCGAGCTTGAGTTACTGCCCGAATCCTCAGTTGTGGTCGGTGAAACAAAGGGTTCGGGCAGTAGCTCGAGCACGACACGGGAGCGGGTGGGACGAGGGCGGGCGGTCAGGTGGCTGAGGAGCGCGACTGGTGCCAGCGGGCCAGGAGACCGGTCGGGACCTCGTCGACGGTGAGCACGTAGGAGAGGTGGTCGCGCCAGTCGCCATCGATGTGGAGATAGGCGGGGCGCAGGCCCTCGGAGCGGAAGCCGAGCTTCTCGACCACGCGGCGCGACGCGAGGTTCTCGGGCCGGATGTTGATCTCGATCCGGTGCAGACCGGTGGCGAAGCAGTGGTCGGTGGCCATCGCGACCGCGGTCGGAGTGATTCCTCGGCCGGCGAAGCGGCGGTCGATCCAATAGCCGATGTAGGCCGAGCGCAGCGAGCCCCCGGTGACGCCGCCGACCGTGAGCTGGCCGACGAGCTCGTCGTCGTAGGTCACCACGAACGGCAGGGTGCGGCCCTCACGCGCCTCGCCACGCAGCCGGCGGACCATCGCGGAGTACGTCGGCGGTGCGTCCGACGTCGGATCAGGGCTCGTCGCCTCCCACTGGCGCAGCCACTCGGAGTTGCGCGCGCGTACGGACCGCCACTCCTTCGAGTCGCGCAGCCGGAGCGGTCGCAGCCCGATCCGGCCGTCGACCAGCGTCGCGGGCCAGGCCGCGGTCACGGGGTCATCGCCGAACCACCGCAGCACTCATGTGACGCCGTCACGTCGCCAGAGACCGGTCTTGCCCCCGGTCTTCTCCTCCACGCGTACGTCGGTGATCGTCGCGCCAGGGTCCACCCCCTTCACCATGTCGATGAGGGCGAGACCCGCGACCGCCACGCACGTGAGCGCTTCCATCTCGACACCGGTGCGGTCTGCTGTGCGCACGGTGGCCTCGATCGCGACCCGGTCGTCGAGGACCTCGAGGTCGACAGTGACGCCGTGGATCGCGATCGGGTGACAGAGCGGCACGAGATCGGGCGTGCGCTTGGCCGCCTGGATCCCGGCGATGCGCGCCACCGCGATGGCATCACCCTTGGGCACTCCCTCCCCGCGGAGCAGCGCCACCACCTCGGCGGAGACGAGAACCCGACCGGTCGCGGTCGCGGTGCGCACGGTGATGTCCTTCGCCGTCACGTCGACCATACGGGCGGCACCGGAGGAGTCGAGATGGGTGAAGCCTGCCTCAGTCATCGCACTCAGTCCTGGTCGAGTCGCAGCACGGCGACGGCGGTTCCGGGCTTCACCTCGGTGATGTCCTCGGGCACGACCACGAGGGCGTTGGCCTGGGCGAGGCTGCCGAGCATGTGCGAGCCCTGGCCGCCGGCGGGGCGTACGACGTAGCGACCCTCCTCAACTGCGAGGTGGCCCCGCGCGAACTGCCGTCGCCCCGCGGGCGACGGGAGCGGGTCGACCAGCACAGCACGCACGACCGGACGATAGATCTGCGTGTGTCCGAGCATCCGCCGGATGACGGGTCGGACGAAGACCTCGAAGGAGACGTAGGCCGACACCGGGTTGCCGGGAAGGGTGAAGATCGGAGTGTCGTCGGGGCCGAGCGTGCCGTGCCCCTGCGGCATCCCCGGCTGCATCGCGACGGTCGTGAACTCCACCGTGCCGAGGCGCGAGAGCACGTCCTTCACCGTGTCGTAGGCACCCGCGCTGACCCCACCGGTGGTCACGATCATGTCGGCACGCACGAGCTGGTCCTCGAGGGTGGCGAGCAGCGTGGTCGCGTCGTCGGGCAGCGGGCCTACGCGATAGGCGATCGCACCCGCCTCCTGAACCGCCGCAGCGATCGTCACACCGTTGGAGTCGGCGATGAGACCGGGCGAGAGCGGCATCCCGGGCTCCACGAGCTCGCTGCCGATGGAGATGATGACGACGCGTGGCTCCGGATGCACCGACACGCGCCCCCGACCGACTGCAGCGAGCAGAGCGATCTCGCGCGGGCCGAGCACCGTTCCGCGGCTGCAGACGACCTCGCCCAGTGGTACGTCGTCGCCGCGACGACGGACGTTGGCGCCACGCGCGATGCTGCGGGTCACCTTGACCTCGGCCGTGCCACCGTCGGTCCAGTCCATCGGCACGATGGCCTCCGCGCCCTCCGGGAGCGGGGCGCCGGTCTGGACGCGGATGGCGCTGCCTTCTCTGACCTCGACGCTCGCGCGATAGCCCGCCGGGACGTCGTCGATCACCCGCAGCGTCACCGGTTTGCCGTCGCTCGCCGCCAGCAGGTCGGAGGCCTTCACGGCATAGCCGTCGGTCTGCGCGTTGTCGAACGCCGGCAGCGGCCACGGCGCCGTGACGTCCTCCGCGAGCACGCAACCACGAGCATCGACGAGGGTCACATCGAGCGGCGACAGCGGTTCGACACCTGCCAGGACCGACTGGAGGTGTTCCTCGACGCTGCGCACGCCCCGACCCTACGGGGTGGGCGCCATGATGACCCCGTGACGCTGCCGCACGACCACCACCCTCCCCCCGACACCGTGGCCGCGACCGACACCGACACCGACACGGTTGAGACGGCCGCCATCGCGGAGCTTGACACCACGGTCGAGGCTGATGCCGCCTCCGCCGGCGTCGAGGCGGCCCTGGTCGCCGCGAAGAACCTCGTACGCGAGCAGCTCCGCGCCCGCCGCCGCGGCCGGACCGCCGCCGCGCGCAGCACCGCAGCCGACGGCATCGCCCGTCACGCCCTCGCCATCCCCGAGCTCGCCGCCCTCCTCGTCGACACCCGCGACCGGATGAGCGCGACGCTGAACGCATCAGCGACGGCTGAGGCTTCGGGCCGCGCCGGCTCGCCGAGTGTCGCGGCCTACGCGTCGTACGGGACCGAACCCGGCACCGCGGCCCTCCGCGCAACGCTGTCGGAGGCCTCGGTGGGTGTGCTCCTCCCCGTTGTCCGCGACGGCGGCGACCTCGGCTGGGCCTGGGACCGCGACGACCTCGGCGCCGGAGTGGTCTCCCCCGGTATCCCGGAGCCCACGGGCGAGATCGTGGGTCGTGGTGCGAGCGGCCTTGTGGCGATGGGCGTCCGGGTGCTGTTCGCGCCGGCGCTCGGTGTCGACCTTGCCGGCCACCGCATCGGCAAGGCGGGTGGCTACTACGACCGGTTGCTCGCCGACCTCGACACAGCCGCACCGGCGGACCGGCCGCTCGTCGTGGCGGTGGTGCACGACGACGACGTCGTCGAGATCCTGCCGGTCCAGGCGCACGACCGAGCTGTCGACGCGATCCTGACGCCGACGCGCTACCTCGACCTGCGGTGACCGACGTACGCGATCACGGCCAGAGTTGGTCCCCCGGCGTCTTGTCGAGCCTGCCGCCAGAAACGCAGTCACGCGTCGTGTAGTCGCTCGGCATGTCGGGATAGACGGTCTGCCAGTACGTGTTGGCGAGCTGCAGTCCCTGCAGCTGCGAAGCGCCGAGCGCCTGCGCCGTTCGCGCATCTCGCTGCATGGCGTCGCACTCCGCGAGCGACTCGGTGCCGATTCCCGCGAGGTGATAGCTCTCGTGGGAGAGCACGTGCACCGCAATCACCTGCTCGAGCGGCGGACCGGTCTTCTGCGCGGCTGACGAACGCCAGTAGGCCGCGAGGTTCTGGCAGGTCTCGTACGACAGCCACGCGGGACCGGTGGGCAGGCCGTTCTCGTCGAACTCGACGTGACCGAGCTCGGCCCCGGCGTAGGTGAACGACTCGCCGAGCCGCTGGCAGTGGACACCAGGAGCGACCGGTTCGATCGTCTTCACGACGGAGGAGAACTCCTTCTCCGCACTCACCCACTGGCGCTCGGTGTAGCCGAACACGACCAGGGGCAGGGCGATGACCGCGAGCCCCACCCACGGCACCTGCTTGCGCACGACGCCACGAAAGAGCAGCCACCCGGCCCACGCGGCCAGGGCGACCACGACAACCGCACGCAGACCCATCCCTGAGGAATCGGCGCGAGCACCCCCCTCCTTGACCGCGTGATCTT
>JANMBJ010000185.1:0-2446 GCA_031360335.1 Candidatus Nanopelagicales bacterium
GGACTTCATGTGGGAGGCGATGGAATAGCCGACGATCTTGTTGGAGTAGCAGTCCTTGATCGCACAGAGGTACAGCTTGCCCTCGCCAGTGCGGTGCTCGGTTATGTCGGTGAGCCACACCAGGTTCGGGGCGGTCGAGGTGAACTCGTGCCGGACTCGTCCCTTGTCATCTACGACAGCGAGTAGGTCGTCGTGGACCGGTGGGCCGGGCTTGCCGGCCTTGGACCGCTTCCGCGAGTGGGAGGCGAACACGCCCGCGGTTGAGCACAGCCGCCAGACCCGGTTCTCGGAGGCGACGATGCCGATGTCTGCGAGCTCATCGGTGAGGAACCGGTAACCCAACGACGGGTCATCCTCGTGGATCGCCAGGACCGCGTCGATCACGTGGGCGTCGTCCCAGTCCCGTTGCGAGACAGGGTCTTTGAGCCACTTGTAGTACCCCTGGGTCGAGAGCCCCAGGACCCTGCACGCCACCGCGACCGGCACCCTGATGCGGGCACCGGTCGCGGCCATCTCACGGACGAGAGGGAAGACTATTTTCCCGGCAGGTTCGCCTGGGACAGGTAGGCAGCTGCCCGACGCAGGACCTCGTTCTCCTGCTCGAGGAGCCGGTTGCGCTTCTTCAGCTCACGCAACTCGACCGACTCCTTGGCTGTGACTCCGGGACGGTTCCCGTCCTCGACGTCGGCCTTCTTCATCCAGTTGTGCAAGCAGCCCTCGGAGATCCCGAAGTCCCTCGCGATCTGGTTCAACGGAGCCCTGCCCTGACGGGCCACGGCCACGACATCGTCGCGGAACTCCTGGGGATACGGCTTCGGCATGGTCGACATCCTTCCAGCGAGGACGAATCCTCACAGGTCAGGTGTCAACCAAACTCTGGGCAGACCCGGGTGATAGACGATCCGGTCAGCCGGATCGGTCGGTGCGTAGTCCGGGCGGATCCGCGCGACGTTCTGCCGGAACCACGTCGCCGACCCCGACCACCCGACCCGCTCGGCCAGCACCGTCGCCGGCATCGAAGGCGTCGCCTCGAGCAGCCCCCGGACCTGCACCTCGAAGGGCGCGAAGCTCGTCACCACCGTCGGCCGGGAGTAGCCCGGCGGACCCGCCGAGGCGACCGCTTTCGCCACCGTGTTCCTCGAGATCCCCAGGTCCCTCGCGATCTGCGCCATCGGCACTCGCTCACTCAGATGCAGCCTGCGGATCAAAGCCCAGTCTTCCAAAGTGATCACTTCCCCATCGTGGGTAGGTGCTCACATTTCGAGCGTCACATCTGCTCAGTTTTCGAGCGTCGTCGACACCGAGGTTCCGGAGGGTTGGAGCTAGCCGTGGGGTGTTGGCGCAAGGCAAGTCGCCGGTGACCCGATGGCTGCGCTGATAGCGCTCGCATTGGTCTCCCACGAGGTCCGCACCAATCGGGCGATCGTGGTCTTGTCCGCGCGCTGCGCCAGCCACGCGACAACGTCCTCAAAGTCGCGGGAGTGCCGAGCCCGCGGCCGCGCCCAGGGCACCGCCTCGGTCACGACCCGGTCACACCGCCGGCAGTGCACCGGCGGATCTGCGCTTCGAGGAACAGCTTGCTCGCACCGACGTCTAAGTGCCACCATCGCCGGACCGAGGTGTCGTAGGTGCCGCTGCCCCTCGCACCGCACGGGCACCGAGGGCGTCCGGGGCGGCGACGCAGCCCGACGACGATCCCCTCCGGAGCGAACACGACCGAGGACACCGAGGCGCCAGAGACGGACAACATCTTGTTGAATGCGGTGGTGATGCGCACGTGCGGCTCACTTCAGGAATCGGTTGCTTGGTCGCTCCGAAACCTAGAAGCCCGCACGTGCGCGTGCTGACGCTGGCCCCCGACGGACCCGATCACAGCAACCGATCCCTGCCGCCCCGACCCGTTGACAACCCACGGAAGCCGCGGAGTCCCAGTTTTCGCTCGGCGTGGACAACTGCGACCTGTGAGTTCAACGTCTCGGCTGATCATTCGAGTTGGCGTGTTGATCGCGCAAGACGTGAAGCGTCAGGCAGTCGACGCCGTGCGCACCATCCTCAGCGAACCACGCTACTCGCACTGCGTAGAACCGGGCCTCCATGGGCTACGTCGACCGGGCCTGCCGGCGACGATGCTGCGTCCAGCGTTCTTCGTGCAGAACCTCGAGACCGCCTATCGTGACGACATTCGTGACCGGGACCGGAACCCCGCTGGTCGGTTGCGGTCACGAGTGCCCTGACGAGATCCGAGGATCTCCCCGATCTCCTTTTCGTGGCACGGGGTCTCGCGATCAGCCCGCGTTCGCTCCAGAACCATCTTGCCGCAGAGCAGACGTCCTACTCTGCCCGGCGCGAGCTCGTGCAGCGCGAGCGCGGGCTCAGCCTGCTAGCCGATGACCGAGTGCTCGTTGCTCGGGGCGCGACGGCTGTCGGCTTCTCGTCGTCGGCAGCC
>JANMBJ010000020.1:0-4083 GCA_031360335.1 Candidatus Nanopelagicales bacterium
CTCGACCAGGGGCCGACCGCACCCTCGGCAAGCGTCATCGACGGGTCGCTGATGATGAGCTCGGGATCGACCTCCATCCGGGTGCCGAGGCCGGTGCACTCCGGGCAGGCGCCGAACGGTGAGTTGAAGGAGAACGACCGCGGCTCGAGCTCCTCGAACGACAGTCCGTCATAGAGGCAGGCCAGGTGCTCGGAGAACATCCGCTCACGATCCGGGTCGTCCTCGGCCAGGTCGACGAAGTCGAGGGTCACCAGCCCGCTCGAGAGCCGCAGCGCGGTCTCGACCGAGTCGGTGAGCCGGCGCTTGGAGGCGGCCTTGACCGACAACCGGTCGACGACCACCTCGATCGTGTGCTTCTCCTGCTTCTTCAACGTGGGCGGCTCGGCCAGCGAGTGCACGACGCCGTCGACGCGGGCTCGGGAGAAGCCCTGTGCCTGGAGCTGGCGGAAGAGGTCGGAGTATTCCCCCTTGCGCTCGCGGATCACCGGGGCGAGCAGCTGGAAGCGGGCGCCCGCGTTGAGCTCGAGGATCCGGTCGACGATCTGCTGCGGCGTCTGTCGCGCGATGTCGCGGCCGCAGAGGGGGCAGTGCGGGCGACCGGCGCGGGCATAGAGGAGGCGGAGGTAGTCGTAGACCTCGGTGATGGTGCCGACGGTCGATCGGGGGTTGCGGTTGGTCGACTTCTGGTCGATGGATACCGCCGGCGAGAGTCCTTCGATGAAGTCGACGTCGGGCTTGTCCATCTGGCCGAGGAACTGGCGGGCATAGGCCGACAGGCTCTCGACGTAGCGTCGCTGGCCCTCGGCGAAGATCGTGTCGAAGGCCAGGGACGACTTGCCCGAACCGGACAGGCCGGTGAAGACGATCATGGCGTCACGCGGAAGGTCCAGCGACACGTCCTTGAGGTTGTGCTCACGGGCGCCGCGGATGACGAGGCGATCAGCCACACCAGATCCTGTTCTCGAGTCGGGCAGACGAACAGCACGCGGCAGGGTCGACGCGTGCGGGTCCAGGCTAACGAGAGGCACCGACAGCCACATTCCGGCGTCCGCGATGGGCGTAGCCTGCGGCGGGTGACCGAGCCGTTGCCGTCCCTCGCCCCGGACCTCGCTGCGCTCGCGGCGGCCACCGAACGACTCCTCGCCACGACCGGGCACCTCGACGACCGGACCGCCCGCCAGCCCTCGCTCCTGCCCGGCTGGAGCGTGGGTCACGTGCTGACCCACATCGCGCGCAACGCCGACGGGATCATCCGGCTCGTCGACTGGGCGCGCAGCGGGGAGCCGACGCCGATGTATCCCAGCCTGGAGTCGAGGGAGCGCGACATCGAGGCCGGGAGCAGCCGTCCGGCGGCCGATCTCCTCGACGACGTACGCGCCAGCGCCACCCGGCTCGTGGTCGCGCTCGACCTGCTCTCGACCTCGGACGACGACGCGCTGGACCGCCTGGTGATCTTCGGCGCACCCCGGCCAGGGCAGGAGCCCGACTCCCCCGGGCGCACGCTGCCGTTCGCCCGGCTGCGCGAGGTGGAGATCCACCACGTCGATCTCGGTCTCGCCTACCGACCCGGCGACTGGCCGGCCGACTTCGTCGAGCGCACGCTGCTCTTCGTGCACTCGCGCTCCGGAGCCGTCGACGTGATCGGCGACCCGGCAGACGTGCTCGCCTGGCGCATCGGCCGGGGCACGGCTCCGACCCTGCGACGTCTCGACGGGACCGACCCGGGAGACCCGCCCGCCGGTTGGTGACCCCCGACCGCGTCGAATCGGTCGCTGTCGGTGGAGGATGTCGGCGTGACCTACACCGGAGACGTGAGCGTCGGGGGCAACGCCGACGTCCGTGAGCTGCCTGCCCTCGTCATCTCCAAGCTGGCGGTAGGGCCCTACAACAACAACGCCTATCTCCTGCGCTGCACGACGACCGGAGCCCAGGTGCTGGTCGACGCAGCAGCCGAGCCCGAGCGTCTGCTCGACCTCGTCGGTGACGAGGGACTGACAGCCGTCGTGACCACGCACGCGCACGGCGACCACTGGGGCGCCCTGGTGTCCGTCGTGGCCGCGACCGGCGCGCGGACGATCGCGCACTCCGACGACGCCCGCGACATCGCGGCGGTCATCGACGAGACCGTTCAGGACGGCGCCACGATCCGCGTCGGTGACGTCGAGCTCACGACGATCCATCTCGTCGGGCACACCCCTGGCTCGATCGCGCTCCTCTACGACGACCCGACCGGCCCCCCGCACCTGTTCACCGGCGACTGCCTGTTCCCTGGCGGCGTCGGAAACACGTGGAAGGACCCGGACCGTTTCGACACGCTCTATGCCGGGGTCGTGTCGCGGCTGTTCGACCGGCTGCCGGACGAGACCTGGGTCTATCCCGGGCACGGTGGCGACACGACTCTCGGAGCCGAGCGCCCTCACCTCGCTGAGTGGCGCGAACGCGGCTGGTGAGCCCGATTCGGCAACCTTGACAACCGGTCAGGGTCGTGCGTGACGCGTCCGAGACCTCAAGGTTGGCTCCTGACCGCCGAATCACATCCTCAGAGGAGGTCCCATCTCGGGTCCCCAGAAGAGGGTGAGGATTCGTCATGGACGTTCTCCTGGAGGAGATGGACTCCTTCCAACGGCCGGCTCCTGCCGATCGTGACCGGCGCCGGCGTCTCGTCGGCACCGTGGCGATCGTCGGACTCGCGTTCGTCGGCATCGGCCAGCTGACCACCGGGGCGCTGTTCGAGGACAGCGCGACCGCTGCTGTGAGCTATGCCTCCGGCAACGTGTCGATCCAGGCCAACGGCCAGGCGTCCACGACGCTGGCGGCCGCCACCAACCTGGCACCCGGCGACACCGTGTTCCGGTCGGTCAACGTCACCAACACCGGCTCCCTGGATCTGCGCTATGCGATCAGTGGCATCACGACCGTCGAGACGAAGAACCTGTCATCGGTCCTGCGCTACACCGTGTTCCAGGGTGTCTCCAACGCCCAGTGCGCGGCGGGCAACACCGGTGGTGGCACCGCAGTCGCGTCCAACGTGACCATCGGCACCACAACCACCCCCGTGGTCGGCAGCAACGCCAACGGTTTCCAGGCGGGTGACCGACCGATCGCGGCCGGGGCGGGTGCCGACGCGCTCTGCGTCGCCATGGATCTCCCGTTGGCCACGACGTCGACCTTCGCATCTGCGACGGCGACCGTGCAGCTGACGTTCGACGCCGAGCAGACGAAGAACAACTAGCAGCCCCGTGTGCTGGCGCGCCGCCCGTTCCACGGGACCTGCGCGCCGGCACCGGGACCTCACGACGAGAGCGGGTGACGACCATGGCGATGCTGACCAGCGACCGAGGCGCGGCGCCCGCTGACGTCGTCGCCCCTGAGGTGACGCAGCTCGAATTCGCGCAGCTCGAAGGCGCCGCTCCAGCATCCGCACCCGAATCGCCTCTCGTCCGCCGTATCCGGCTCTCGCGACTAGTGAACGGGGCTCCGACCAACTGGTCGCGGGTGGCGTTCTTCCTCGTGCTCACGTTGTTCGTCGGCGCGATCCTGGCTTCCTACGCCGTGCCGCTCTGGTTCCAGGTACGCGGCGAGCGGCTGCTCGTCGTGACGAGCGGTTCGATGTCGCCGGAGATCGAGGTCGGCGACGCCGTGGTCATCCAGCAGGTCACCAGCGCGTCGCAGCTGCGCATCGGTCAGATCGTGACCTTCTACCCGACGAAGTCCCAGGTCCTGATCACACACCGGATCGTCGGACTGACCCACGTGGATCGGGTCGACGACGCAGGCAACCCCGTGCTGGCCCCGAACGGCAAGGCGCTCAACGACCGAGTGTGCCCAGGCCAGCCCGAATCCCCATCGCGGATAGACCTCTCTGACGATCCCACGCACCTGCGTCGCGGGCGTCAGGTTGGGGTCGACGGTCTTGTTGGCGTCGCCCTTGGTCTTGATGTACGGGTCGTTGAGCGGCTTGCCGTTGGGGGCCAGCACGGGGTTGCCGGCGTCGTCGACTCGATCCACGTGGGTCAGTCCCACGATCCGGTGCGTGATCAGCACCGTGGACTTCGTCGGGTAGAAGGTCACGATCTGACCGAT
>JANMBJ010000250.1:0-1954 GCA_031360335.1 Candidatus Nanopelagicales bacterium
TGGTCGGGGGCCAGGTCGGCCTGCTCCTGGGCGGAGCTGGGGTCGTGGGCACCGCGATCGGTCTGTGGCTGCTGCGCGGCAAATACCTCGCGGCACTGACCGTGCCGGCGTCGATGTGCAGCCCCCGGGACTACGTCATCACGGACAAGGCTCTCGAGTCCCGGACCGCCTCCACGTCGGTCCGATGGGGGTGGGACGCAGTGCGCTCCGTCACCGTCGCACCGGAAGCCTTCGTCTTCCGTCAGGAGGCTGGTGCGATGTTCGACGTACCTCGCGCACCGTTGGCTGCCGACCAGGATCAGGAGCTTTGTGCCTTCGTGCGCGAGCGCGGCCTCGATACCGCCTCGGCACTCCCTGCCACGAATCGCCGCCACTGAGACACCGCTAGGTGCCTCGAATCGGGAGTGCTGAGTTCGGTGCTCGCTGGGGCGGGGGTGGGCGGGCAGGCTTCGCCCGTCGCGGGTGGTGCTGGTCAGGATGCGAGTGGTCGGTTGTGGTGTCGCCAGTGCAGGCCGGTGGTGCCGGCGAGTGGTGATTCGTAGCGTCGGTCAGTGGGTGGTTGGAATTGGCAGTGGTCGGGGTGACCGGGGTCGGGTGGTGGGTCGGCGGTGATTCGCCGGCCGCCTTCGTGGACGAGCATGTGGTGGGCTTGGCAGAGCAGGACGAGGTTGGCGAGGCAGGTGGTGCCGCCGAGTTCCCATTCTTGGACGTGGTGGGCTTCGCAGCGGTGGATGTCGACTCGGCAGCCGGGGAAGCGGCAGTGCCGGTCGCGGACCGTGAGTGCGGTGCGTTGGGCTGTGGTGGCGGTGCGGTGGGTGCGGCCGACGCACAGGACGTGGCCGCAGTGGTCGATGAGGGTGTGGGGGTCGACGGTGGTTGCTGCGCGTCGGGTGTCGCGGTCGGTGCGGGCGAGGTCGCGCATGGTGGCGCGGTCGCGGGAGTCGGGGACCATGGTGGCGACGATGACCTCGGTGATGTCGGCGTCGCAGAGCAGGCGTTGCACGGTGTCGTGGGGGAGGGGCAGCGGGGTCGTCTCGCCGGGCACGAGGGCTTCCCCGCCGAGACCAGCATCGAGCGTCGCCTGCTCGACCACCAGGGTGAGGTGGGGAGCATTGCCGTGGCGCAGCCCGAGGCCGATCTGGGTGGGATCGGCGAGGACGTGCTGCACGATCTCGTCGAACGCCTCAGTCCACAGGCGGGGGCGGGTCAGGCGCCGTCGTCGGGCATCAGCGGCGTCGTCACCGGTGGGCTGCTCGTCCTCCCGCAGCGAACCGGTGCGGAACTTCTGGTCGACCATCGCTTCGAGGATCGTGACCAGGCCGGCGCCGGTGTCGACCGGGAGGGCGCCCTTGACGACGTAGTGGTCCCCTACCCGCGCACACGCGAGGCTCTGCTGCTCGAACCGACGCAGGGCGCGCTCGGCGCGACCCTGCGGGTCCAGCACCTCAGCGAGCTTGTCGCCGGCGGACGCGACGTCGTCCACGCAGAGCGCGCGGGCCAGTGGAAGCAGCACTGCTTCGCCCTCTGCCCGCTTGGCACTCCTCGCTTCGCCGACGAGGTCGCAGATGGCGTGGTCGACCTTCTCGGTGATCACGCGAGCAGCATCGAGGCCGACTTCGCCGATGTGCACCGCATCGCGTGTCGCCGTGTAGCTCTCGAGCTAACGGCCTCGGGCCACGATGGCGTTGGCATGGCTTTGGCTGACGCCGACCCCCGTGATGAGGTAGGAGCGCAGCGAGGCGAACCCTGCTGCCCGCAGCTCGAGGGATCTGTCTGCTCGACGGCCCAGGACGGCCACCGCCGTCTCACCCACGTCGAGGGCGCCGACCAGATCCCCGGCCAGAGTCGCGGCTCGCACCCCGGAGACGTCGGTCGCCGCGCCAGCCTGCACCAGGGCACCGACCCGCGTGAGTGCCGCGACCACATCGGCCACCGCGGCGCCCAAGGCGACAGC
>JANMBJ010000254.1:0-34334 GCA_031360335.1 Candidatus Nanopelagicales bacterium
TGGTCGGGGGAGTGGATAAGTCGGCCCCAGCCCCCCCACCCCCACCACCCCCAAACCCCACCCGCCCTCCAACCAACCAAGATATACCAATAGGTTACCGTAAAAAGGGCGCCGTTGAACCCCACCCCCGGCCCGCACAAAAAAACAACGGCGCTCAGGCAGATGTCGGGGAGCTCGAACCAGCGCAGGTGCTCGAAGTCGACGCTCACGCGTGACTGCTCGACGTCGCCACCGGGATCGGGCAGCGACTCCATGAGGTCGTGGGCGTAGGTGAGGTAGCCCTCGAGGTCGGACTCGGGGGCGGTGTCGTCATGGCACGGGTAGGTGAGGGCACCGTCGACGTAGGTGAGCTGAGCGAGTCGCAGCGGCGGCTCGACCGGGCCGTCCTTGTGCCGCCAGCGTCCCGATGCGAGGTCGAACCGATATTCCGGCACGAGCCTCCAGCCGTGGTCGGCGATGAGACCGACCGCCTGCACGACGTAGGAGAACACCGCGTCGCTGATGAAGTAGTTGAAGTTGACCCGCACCCAGCCCGGCTTGATGCCCTCACAGCCGTGGGTGATCTCGCGCTCGAACTCGTGGCTGCGCTCGATGTCGATGCCGAGCAGACGGTGGCCGTAGGGGCCAGCGCACGAGCAGCCGCCGCGGCTCTGGATCCCGAAGAGGTCGTTGAGGATCGCGACGACGAGGTTGTGGTGGAGGTAGCGGCCACCCGGCCGGCGTACGGTGAAGGACACGATCGAGAGCCGCTCGGCCTCGACGTTGCCGAGGATGTCGATGCTCGGGTGCTGGCTCCACCCCAGCACAGCGCGGCGCAGGAAGTCCGACTCGTGCGCGCGGATGACGTCGGTGCCGACGTTGCGCTTGAGGTCGAAGACCAGGCCCGCGCGGATCGACTCGACGATGGCGGGGGTGCCGGCCTCCTCACGGTGCACGGGGTCGGACAGATAGACGTGCTCGGCGGGGTTGACGTAGGCCACGGTGCCGCCGCCGACGACCACCGGCACCGAGTTCGTGAGCAGGTGGCGACGGATCGCCAGGACCCCGGGGGTGCCCGGACCACCGATGAACTTGTGGGGCGAGAGAACCACAGCGTCCTTGTAGGACATGGGATCCGCGTGGTCGCCCGCCATGTCGATGTCGAGGTAGGGCGCAGCTGCCGCGTAGTCCCACACCGCGAGCGCTCCGTGACGGTGGAGCAGGCTCGAGATGCCGTGGGTGTCGGTCATGATGCCGGTGACGTTCGACGCGGCGCTGAACGACCCGATCTTGACGGGCCGGTCGGCGAGGGCGATGAGCTCGGCTTCGAGGCGCGCGACGTCGATGTGTCCGTCAGAGTCCTCGGGGATCTGCACGACATCGGCGATGGACTCGCGCCAGGGCAGCTCGTTGCTGTGGTGCTCGAACGGCCCGATGAAGACCACCGGTCGCTCGGCGGCCGGGATCTGCGAGGAGAAGCCGTAGTGGAGATCGAGGTCGGCGGGGATGCGGAGCCCGAGCACGCCGACCAGCTTGTCGATCGCGCCGGTCGACCCTGAGCCGCAGAAGATGACCACGGCATCGTCGCCGCAGCCGAGGCTGTCGTGGATGACGCCGCGGGCGTCCTCACGCAGGCGGGTGGTCTGCAGCCCGGTGCCGCTGCTCTCCGTGTGCGTGTTGGCATAGCGGGGGAGCACCTCGGCCCGGATGAAGTCCTCGAGGAACCCCAGGGCGCGGCCCGACGCGGTGTAGTCGGCGTAGGTCACCCGCCTGGCCCCGAACGGGCCGTACATCACCTGGTCGTCGCCGATCACACCGTCGCGGATCGTCGCGAGCAGCGGGGGCTCGGGCAGTGAGGGATCACGGGGGGGCACAGGGAGAAGGCGGTCGGACACGCCCTGAGGGTACGACGCGTCGGGGGTCCCCGGCGGCTCGTGGGAGCATGGCACTCGTGGGAACAGCGCCGGTCGAGCTCGAGCGCCCGGACGTCGAGAGCGTCACGGCGCCCGACACCCCGTGGATCACGCTCGTGTGGAACGACCCGGTCAACCTCATGTCCTATGTCACCTACGTGTTCATGACCCACTTCGGCTATTCGAAGGAGAAGGCCGAGAAGCTCATGAGCGACGTGCACCACGAGGGCCGGGCCGTCGTCTCGAGCGGCAGCCGCGAGGAGATGGAGCGCGACGTGACCGCGATGCACTCCTACGGACTCTGGGCGACCCTGCAGAAGGACGACTGACGTGGCGGTGCACGGCTTCCGCCGCAGCTTCACCGGGCGGATCTACCTGCGTACGGACACCGCTGAGCGCTCGATCCTCACCGACCTCGTAGGCCAGCTCGAGGAGTTCGTGGCTCCGGACGACGACTGGGCCGACGCCGATCCGCTGGCGCGGATGGTCGGAATCGACCCGGACGCCGAGCGCTCCGACGACCCGGCTCTGGCGCGGTTGTTCCCGGATGCCTACTCCGACGACGAGGAGGCCTCCTCGGAGTTCCGGCGGTTCACCGAGCGTTCGCTGCGCGACTCCAAGCTCGCCCACGCTGCCACCGTCCGGGCGACCCTCGTCCGGTCCGGCGACAAGCTCGTCCTCAACGAGCAGGAGGCGCAGTCCTGGCTCGGCACCCTCAACGACCTGCGCCTCACCCTCGGCAGCCGGCTGGGCATCGAGGAGGACAACCACGACGACTTCCTCGAGCTCCCCGAGGACGACCCGCTCTTCGCCCTCTTCCACGTCTACGACTGGCTCACCTTCCTCCAGGACACCCTCGTGCGAGCCCTCACCAGCCTCGACACCCAGCTCCTCGACTCCGACCTCCCCGAGTAACTCGACTCCGACCTCCCCGAGTCAGAGGTCTAGCGGTCGTGAAGGCGGGCGAGTTGGCAACCGTTCAACCTGGTACTCGCGGACGGGTGGGACGCGCCTAGGGTGGGTGGATGCTGACGATCCGCCAGGACCTGGTCGACGCGATGGTCGCGCATGCGCGCCGGGACCACCCTGACGAGGCGTGCGGGGTGATCGCCGGACCGGAGGGCTCTGACCGGCCCGAGCGGTTCGTCCCGATGGTCAACGCGGCCCGCTCGCCCACGTTCTACGAGTTCGACTCGATGGACCTGTTCCGGCTCTACCGCGACATGGACGACCGCGCCGAGGTGCCGGTGGTCGTCTACCACTCGCACACCGCCACCGAGGCCTATCCGTCGCGCACCGATGTCAGCTATGCCTCCGAGCCCGACGCGCACTACGTGCTCGTCTCGACCCGCCAGACCGGCACCGACGACGGCCCCTACGAGCTCCGCAGCTATCGCATCGTCGACGCGGTGATCACCGAGGAGCCGATCACCATCGTCTGACCGGCGACCACGTCCCGCCGACCTCGTCCGGCAACCATCCCGGTGCGACCGTGTCGCACTGGCAGCCTCAGGTGTACGTCGGGGAACACAACCGCTCCGTGGACATCGTTGTCTCAGCATGCGGGACAGATTCCCTGCGGCGGATTCGTGCGCGGGAATACCTCGCCGTACGCTCGGCCTTGCGTCTTCGGGCCACCGGCCCATCGTCTGACCTGCACGAACCGTGACCCACGGTTCCCACGAGTGGAGAACGACCGCCATGGCCATCGAGGTCCGCATCCCGACCATCCTGCGCACCTACACCGACGGTGCCCGCGCCGTCGAGGGCTCTGGCGAGACGCTGCGTGCGGTCCTCGACGACCTCGAGACGCGCCACCCCGGCATCCACGACCGCATCGTCGACGGCGCTGCGCTGCGTCGTTTCGTCAACGTCTATCTCAACGACGAGGACGTCCGCTTCCTCGACGGCATCGACACCGCGATGACCGACGGTGACGTCGTCACGGTGCTGCCCGCTGTCGCCGGCGGCTGAGCGGTCCGATGCGCTACGAGTCGTTGCTCGCCTCCGTCGGCCGTACCCCGCTCGTCGGGCTGCCGCGTCTCTCGCCCTCGCCCGACGTGCGCCTCTGGGCCAAGCTCGAGGACCGTAACCCCACCGGGTCGATCAAGGACCGCGCCGCGCTCGCGATGGTCGAGGCCGCCGAGAAGGACGGGCTGCTGCGTCCCGGCTGCACGATCCTCGAGCCGACCAGCGGCAACACCGGCATCTCCCTGGCGATGGCCGCCAAGCTCAAGGGCTATCGCCTTGTCTGCGTGATGCCGGAGAACACCTCGGTCGAGCGTCGTCAGCTGCTCCGCATGTGGGGTGCGGAGATCGTCTCCTCGCCCGCGGCCGGCGGCTCCAACGAAGCCGTGCGCGTGGCCAAGGGACTCGCCGAGGACCACCCCGACTGGGTGATGCTCTACCAGTACGGCAACCCGGCCAACGCGCGTGCGCACTACGACACCACGGGTCCCGAGATCCTCGAGGACCTGCCTTCGATCACGCACTTCGTCGCCGGGCTCGGCACGACCGGCACCCTCATGGGCACCGGTCGCTTCCTGCGCGAGAAGGTCCCGGGCATCGAGATCATCGCTGCGGAGCCGCGCTACGGCGAGCTCGTCTACGGCCTGCGCAACATCGACGAGGGCTTCGTGCCCGAGCTCTACGACGCCTCCGTGCTCACCACGCGCTACTCCGTCGGTCCACGCGATGCAGTACGCCGGACCCGGCAGCTCCTCGAGGAGGAGGGCATTTTCGCCGGCATCTCGACCGGCGCGATCCTCCACGCAGCACTGGGGATCGGGGCCCGCGTCGTGAAGGCCGGCGGCAGCGCGGACATCGCCGTCATCGTGTGCGACGGCGGTTGGAAGTACCTGAGCACCGGAGCCTACGAAGGCACCCTCGACGACGCCGAAGACTCCCTCGACGGCCAGCTCTGGGCCTGAACCACACGAGACATGTGCTCACGACACAAGAGACCGAGTGGTGCGCACATGTCTCGGTGCACCCGTCAAGGATCGATGCCCCGCCCCGAAACGCCAGGCGGACGTGCCCGCGACTGTCACGCCGAGGTCACGTCCCGCCCTGGTCAGTCGGCGACACGGATGATGATCTTGCCTCGGGTGTGGCCCTCCTGGCTGCTGGCGAAGGCGTCGGCCAGCCGCTCGAGCGGGAAGACCTCGGCCACCTCCACGGTGAGGGCGCCGCGGTCGGCCAGCTCACCGAGCGTGGCGAGGCCGGCCGCATCGGGGCGCACCCAGCACCAGATGCCCCCGGACTCGAGCACCGTGGGGTCGGTGATCGAGGCGTGGCGACCGCCGGGCTTCAGCACCGCCAGCGTCGTCTCGAGCACGCCGCCCACATAGTCGACGACGACGTCGACGCCGTCCGGTGCCACGGCGTGGACGCGGTCGGCGAGGCCGTCGCCGTACTCGACGGGGTGGTCGACCCCGAGCTCGCGAAGGAAGTCGTGATTGCGCACCGACGCAGTCGCGATGACGGTCGCGCCGCGCGCGTGCGCGATCTGTACGGCGAGCGAGCCGACCCCTCCGGCGCCTCCCTGCACGAGGACGGTCTCGCCGTGGCGCAGCCCGACGCGGTCCAGTGTCTGCAGGGCCGTCAGGCCGGCCAGCGGGAGCCCCCCGGCCTGGTCCCAGCTCAGCGCGGCGGGCTTTCGGGCAACCCCGCGGACGCTCATCGTCACGAGCTCGGCCGCGGTGCCGCCGTGGACGACGTCCTTGCGGGCGTACGACACGACCTCATCGCCGACCGCGAACTCGGGGGTGTCGATGCCGACCGTCTCGACCACCCCGGCGACGTCCCAGCAGGGGATGGCCGGGAGCCACGCGTCCATGAGCCCGTCGAGCCCACCGGCCATGATCTTCCAGTCGACCGGGTTCACCGATGCGCGCAGCACCCGGATGCGCACCTCGCCCGGGCCGACCTTCGGGTCGGGCAGGTCGCGGAGCCGCAGGACCGAGCTGTCGCCGTAGGAGTCATAGGTCATTGCGCGCACGGTGCCCCCAGAGGTCGGTCGTCGCGCGCGTCCGCACCCGACCCTGGTGACGTTAGGCCGGACGTCGATCCGCTGGCAACTGGCCGCGAGACGCACGTGGCGCCCCTCACAGCCGGCGCGTGAGGTGCTCACTCTGGGCCTGCCGGGGCCGTAGGGTCGCGTTCGTGACGGACTCGCCCATCGGGATCTTCGACTCCGGCGTCGGCGGGCTCACCGTCGCGCGTGCTGTCCTCGACCAGCTGCCGCACGAGCCGGTGCTCTACATCGGTGACACCGCGCGCGGTCCCTACGGACCGCGTCCCATCCCCGAGGTGCGCGCGTTCGCGCTCGACGTGATGGACCACCTCGTCGAGGAGGGCGTCAAGATGCTCGTCATCGCATGCAACTCCGCGAGTGCAGCGGTCCTGCGCGATGCGCGTGAGAGGTACGACGTACCCGTCGTCGAGGTGATCCAGCCGGCCGTGCGTCGCGCCGTGCGCGTGACCCGCAACGACCGGGTCGGAGTGATCGGCACGCGTGCCACCGTGACGAGCGGCGCCTACGCAGACGCCTTCGCCGCGGCTCCGCAGATCACCCTGGTGCAGCGGGCCTGCCCGCGCTTCGTCGAGTTCGTCGAGGCCGGGGTCACCGGTGGCGCGGAGCTGCAGCAGGTCGCGCACGACTACCTCGACCCGATCGTCGAGCAGGGCGTCGACACTCTCGTGCTGGGCTGCACTCACTATCCGCTGCTGTCCGGCGTCATCTCCTACGTCGTTGGCGAGGACGTCACTCTGGTCAGCAGCGCCGACGAGACCGCGCTCGACGTCTATCGCACGCTCGTCGCGCACGGTCTCGAGCGCGACCCGTCGCGCCCCGCACCGGTGCATCGCTTTCGCGCCACGGGCGACCCCGCGCCCTTCACCGCCCTCGCACGCCGCTTCCTCGGTCCCGAGGTCGTCGCCGTCGAGCACGCCGCCGAGGTGGTCTCCTGATGCGTCTCACCATCGTCGGCTGCGCCGGCAGCTATCCCGGCCCAGACAGTCCCGCGTCGTGCTATCTCGTCGAGCACGACGGCCACCGGGTCGTGCTCGACCTCGGCAACGGTGCGTTCGGCGCGCTGCAGCGGGTGACCGGCGTGCTCGACGTCGACGCGGTCGTGCTCTCGCACCTGCACGCCGACCACTGCCTGGATCTCACGTCCTACTACGTCTGGCGGCGCTATCGGCCCGAAGGCCCAGCGCATGCGATCCCGGTGCTCGGGCCGACGGGCACGGCAGACCGGATGGCGCGGGCCTATGACCTGCCGCCCGAAGACACCATGCACGGTGAGTTCATCTTCCGCGATCACCTGCCGGTCACGGAGATCGGGCCGTTCCGCATCACGACCACCCGCGTCAACCATCCGGTCGAGGCCTACGCCACGCGGGTCGAAGCAGGCGGCAGGTCGCTCGTCTTCAGCGGCGACACCGGCGAGAGCGACGCCCTCGTCGAGCTGTCTCGCGGTGTCGACCTCGCGCTCTACGAGGCCTCCTTCATCTCGCGCTATGAGAACCTCCCGCCCAACCTGCACCTCACCGCGACCCAAGCGGCGGAGCACGCCATCCGCGCCGAGGCGGGCCGTCTCGTCCTGACGCACCTCGTCCCCTGGACGTCGCGCGAGGAGACCCAGGCAGAGGCGTCTGCTGCGTACGACGGCGACCTCGTCCTCGCCACCCAGGGCCTGGTCATCGACGTCTGACGCTGGACCTAGGCTCTGCCGCATGACTCGCAGCGACGGCCGTGCCGCCGACCAGCTCCGTCCGGTGACCTTCCAGCGTGGCTGGCTCGACCATGCCGAGGGCTCCTGCCTCGTGGAGTTCGGGCGCACCCGGGTGCTGTGCACCGCGTCGTTCACGCCCGGTGTGCCGCGCTGGCGCAAGGACTCGGGCCTCGGCTGGGTGACGGGGGAGTACGCCATGCTCCCGCGAGCGACCAACACGCGTAACGAGCGCGAGTCGGTGCGCGGCAAGGTGGGTGGTCGCACCCACGAGATCTCTCGGCTCATCGGGCGTTCGTTGCGCGCGGCGATCGACCTGTCGGCTCTCGGCGAGAACTCGATCATGATCGACTGCGACGTCCTGCAGGCCGACGGTGGCACCCGTACCGCGGCTGTCACCGGCGCCTACGTCGCCCTCGCCGACGCCATCGAGTGGGCGCGCGGCAAGGGCCACATCAAGGCCTCCGCCACGCCGCTGGCCAACTCTGTTGCGGCCGTGAGCGTCGGGATCGTCGCCGGCGAGGCGCGCCTCGACCTGCACTACGACGACGACGTCTCGGCCGACACCGACATGAACGTGGTCATGACCGGCGACGGTCGCTATGTCGAGGTGCAGGGCACCGCCGAGGGTGAGCCCTTCGACCGCGCGCTGCTCGACCAACTGCTCGCGCTCGCCTCCGACGGCTGCGCCGAGCTGACCCGGCTGCAGATCGCGGCGCTGGCGCAGTCGTGACCGGTCGGTCTCGCGTCGTGCTCGCGTCGCGCAACGCGCACAAGATCTCGGAGATGGCGCGCATCCTCGACGAGGCCGGGCTGCACGTCGACGTGGTCGGCATCGACGAGTTCGACGACGTTCCTGAGGTGGCGGAGACCGAGCCGACGTTCGAGGGCAACGCCCTGCTCAAGGCGCGTGCGGTGTGCGCGGCCACGGGAGTGCCTGCCGTGTCGGACGACTCGGGCCTCTGCGTCGACGCGCTCAACGGCATGCCGGGCGTGCTGTCAGCCCGGTGGTCTGGGGGCAAGGGCGACGTCGCCAACCTCGAGCTCGTGCTCGCCCAGCTCGGCGACACCCCCGACGACCGGCTCGCCGCACACTTCACCTGCGCGGTCGCGCTCGTGCTCCCCGACGATCGCGAGGCCGTCGTGCACGGTGACATGCACGGTCGTCTGGTCCGCAACCCGCGCGGCGCCAACGGCTTCGGCTACGACCCGATCTTCGTGCCCGACGGCGAGCAGCGCACGAGCGCCGAGCTCACCGACGTCGAGAAGGACGCGATCAGCCACCGCGGCAATGCCCTGCGAGCTCTCGTACCCGTCCTGCGAACCCTCCTCCCGGAGCAGTAGACGCTCTCGGTCGGCCGCCCCTCGACCCCCACTGCACACTTCTTCCCCTAGGGATGATCAAGGCAGTTGAACTACGTCTGGTGTCCCGAAATCGCGATCATGGTCGCCCGACCGCCGTGTTCGCAATTCGCAGTTCTCGTACATGTCTGCCTCAGGGGTGCCACAGCGGCTTCCGGCAGGGTGATGTCTGGTCAGGCTCCCGACGCCTGCCCACTGCATGCGCCCGATAGCCCGTGCCACACCCGTCGTCGGAGTTCGCCCTGGAGTCGTCGTGCCCGACAGTCCCTGGACCAGCGACCACCGCGACGTGCTGCTCCGCCGGATCACCGCGCTGACCGCTGGCACCGCGGTCGTCGGAGCAGTCGGCGCCGTGGGTCTTGGTGCCCTGTTCGGCACCCAGACGGTCGCGGTGAAGTCCTCGCAACCGGTCGTCGTACGCCAGGCGGCAGCGCCGTCGACGGCCCGCGCCGCGACCGCACGCGACGCCGTGAGCCCCCGACTGATCCAGGTGCGAGTCCTCAACGGCACCGGTGTGGCTGGAGCGGCCCGCGCTGCCGCGGACGACCTCACGGCCCAGGGATTCACTGTCGTCGGCGTCGGCAATGCTCCGGGTGGCACCGTGAGAGCCACGACGATCTCCTACGCCTCGGCCGAGATCGGTGCCGCGCGCACGCTCGCCGGGCTCACCGGGGTCTCGTCGCTCGTCGCCGACGGCACCGGGTCGGTCATCGTCCTCACCGTCGGCCCTGACTGGAGCGGCAGCGTCCCGACGCCACAGCCGCAGCGGACCCGGAGCCAGTCATCGTCGAGCAACGGCTCGTCGAGCTCTGGGTCGTCGAACACTGGTGCGTCGAACGGGGGCTCGTCGAACAACGGGCCCGTGACGGTGTCAGGCGGGTCCTGACCGTACGACCGCGCCGGCAGCGACCGGCGGAGCGTGATCAGGCTGCTGCGACGAGGTCGGCGTAGTCGGGGTGCTTCTCGATCCAGCCGTGGATGAAGGGGCACTGCGGCACCACGCGGAGACCAGCGGCACGGGCGCCGTCGAGGGCGCCCCGCGCGATCGCACCGCCGACACCCTGACCGCCGTATGCCGGGTCTACCTCGGTGTGGGTGAACACCCGTGCGCCGTCGCGATCGACGTACGCCGCGAAGCCTGCGAGCTGGCCATCGACCCGACCCTCGACACGCGACTCGACCGGGTTGTCCTCAACCTCGACATCACTCATCGCACCAGTCTGCGCCACCACCCGGCGAGGTCCTCGAGATACTGGCCGAATCCCCGGTTGTGGGGCCTGGAACCAGGGATAGGGGCAGTAACTCGAGGACGATCTGTGCGGAAGGCGGGACTTGAACCCGCACGCTCGAAAGCACAGGATCCTAAGTCCTGCGTGTCTGCCAGTTCCACCACTCCCGCGTGGTACCCAGACTAGGCGAGCGCGACCGGGATCCCGGTGACGCGGTGGCGGCCCACGACGAGGATCGCGCCGGCGATGGCGGCCAGCGTGCCGGAGACGAGCAGCGGCACCACGCCACCGCCCGGGCCGAGGGTCCAGCTGAGTCCGGCCCAGAGCCCGGCCAGGAAGACGGCGCCGTTGCTCAGCGACTGGAACACACCCTGTGCGCGGCCGCGGTGCTCGTCGGTCACGAGCGTCGAGATCCACGCCTTGCCGACACCGTCGGTGAACGCGGGGAACAGGCCGTAGAAGCCCATGAGGACGAACGCCCAGCCGCTGTGACCGATCAGCGCGAGCCCGGCGTACGCCGCAGCAAACGCGAGCAGCCCGACGCCGTAGACGAGGGGTCGCGGAAGGCGGTCGGACAGGGCGCCGGCGGGGTACGAGCCGAGTGTGTAGACGAGGTTGTAGAGGACGTACGCCAGCACGACCTGGGTGGTGGTGAAGCCGAGGTCGCTGATGCGCAGCAGGAGCAGCGCATCCGGGAAGTTGACGACGGCGATAGCGACGAGCACGACGGTTACGCGCCAGAACTCAGGCGGTAGAGGGCTTCTCGGCACCCTCGCAGTGATCGGCGGCTGCTCCTCGGTGAGGTCCACGGAGCGGTCTGGTCGTCGACGGTTCTCCACGACGAAGAACGTCAGCAGGGTCGAGAGCACCGCAGGGACGACGGCCCACCAGAGCACGGCGCGTAGGTTGCCGTCGAGCGCTGCGAGCCCCGCCAGTGCGATCAGCGGGCCGATCACCGCGCCGAGCGTGTCGCCGGTGCGGTGGAAGCCGAAGGCGCGGCCGTAGTCCTCGCGCGGCACCGAGGCGGCGATGAGCGCGTCGCGCGGCGCCGAGCGCACGCCCTTTCCGAGGCGGTCGACGACCCGGCCGACGAGCACCATCGGCCACACGAACGATGCGGCCACGATCACCTTGCCGAGTGCGGCCATGGCATAGCCGGTGGTGACGAAGGGCTTGCGTGCGCGGCCGTCGCTCCAGCGTCCGGCGACGTACTTCGAGATCCCGGCGGCGGCCTCGGCGCAGCCCTCGACGACTCCGAGCACGACCGGGGGAGCGGCGAGGACCCCCGTGATCAGCAGCGGCAGCAACGGATAGAGCAGCTCGCTCGCGGCGTCCTGGGTGAGGGACACGAGCGTGAGCAGCAGCAGGTTGCGGGTGAGCCAGGGACGTCGCACTCGAGGAGCCTCCCACCTCCGGTCCACCGCAGCGGGCGGGTCACTGGCCGAGGCGGCGAGATCGCGATCGGTCAGCCCCATCGTGGCCGGTGAGACGCGTCGCGAGAAGTCGGTGACGTGGGCCACTGGGGGCGCGTCGATAATACCCCTGGGGGTATCATCGACGTATTGGACGTTGTGAGTACGGCGGTGGGAGCAGACATGCGGGTCGTGGTGGTCGGCGGAGTGGCTGGCGGGATGTCGGCGGCGGCACGGTTGCGGCGACTCGACGAGAGCGCCGAGATCGTCGTGCTCGAGAAGGGACCCGACGTCTCCTTCGCCAACTGCGGTCTGCCCTACCACGTCGGTGGCGACATCCGCGATCGCTCCTCGCTCCTGTTGCACACCCCGCAGTCGCTCCGCGACTCCCTCGACCTCGACGTCCGGGTGCGTCACGAGGTGCTCGCGATCGACCGCGCCGCCCAGAGCGTGGCCGTGCGCGACCTGGCGAGCGACAGGACGTACGACCTGACCTACGACGCCCTCGTGCTCGCGACCGGTGCCGAACCGATCGTGCCGCCGCTGCCGGGCCTGGACCGTCCGCAGGTCCGCACGCTGCGCAACGTGCCCGATGCCGACGTGCTGCGCTCGATGCTCGAGGCGGGTGCGCAGAAGGCTGTGGTGATCGGCGCGGGGTTCATCGGGCTCGAGACGGTCGAGGCGTTCCGCCACCGCGGGCTCGACGTGACCCTGGTCGAGCTCGCTCCGCAGGTGCTCCCTGCTCTCGACGCCGACATGGCCTCGCTCATCGAGGACGAGCTGCGCGCGCATGACGTGGATGTACGCACCGGCATCGCCTTCTCGGCGGTCGAGGACTCGACGACGCAGCACGCGGTCGACGTCGTGCTCGCCGACGGTGGGCGCATCCCCGCTGACGTGGTGCTCCTCGGCGTCGGCGTACGCCCCTCGACCACCCTCGCCCGCGACGCCGGGCTCGAGCTCTCGCCTCAGGGCGCTGTGGTCGTGACCACCTCGCAGCAGACCAGCGACCCGCGCATCTGGGCGGTCGGCGACGCCATCCAGGTCATCGATGCCGTCACGGGCGCGCCCGGTGTCGTCCCGCTCGCCGGTCCGGCCAACCGCCAGGGACGGACCGCCGCTGACGCGATCCTCGGTCGCGCCAGCGCATCCAAGCCGGTGCTCGGCACCGCGATCGTGAAGGTCTTCGACCTCACGGCCGCTGTCACTGGTCCGACATCACGGCGCCTCACTGCCGTCGGCGTCGAGCACCGCACCATCCACCTGCACCCGGGCAACCACGCCGGCTACTACCCCGGTGCGCAGGCGATCCACCTCGCCGTCACCTTCGCCCCCGATGGTCGGCTGCTCGGCGCGCAGGCGGTCGGTCGCGACGGGGTCGACAAGCGCATCGACGTGCTCGCCGTGGCGCTGCGGGCGGGCATGGACGTCGACGACCTCGCCGAGCTCGAGCTGGCCTACGCCCCACCGTTCGGCAGTGCGAAGGACCCGGTCAACATGGCCGGCTTCATGGCACAGAACATCCTCGACGGCATGCTCGTGACGTGGACCGCACAGGAACTCGACTCCGTGCTCGACGGATCGGTGCTGCTCCTCGACGTGCGTTCCGCGACGGAGTACGCCGACGGCACCCTGTCCGGAGCCCTTAACGTCCCGCACACCGAGCTGCGTGACCGGCTCGACGAGGTCGTCGCGGCCGCGCACGGCCGACCCGTACGCGTCTTCTGCGCCAGTGGCTTCCGGTCCTACCTCGCGCACCGGGTCCTCGTCGGGCACCAGCTCGACAGCGCCACCCTCGATGGCGGGCTGCTGACCCTCGCTGCGGCACGACGCGATCTCGCACTCATGCCTGGCGCGCTGAGTCGCCCGGTGATGACATCGTGAGCGCAGACGCCGCCAGCATGGATCCTTTGCGCAGGACGAGTGCCGGCGAGACGTACGCTCGCTGCACCAACGACCAGGAGAACGTCATGCAGATGGACGACGAGTCCGCAGCCGCAGTGGCTACCCGGCTGCGCCGTGCGCGCGGCCAGCTCGACGGGGTCCTCGCCATGATCGAGGCCGGGCGCGACTGCGAGGACATCGTGACGCAGCTCTCGGCCGCGTCGAAGGCGGTGGACCGGGCCGCGTTCACCATCGTCTCCTGCGGGCTCAAGGCCTGCATCGAGGCCGAGGCCAAGGGCGAGACTCCGCCCATGGACCCCAAGCGCCTCGAGAAGCTGTTCCTCTCCCTGGCCTGAGCCGCTCGTCGCGGCATCCGTCTGCTCCGTCCTTGCCTCTCCAGGAGTCCCTTGTGTTCGGCCACACCCCGCTCCCGTCGGTCACCGTGACCGAGCTCGCCGACCTCATGGCCACCGACCCGACCACCGTGCTGGTCGATGTCCGTGAGCCGAACGAGTACGCCGGCGGCCACGTCGAGACCGCCGTCCTCATCCCGATGGCGGTCCTCCCCGTACGCATCGAGGAGATCCCGCGCGACCGCACGGTCTATGTCATCTGCCACTCCGGCGGACGCTCCGCGCAGGTCGTCGGCTGGCTCAACCCGCAGGGCTACGACAGCGTCAACGTCGAGGGCGGCACTGCCGCCTGGGCGATGAGCGGCCGCCCCGTCGTCTGACGCCGCGTCACGTCAGCACGCACCCAGGGGTCAGAGGCCGAGGTCTCGCCGGAGCTTGGCCACGTGCCCGGTGGCCTTGACGTTGTAGAAGGCGTGCTCGATCACGGCCGTGCCCGCCGCGTCGACGTCGACGACGAAGGTCGAGCGGATCACTCCCGTGACGGTCTTGCCGTAGAGCTTCTTCACGCCATACGCCGAATAGGCGCTCAGCACCGTCTTGTCAGGGTCGGACAGGAGCGGGAACGTCAGCGCGTCGCGCTCGCGGAACGTCGCGAGCTTCTCCGGCTTGTCGGGGGAGAGCCCGAGCACCGTCACGGCCGCCGCATTGAGCGCATCGAGCGAGTCACGGAAGTCGCAGGCCTGCCTCGTGCAGCCGGGGGTCATCGCGGCGGGGTAGACGTAGAGCACCACGCGCTCCCCGGCATGCTTCGCCCACGTATGCGTCACCCCGTGGTCGTCCACCAGGTCGAGGGCCGGGGCAGGGTCGCCCGGGAGAAGACGCTCGGTCATGGTGAGCTCCTGGAGATCGGGGCGGCAGACCCAGACGGGTCGCGGGACTGCTGCGAGGGTATGCCGCACGCACGGTGCGGATCACTTGTTGCGAACGAATGGCAGGAACCAAAGACCGGCAGTAGAATCGAGGCATGCCCGCCCGTCAGTCACGCACGCCGCTCGGCCCGTCCGGTTCCCTCGTCCGCCGCTCCGCGCTCCCGCTGGTCGTAGGCGTTCTCGCCCTTGCCGGGTGCGGGTCGTCCTCCGCGTCAGGGTCCTCTGCTGCAGGAGGGGGGGCTCCCCTCACGATCGTGACCACCGTCGCGCCGATCACCTCGATCGCCGCGAACATCGTGGGCGACCGGGCCAAGGTCGTCGGGGTCGTGCCCGAGGGCACCAACAGCCACACGTTCGAGCCGCCGCCGCAGACCGCGGCGACGATGGAGCGCGCCGACATCGTCATCGTCAACGGGCTCAAGCTCGAGGACCCGACCCTGCAGCTCGCCGAGGAGAACCTCAAGTCGGGCGCGGAGATCGTGAAGATCGGCGAGCAGGTGCTGCCCGAGTCCGACTACATCTATGACTTCTCCTTCCCCAAGGAGGACGGCAAGCCCAACCCGCACCTGTGGACCGACCCGCTGTTCGCGATGAAGTATGCCGGCGTGATCAAGGACGTCATGGTGCGCCGTGACCCGGGCAACGCGGCCTACTACACCGCCAACTACGACGCGTTCATCGTCAAGGCGACCGCGCTGTCGGACGCTCTGAAGAAGGACCAGGCGACGATCCCGGACGGCAAGAAGGAGCTGCTGACCTACCACGACGCGTATGCGTACTTCGCGCAGGACTATGGCTGGAAGGTCATCGGCGCCGTGCAGCCGTCGAACTTCGAAGACCCGCAGCCCAAGGAGATCGCGCGGCTCGTCGACCAGGTCAAGACCGAGAAGGTGCCGGTCATCTTCGGCTCGGAGGTCTTCCCGTCCAAGGTGCTCGAGCAGATCGCGGCCGAGACCGGCGCGCGCTACGAGGACACCTTGCGTGACGACGACCTGCTCGGCATCCCCGGCGACCCGGGCCACTCGTGGCTCGGCTTGATGCGCTACGACTTCCGCACGATGGTGACGGCGCTCGGTGGCACCGCCACCGCCCTCGATGCGCTGGACGTCAGCGACGTCACCCCGGACAGGGCGGACTATCCCCAATGACGCAGCCAGAGACCATTCCGCCGACACCGTTGGTCAGCGTCCGCGACGTCACTTTCTCCTACGGTGGTCCGCCGGTCCTGCACCACGTGAGCTATGACGTCATGCCCGGGCAGTTCACCGGAATCGTCGGCCCGTCAGGCTCCGGGAAGACGACCCTGCTCAAGCTGCTGCTCGGTACGGCGAAACCCACTCGCGGCACCGTCGAACGCGTGCCAGGGCTGGCCTTCAGCTATGTCCCGCAGCTCGAGACGGTCAACTGGAACTTCCCCGTGACGGTGGCCGACTGCGTGCTGATGTCGCGCAAGCCCCGCGGTCTCAACCCGCGCCCGTCGCGCTCCGAGCGCGTCGAGGTGTCCGGGGTCCTCGAGCGACTCGGCATCGCCGATCTGTCGGCCCGCCACATCCGCGAGCTGTCCGGTGGTCAGCAGCAGCGGATGTTCCTGGCCCGGGCCCTCGTCCGACGACCGAGCCTCCTCCTGCTCGACGAGCCGACGTCGGGCGTCGACGTGCAGACGCGGCACGAGGTGCTGCACCTGCTCGACGACCTCAACCGCGACGGCCTCGCCATCGTGCTCACCACCCACGACCTCAACGGCATGGCCTCGCACCTGCCGCACCTGTTGGCGCTGCAGCACCGTGTCGTCGCGAGCGGCCCTCCCCGCGAGGTCATCGTGCCGTCGGTCATCGAGGAGGTGTTCGGCGCCAGGATGGAGATCCTCCAGCACCTCGGTCTGCCCCTCGTCGTCGACAGCGTCCCCACGGGGCCGTCCACCGTCTCCGACCTGCGGTCCACCATCGCCGTGACCGAGCCCGCCACCGGATCGGTCGGTGTGCGATGAGCTCGCTGTGGCAGATGCTCGTCGACCCCTTCCAGTACCAGTTCTTCGTCAAGGGCCTCGTGGCCGCGTCGCTCGCGGGTGCGCTGTGCGGCCTCATCGGCGTCTACATCACCCTGCGCGGCATGAGCTATATCGGTCACGGCCTCTCGCACGCGATCTTCGGCGGTTACGCCGCAGCCCCGCTGCTCGGTGTCCCCATCGTGCTGGGAGCCGGGCTGTGGGGGCTCGCCTCTGCGCTCGCCATCAACGCCGTCACGCGGTCCAAGCGGATCGGGGCCGACGCGGCGATCGGAGTGGTCACCACCGCGTCGTTCGCCCTCGGAGTCGCGCTGCTCACCCGGTTCGGCAACAAGGGGCCGGCCTTCGACAGCCTGCTCTTCGGCAGCATCAACGGTGTCTCGGCCGGTGACCTCGCGCTGCTCGGTGCGGTGCTGGTCGGCGCCGTCGTCACCTTCGTGGTTCTCCACCGCCAGCTGCTGTTCTCGACGTTCGACCCCGACGTGGCCGCTGTGTCGGGCATCAACGTCGGGCTGATGGACACCGTGCTCATGGTCGTGCTCTCGATGTCGATCCTCGCCACCCTGAGCATCATCGGTGTCACTCTCGTCGCCGCCACCCTCGTGATCCCGGCCGTGGTCGCGCGGATGGTCACGGACTCGTTCAGCCGGATGCTCTGGATCTCGACGGTGCTCGGCACGATCTGCGGTGCCGTCGGGATGTATCTCTCCTACCACCTCGAGATCCCGTCCGGCACGACGATCGTGCTCACCAACGCCGCCGTCTTCCTTGTGGCGCTGGTCGCGACCCGAGGTCGCGGCCTGAGCCGCACGGCCGGTCTCGACGACCATACCGACGCCTCGGCGGCTGTTCTCGCGGGTCAGAGCGCGCGGATCTGATGCGCGGGGCGTGGCACCTGCTGCGACCAGGGTGCTGCGACGGGTCACCTCCGCGTAGGCTCGCGGTGTGACCGATGCCAACCTGAGCGACAAGGCCGCAGCCACCGTTGACTCCGTCGCGGAGGCGGTGAAGGACGCCGCGAGCACGGCGACGGCGTCCGTCGACAAGGCCGCCGACACTGCGGGTGCCGAGGCGACGAAGGCGGCCCGGTCCGCCAAGGACGCCACGGCCACCGCGGCTGCTCAGGTCAAGGCCGACGCGACCAAGGCCGCCGAGAAGAGCACAGCGACCACCGCGAAGGCCGTCGACTCCGTGAAGGCGACGACCGCCGACGCCAGAGCGACGGTCGAGAAGGTCGCTGCCGGCAAGGCAGCGTCTGCCCAGGACGGCGAGAAGACCGTGCCGCCGGCGCGCAGCACAGCGCAGATCGAAGCCGACCTCGACGTCGTCCGCGCCCGGCTCGCCGGTCGCATCGACGATCTCGAGGACTACGTCGCGCCGAAGAACGTCGCCAAGCGCGGGGTCGACTCGGTCAAGCGCGTGTTCGTCGACGAGTACGGCGGCATCAAGCCCGACCGGGTGCTCATGGCGGCCGGTGCGGTCGTGCTGCTCGTCGGTCTGCGCGCCGTCGGCCGTCGTCGCCGCAATCGCTGACCCAGACTGCGTCGGGACCGTGACCCCACGAGCACAGACATGAACCGGCTGCCGCATGGGGTCGTGCCCGAGAGCGCCGGTCCCGGGCAGGAGTCGGTCTGGGACTTCCCGCGCCCGCCCGAGCTTCGTCCGTCGTCGGCACTGGTCGTCGTCGTGCTCGGCGGTGTCGAGATCTGTCGTACGACCCGCGCCCTCCAGGTGCTCGAGACGTCGCACCCGCCGAGCTGGTACCTCCCCCGAGAGGACTGGCTCGATGGATCGCTGCGCCCCGGCGAGGGTGGCAGCTATTGCGAGTGGAAGGGCTCTGCCGACTACCTCGACGTCGTCAGCGGCTCGATCGTGCTTCCCGCGGCGGCGTGGACGTATCTCACGCCGTCACCTCGGTTCGGCGCGATCGCCGGCCATGTCGCCGTCTACCCCGGTCGCGTCGACCGGTGCACTGTCGACGGCGAGGAGGTCCGCGCCCAGGACGGTGGTTTCTACGGCGGCTGGATCACCTCCTCTGTCGTCGGACCCTTCAAGGGGTCGCCGGGGTCCTGGGGCTGGTGAGCCGGGTTTGGCGTGCAGGCACGTAGCCTCGGCGCCGTGACCCGCCCCGACACGACCCCGCTGCCCGACGGCTCGGTGCCCATCAAGCTCCTGCACGACCGCCTCCTCGTGCGGGTCGACGATGGCGACGGTGACCGTCGGTCGAGCGGCGGGATCCTCATCCCCGCGACCGCTCAGGTGGCGCACCGGCTCAGCTGGGCGAAGGTCGTCGCCATCGGTCCCAACGTCCGCACCATCGAGGTCGGCGACCAGGTGCTCTTCGACCCCGAGAGCCACCCCGAGGTCGAGCTCCAGGGCAGCGAGTACGTCCTGCTGCGAGAGCGCGACGTGCATGCCCTGGCCGCCTCGCGCGTCAGCGACGGCCACTCCGGGCTCTACCTGTGACCACATCGCCGCGCACGGCGTCCCTGCTCGCGTCCCGGTCCCGCACGCGCCGCATCCTGCGCGGCACGGTCATCGCCCTGTTCACCGCCTCGGGCGTCGTGCACCTGGTCAAGCCGTCAGCGTTCGAGGAGTTCCTGCCCTCCGCCCTGCCCGCACCGGTCGCGGTCAACGCGGTCGCCGGGGTGGTCGAGATGGCGTGCGCCTATGGCCTGCTCCGCCGACGGACCTGGGCCGGACCCGCGAGCGCCGTGGTGCTCCTCGCCGTATGGCCGTCCAACCTGCAGTACGCCGTACGAGCCACTGCTGAGGCAGGGCTCACCTCGCCCAAGGCACTCCTCGCCTGGGCGCGGATGCCCGTGCAGATCCCGATGATCTGGGGAGTCCTCATGCCGGTCGACGACCCTGAGTCACCGGCGGTCGCGACGTCGGACTGATCCGACGTACGACGTCGGGTTGCACGGAGTCTTGCGTCAGGCAGTGCCGTCGGTGCCCGTGGCACCGGTCGCGCCGGTTGCGCCGCCCGGGCTCGGCGGCTTCGGCGGCTCCCACTTCTGACGTGACGAGTCGATGCCCGTGCGATCCATGATCATGACCGCCGTCGAGCCGTTGGCGCCCTTGATGGCCGTGACTCCGACCTCGTCGCCGGTCTTGACCGAAGCGATCCCGTCGCGTGTGGCGTTGACGATCGTGTCAGCGGTGACGACGTAGGTCGCCGTGAAGCCGTCCTCGCTCGTGACCGTGATCGAGGTCGAGGAGATTCCGGTGACCGAGCCACGCTGCGACTCGATGGTCTGGTAGCCGCCACCCTGCTTGGGGGTGACGAAGGATCCGTGGATCCCGCCTCCCATGCCCATCCCCATGCCGCCAGGGCCGCCGTGGCGAACCATGCCACCACCGGGAAGAGCGCCAGCCGGACCGTCACCGTCGTGATCGCCCGGCTGTCCGGCCTGACCGGGAGTGCCGACTCGGGGACCTTCGGTGCCGGCTGTCGGTGACGGGCTGGGTGTGGAGGAGGCGGCATACGCCGTGCCGGCCACGCCGAGCGCGCCGATGGCGATGGCCGCGACGGCCACCCCGGTGCCGATGCGCGAGCGACGCGGGGTGGCGGTGAGCACCTCAGGAGAG
Source organism: Candidatus Nanopelagicales bacterium (assembly GCA_031360335.1). GTDB lineage: Bacteria > Actinomycetota > Actinomycetes > S36-B12 > CAIYMF01 > Longivirga. The sequence continues at coordinate 20,393 of JANMBJ010000254.1, forward strand.
GCGAAGGCTGGGGGCGAAGTGGGGTCGACGGGCGGGTTCCAGCCCGGGCGGTCCTGGTCCTGCATGGCGGTCCTCTCGTTCACGGTCGGATCGGTGTCGCACCTCGACCGGGTCGGGGTGATGCGGCCTCCAGGGTGCGCCCAGCACGTATGAGGACGCTGAGAAACCTCCCCCGAATGCCTGGCAAAGCACGGCCACGACAGGCCTCATCCCGCACCCACCCGACCACCTCCACGGGCGTCGACAGGCAACAGCTCCGCCCGTGATCCTGCGGTACGGGCCGATAGCCCGGCCCCGACGGTTCCGCTCAGGACCGGCCGTCGGCGGGCGACAGGAGGCGTGGACCCGTGCGCCGAGAGGAGGCCAGTCCGTGCGCGGAAGGCACGACGAGCAGGTCAAGGTCGTTGCGGCCGAGGCCGCCTACAAGGACTTCATGTCGGTCGACGCGACTGTCGCCGCCGGCTACAAGGACGGCTCGGCCGCCAAGGTCGGCGCGGCCAACGAGATGAGTTGCAGCATCGCCGCCGCCGCGGGCGGTGTTGAGTGGTCACGGTCGAGCGATACCTATACGGGTAGGGGTATGGAAAGGCTTACCGGTGTGAGCCACGAGGCAGCCAAAATGCGGAGAAGGCCTCTTCTCACCACCGATTCGGGTCCCTGTCCGGCGTAGGTTCGATGGCATGCGCAACGGATCCGATCACGGTGCCGGATACCGCGCGAGCATCGGTCCGGCATCGGTCGGACTACGACGCGCCGTGCGCGGCGCCCTACCCGTGAGCGCACTGACAGCGACGATCACAGCAGCGTCGCGCGACCAGAGGGAGCGACAATGACCGCGGCCATCGAAGAACTCAAGGCACTCAGCGCCGACTTGGTGGTGGATGCGCGCGGCACGTCGTGCCCCGGCCCGATCCTCGCCGCCAAGAAGGCGATCGGCGGCCTCGCGGTCGGGGGTGTCATGGAGGTGCAAGCGACGGACTCCGGGACGTTGAAGGACATTCCCGCGTGGTCGAAGAAGATGGGGCACGACTTCCTCGGGTCCTATGACGACTCCGGCTACCTCTGCCTCTTCCTGCGGAAGATGAAGTAGGACGTCATGGCCACCGCGACGATTGCCGAGGTCGGGTTCAAGCCCCGGATCCTGGTCTTCTCGACGCACAACATCTCCGACCCGGGCATCGACCTCGCGGGAAGCAGACACCTGCACTACCCGGCGACGGCGACGACGATCGCGGTGCCGTGCAGCAGCGGGCTCAAGCCCGCCTGGATCGTGCACGCCCTCGAGGCTGGGATCGATGGCGTCTTCATAGCCTCCGACGGCGAGGAGTGCGCCTATCTGCCCGACTGCTCGTCCCGGACGGCCAAGGTCGCAGCAGCGGCGCAGGTCATCATGCGGGAGAGGGGGGTCGACCCCCAGCGCCTTCGGATGGCAGCGATCTGCTCGGTCTGCGCTGAGCCGTTCGTGAAGTACATGAGGGAGTTCTCGGCGCAGCTCGTCGAGCTCGGCCCGATCACAGTGTGACGACGCGGCTGGTCGGCGCGTCACCGCGCGCCGGGGGCCAACGGGCCGAAGTGCCCAGAGAGAAGTGCTGACATCGTGGACACCAGCAAGAAGACACTGATCGTCTTCAGCGGGGACTTCGACAGGGTATTCGCCGCCTTCGTCATCGCGAACGGTGCGGCCGCCATGGGTGACGAGGTCACCATGTTCTTCACATTCTGGGGGCTTAACGCACTCCGAAAGCCCAGGAAGCAGAGGGTGTCCGGGAAGACCGGCCTGCAGAAGGCGTTCGCGGCCATGATGCCGCGTGGCCCCGGCAAGCTGCGGCTGTCGCACATGAACTTCGCCGGTGCTGGGCCGGTCATGTTCAAGAGCGCGATGAAGGCGCAGCACGTCATGTCGCTTGAGGAGCTCATCGAGTCGGCGCAGGAGCAGGGCATCAAGTTCGTCGCCTGCACGATGTCCATGGACGTCATGGGGATCCGCCCGGAGGAGCTCATCGACGGCGTCGAGTACGTCGGCGTCGCAAGCTACCTCGGCGAGGCCGACGAGGCCAACGTCAACCTGTTCGTCTAGCCGGGCGAGCGCGCAAGCGTCGTCCATCGCCATTCTCATCGGAACCGGAGCGAGACATGAAGTACGACGTCATGGTGGTCGGCGGCGGGATCGCCGGCATGGAGTCGTCCATCAAGCTCGGCGACATGGGCTACAAGGTGCTGCTCGTCGAGAAGGAGGCGAGCGTCGGCGGTCGGATGATCCTGCTGAGCAAGGTCTTCCCGACCCTGGACTGCGCCAGCTGCATCTCCGGCCCGAAGATGTCCTCGACGATCAACCACCCCAACATCACCACCATGGCCTATAGCGAGGTCCAGGGGATCCGCCGGGACAAGGACGGAACGTTCAACGCCACGATCACCGACAAGTCGCCCTTCATCGACTGGGCTGCGTGCACCGGCTGCTCGGACTGCCAGATGGCCTGCACGGTCGCAGTGCCTGACCAGTTCAACGCCGACCTTGTGCCGCGGCACGCCGCGTACATCGCCTTCCCGCAGGCGGTGCCGAAGAAGGCGGTCATCGAGCGCGCGGGCACCTCGCCCTGTATCGACAGCTGCCCGGCGGGTATCAAGGCGCACGGCTATGTCTCGCTCGTCCGAAGCGGGAAGTACGAAGAGGCCTTCCAGCTCGTGCTCGATGCCACTCCGCTCGTCGGCACCCTGGGTCGTGCGTGCTACGCCCCGTGCGAGAGCGAGTGCACCCGGGTGTCGCTGGAGGGCACGATCCCGATCCGTCGGCTCAAGCGCTTCGCAGCCGACCGGCACTACGCGGAGCAGGACGGCCCCGGGGTGACGGTCGCCGAACCCAACGGCATGCGCATCGCCATCGTGGGATCCGGCCCGGCCGGACTCACCGCTGCGTGGCAGCTGGCACGGGCGGGCTACGCGGTGGCGATCCTGGAGGCGGCGGAGGAGCCGGGAGGCTTCCTGCGCCACGCGATCCCGGCGTATCGGCTCCCGCACGAGGTGGTCGAGCAGGACATCGCCAACGTGACGGCGATCGGCGTCGAGATCTTCACCCACCACCCCGTGCACGACCTCGAGGCGCTGAAGGCAGAGGGCTACGACGCCGTGCTCGTCGCCACCGGGACACCGCGGGCGATGGAGCTCGGGGTGCCCGGACAGGATGGCGAAGGCGTGCACACCGGTCTCAGGTTCCTGCGCAGGGTCAGCGAGGGCGACCTCCCTGACCTGACCGGGGCGACAGTCGCCGTGGTCGGTGGCGGCAACGTGGCGATGGACGCAGCGCGCACCGCTCGCCGGCTCGGATCGGCGCAGGTGCGGGTGCTCTACCGTCGTGGCCGCGGCGAGATGCCGGCGCACGTGGTCGAGGTCGACGAGGCTGAGATGGAGGGAGTGCTCTTCGACTTCCTCGTGGCTCCTGTCGAGGTCATCATGGACGCGTCAGGTGCCGTGAGTGGTCTGCAGTGCCAGCGGATGCAGCTCGGCGAGCCCGACACGTCCGGGCGAAGACGGCCCGAACCCGTTGCGGGCAGTGAGTTCTTCCTGTCGTGCGACGTCGTGGTCTCCGCCGTGGGCATGGAGCCCGACGACGAGCCGTACGAGCGGGTGACCGGCGACGCGAGAGGTCACCGCATCAAGGTCGACCCCATCACGCTGCAGAGCGACCACCCGTTTATCTTCGCAGCAGGCGACGTGGAGGCTGGCGCCACCGACATCACGCACGCCGTGGGCCACGGCCGTCGGGCGGCGTACATGATCGACCGCTGGCTCCACGGACAGCCGCTCGACGGCTTCCCGCTCTTCGACGACCCGCTCGGTGTCGTGCGGCACGAGGACGTGCTCGCTCGGCAGCACGGCTATACCCACCACGAGCCGGTGCGTGCGGCGACGGTTCACTCCAGCGCCCCCATGGACTTTGCCGAGCTCGAGCCCGGGCTGACCGAGTCCGAGGCGCTGGCTGGATCCGGTGGCTGCCTGGACTGCGGCATCTGCTCGGAGTGCCAGGAGTGCGTGAAGGCCTGCCCAGCCGACGCGATCCGCCTCGACATGCGAGACAAAGAGGTCGAGGTCGAGGTCGCGGCAGTGGTCGTCTCGACGGGCTACAAGCTCTTCGCGGCGGACCTGAAGCCGGAGTACGGTTACGGCACCTACGCCAACGTCATCACCGGCATGCAGATGGACCGGCTGCTCGCACCGACTCGTCCGTTCAACACGATCCTGCGTCCTGGCGACGGCAAGGTCCCGGATCGCATCGCCTACATCTCATGCACAGGATCCCGTGACAAGCAGGTAGGAAATCCGCTCTGCTCGAAGCTCTGCTGCATGTACTCGATCAAACAGAACCAGCTGATCATGGGCTCGCTGCCGCTCGCCGACGTGACCATGCACTACATGGACATGCGAGCTGCGGGGAAGCGGTACGACGAGTTCTACGAGCAGGCCAAGGATATGGGCGCGACCTACATCAAGGGCCGGGTCTCCAAGGTCACGGAGAAGGACAACGGCAACCTCGTCCTGCGCTATGAGGACATCGAGAACGGTGGCGAGATCGTCGAGGCGGAATACGACCTGGTCGTCCTGGCGGTCGGGATCCAACCCAACCGGGAGGTCGAGGGACTCTTCAGCGGGGAGAAGCTGGGCCTCGACGAGTACTACTACGTCGCCGAGCCCGACGAGGAGCTCCAGCCAGGTCAGACCGACATCCCCGGGGTATTCGTCGCAGGGACATCGGCCGGCGCGAAGGACATCGTCGACTCGATCCTGCACGCGGGCGCTGCCGTCGCGCAGGTCGCCGCCCATCTGACCCACGCGGAGATCTCGGAGGTGGTGCCGGTATGACCGAGGAGCGGCGCATCGGCGTCTACATCTGTCACTGCGGCGGCAACATCTCCGACTACGTCGACGTCGCCGCAGTCCGCGACGCGCTCAAGGACGAGCCCGACGTCGTGATCTCCGAGACCACGATGTTCGCCTGCTCGGACGGCACCCAGCACGACATGATCAACGACATCAAGGACAAGGGTCTGGACGGACTCGTGGTCGCATCCTGCTCGCCGAAGCTGCACCAGATCACCTTCCGGGGCGTCTCCCGGCGCGCTGACCTCAACCCGTACGCTTACAGCCAGGTCAACATCCGCGAGCAGGACTCCTGGGCGCACGGTGATGATCCGGAGGGTGCGACGGCCAAGGCGATCAGCCTGGTCCGGGCGGGCATCGCGAAGACGCGCAACTCCGACCCCCTCGTCCCCCTCGTCGTCGAGACGACGCCGGCGACGATGGTGGTCGGTGCTGGGATCGCAGGGTTGCGCGCGGCGATCGGCCTTGCCGATGGAGGAATGCACGTCTACCTCGTCGAGCGCGAACCCGAGGTGGGCGGTTGGTCCGCGACCTTTGGCGCGATGTTCCCCAACGACCGGAGCGGGCGCGAGCAGATCGAGCAGCTGACGGCCGAGGTGGCTCGACGCTCCTCGATCACGGTGTTCACCCGCGCGGAGCTCGTCGGCAAGTCAGGGAGCTTTGGCAACTACGACGCCGAGGTGCGGATCAACACCGATCCGCCCGAGACCATCACCGCGACCGTCGGCTCGATCATCATCGCCACCGGGTTCGACAGCTATCAGCCTGAGGCAGGGGAGTTCGGCTACGGCGTTCCCGGTGTCCTGACCCTGCCCGAGTTCAAGGCCCTCGTCGACGGGTCCGACGGCTCGTTGAGATACAACGGCAGACCAGTTCGCACGATCGCGTACGTGTACTGCGTCGGCAGTCGGCAGCCAGGGGGCAACGAGTACTGCTCGAAGTTCTGCTGCGCGGTTACGGTCCACGCATCGCTGCAGGTGGCCAATCTCGACCCCTCAATCCATCAGTACCACCTCAACCGAGACATCCGCACCTACGGCAAGTACGAGCTCATGTACACGGAGTCTCGGGAGCGGGGATCGGTCTACCTCAAGTTCCCCGACGAGACCCCGCCGATTGTTACGGCCACCGACGGCAGGCTCACGGTCACCGTGGTCGACGTGCTCACCGGTGGCGAGGAGCTCACGCTCGCGACGGACCTGCTCGTGCTGGTGACCGGCATGGTTCCTCGGGCCAACCAGGGTCTGACCAGCCTGCTCAAGCTCCCTGTCGGCGACGACGGCTTCTACAACGAGATCCACCCCAAGCTGCGTCCGGTCGAGACCGTGGTGGACGGCGTCATGATCGCCGGCGCCTGCCAGGGCCCGAAGACCGCGACCGAGTGCGTCGCATCCGGCCTGTCCGCCGTGACCCAGAGCCTGGCCATCCTGAAGAAGGGGATCGCCGAGCTCGATCCTCTGGTCGCGACGGTCACCGAGTCTGCGTGCACCGGGTGTCGCGAGTGCCTCACCACATGTCCCTACGACGCGATCTCGATGACCGAGGTCGACGGCCGTGACGTGGCCCAGGTCAGTGCGTCGGTGTGCAAGGGCTGCGGAGGGTGCGTGCCGCTGTGCTCGGAGGACGCACTCGACCTGCTCGGCTACACCGACGTCTCGATGCGAGCAATGATCGACGGTCTGATGGAGGTATCGGTCTCATGACGACCACGCTGAGAGACACCCGGGAGATCGTGCGCGAGGAGCCGTTGATGCAGCGCCCCATCCTCGAGGCGTTGGCTGCCGGTCCCCTCACGATCCCTGCGATCGCTGAGAGGATCGGCTGCCCCAGCCGCGAAGTCCTGTTCTGGGTCATGGGGATGCGCCGTTTCGGCCATGTCGTCGAGCTCCCCGAGGCGGATGACGACGGCTACTTCCTCTACGAAGCTTTCGACAAGGGGGTGACGGCATGAGCACCATCGTCGATGTCGACCTGCTTGGCGACATGAAGAAGTTCGGCGCGGTCGATGTGTCTGCGTGCTTCAGCTGCGGCAACTGCACCGCCATCTGCCCCCTGTCGGACAACGACGGCACCTTCCCGCGTCGGATCATCCGCTATGCGCAGGTCGGCATGAAGACGGAGCTGCTCTCCAGCAAGGAGCTCTGGACCTGCTATCACTGCGGTCTCTGCTCGGACAGCTGCCCGACGGAAGCCGATCCCGGCGAGTTCATGGCCACGGCCCGGCGCTATGCCATCGCCAGCTATGACCGCACCAGGCTTGCGCGGATCCTCTACACCAGGCCGGTCGCCGGTACTGCCATCGCTGTCGGGGTCGCCGCCTTCTTCGCCGTGTTCATGTATTCGGCACACGGCCCGCAGGACGGGGAGAGGTTGGCTCTGTTCGAGTTCATCCCCGACCCGATCATCCACTGGACGGGCATCGCAGTGATGGCGCTCATGGTCCTCGCCGGCGTCGTCGGTGTGGCCACGATGGCGCTCGGCGTCATGCGCCGTGAAGCGATCACCCTGCGCTCCCTCGTCTCCAGCCGCGCAGCGTTGTCGAAGACACTGGCGGCCGCGTGGTCGGCACTCGGGATCGAGACGCTCGGGCAACGGCGCTATCGGCAGGACTGCACGGACGACGAACCGGTCGAGCCGTGGTGGCGTCGGCGCTGGTTCATCCACGCGCTCACCATCTGGGGCTTCCTGGGGTTGCTGGGCGCGACACTCATCGACTGGGCCCTCGCGCTCACGGGCATCAAGGCCACCGGAACGCCGATCCCGCTGTTCTATCCGTCTCGGCTCCTCGGCACAGTTGCCGGGTTGTCGCTGATCTATGGCGTCAGCATGTTCATGCTGAACCGTGCCACGTCCTACAACCGGGCATCGACGAACTCGCAGGCGTCGGACTGGCTCCTGCTGATCCTGCTTTTCCTCACCGGGGTCACCGGCTTCGTCATCGAGGCAGCGCTCTACCTCCCGACCGCGCACGCCTGGGGCTACTGGGTCTTCCTCTTCCACGTCGCCGTGGCGATGGAGCTCATGCTGCTGCTCCCGTTCACGAAGTTCGCGCACGCGATCTATCGCCCGGTGGCGCTATTCTTCTACTCCTGGGTCGCCAGCTCAGACACGACGAAGGTGTGAGAGCCGGGAGCGCCGCTTCGAGCGCTCAGCCGTGCGAGCGCAGGATCATCCGGGTCATCTTGATGCTGACTGCGGCAAACCGGTAGGCCTGCACCGGGAGGTTCGTACGCATGCGCACGGTGCGCTCGGTCGGCATGGGTGCTTCGTACGCGGACGGCTCGGTGAGACCCGCAGGTGCCGGACGGCCGGTCTCGGCTTCGGGCTGGGACGGGGTGGTGGTCATGGCTTCCTCGCTGATCGTGGTCGTCGGCTCATTCGGGAATCATCGACCAACCGAGCTTGCCCTTGGCCTTGTAGATGAACATGACGTGCAGCAGATGCTTCATCCAGTGGCCGGCGAGCCCGATCTCACCCGTCGTCTCGGTGAGGCTGCGGCCATAGCCGGGGAAGCGGTCGTAGTCCGGCACGACGGGATACATCGTCATCGAGGCGGCGGTGCCCTGGGTGAAGCCCGCGCCGGCGGAGGCGACGCAGGCAGCGCCCATCTCGGCCATCGAGGCTCGGTGCTCGGGCACCAGGGACTTTCCGGAGATCATGTCGGAGATGCTCATCGCGACGGCACGACCCATCAGCCCGGACGGCATCCCCGTCCGCGGCGGGGCGGGGGAGATGACAGTGCCGTTGGGTGCCTTGCGCGGGCTCGAGATCGGGTGCGGCGGTGCGAAGGCGATCCCGACCCCGAACACGTTCGGATACATCGGGCTGACGTAGGTGCTCGGCCAGTCGGCTGCCTTCCACTCCTCGATCGGCTTCGCCGTGTAGTCGGCATCGACCTTGAGGAAGCCGCTCGCTGCGAAGACCTGCGCGGTGATGTCGCTGCCGTCGCGGGCGAACGCCTGCAGGTCTTGGCCGCGGAAGGGAGGCAGCAGCATCGCGAAGTCGAAGCTGAGCGTGTCTTCGACGCCGTCGAGGGTCTCGTAGAAGATCGTGCTTTCCTCGACCTTCTGGACGTGCGCGCGCAGGATCGACTTGACGCCACGTTCCTTGAACAGCGACTCGGTCCACAGCTTGCTGCTGGTGACGAAGCCGTTCTGCTTGAACGACAGCCCGCCGACACCGAAGTCGCCGAGGTCGTACTCGTTGGTGAGGTAGATGAGCTCGGCCAGGTCGCGCACGCCCGCGGCCCGCAGCTCGTGCTCCACGTTGAACGCGTATTCGAAGGCGGCACCCTCGCAGGTGCACGTGCCGTGACCGACGCCGATGACGAGGGTCTGATGCTGCCCCGACTTGAGCTTGCGGATCACGTCGGCGAGCGCCGATGCCGCGCGTTCCGCGTGGCCGTAGGTGCAGACAGACTCGGTGTAGCCGTCCGGACCGAGACCGGGAGTCGCGGCGAAGTTCAGCTTGGGACCGGTCGCGTTGATGACGTAGTCGTACTCGATGCTCTGCGTCTCGCCGGCCCTCGCGGGGTCGGTGTAGACGACGTCGACGTAGCCCGTGGCTGTCGATTCGCCGCCCTCGGGATGCAGGGCGACTGCCTTGGCCTGGCGGAAGTCTATGCCGTGCTTGTCATAGACCGGCTTGAGCGGGAACGTCACCTGCGACGGCTTCATCCGACCTACGCCGACCCAGATGTTCGACGGAATCCAGTTCCACTGCGAGTTGGGTGACACCACCACGACCTCGTGCTGTCTGTCGAGCAGGCGACGCAGGTGAAGGGCAGCGGTGTGGCCAGAGATTCCAGCACCCAGTACGACGACGCGAGCCATGGAGGTCTCCTCGAGATTCATCGGGTGAGCCTGTGCTTCCACTATACCCCTAGGGGTATAAATGAGGACACCCTAACCACGTGTCGGACGGCTGAGGTCGTCCGTTGTTCCGCGGCTCACACCCGGCTGCCTGGCGCGCAACAACGGTGCACGGGGACGACAGTTCAACTGTGGTTGTAGTGACGAACATCGAGCCGTCCGGGTGCGTCGCAGCGGCTGAGGTGGCCCTTCTCGCGGCGGTCGCCGATCCGGTCCGCTGGACTGTGCTGTCGCACCTCGGGTCGACACCGAGCTGCGTGTGCGAGATCCAGGAACGCGTCGCGATCGCACCGAGCCTGCTGAGCTATCACCTCAAGGTGCTCCGTGACGCGGAACTCGTGACCGCTACCCGGCGAGGGCGGTGGATCGACTACGCGCTCGCTCCGGATGCGCACGACCGCCTGGTCGCGCACCTTCCGACCGTGGCCGGGAGGTGAGCCCGATGTCGATGCTCGAGAAACTTCCGGCGACCGGACGGGGTCGCGTCGCCGCGCTGACCGGTGCTGCAGTCGCGTGGGTTGCGGCGTACGTGCTCAACGAGCATGTCTGGGACTGGCTGCTCGTCGACGCGTTCCGGATGGAGCCGACCGAGAGGGTCACCGAGACGATCCGCTTCTTCCTCTACGACACCGTGAAGATCACGCTGCTGCTCGTCGTCATCATCTTCCTGGTCACGGTGCTGCGTTCCTTCATGAGCGTGGAGCGCACCCGTGCCCTGCTCGGTGGTCGGCGCGAGGGTCTCGGCAACGTCATGGCTGCCGGGCTCGGCGTCGTGACGCCGTTCTGCTCCTGCTCGGCGGTGCCGGCCTTCATCGGCTTCGTCGCAGCCGGAGTGCCGATCGGGGTGACGCTCAGCTTTCTCATCGCGTCACCGATGGTTAACGAGATCGCGATCGGCATGCTGCTCACGCTGTTCGGGGTGAAGATCACGGCGCTCTACATCGGCACCGGGCTGATCCTCGCGATCGTGGCCGGCTGGACGCTCGGGCGGCTGCACGTCGAGAGATGGGTCGAGCCCTTCGTCTTCGAGACGACACTGCGGGGGCAGGCCGTGGACCCCTCCGCAGGACTGTCGGTCGACGACCGGATCGCGATGGGAGTCGAGGAGGTCGCCACTATCCTGCGCAAGATCTGGCCGTATCTGCTCGTCGGGATCGGGCTCGGCGCGGTGATCCACGGCTGGGTGCCGACCGAGTTCTTCACGACGTACGCAGGAGCGGGATCGACGTTCGGCGTCCTCATCGCCGTGGGAATCGGCGTGCCGCTCTACAGCAACGCCGCCGGGATCATGCCGATGGTCCAGGCGCTCTACGAGAAGGGTCTCCCGATGGGAACCCTGCTCGCGTTCATGATGGCTGTCGTCGCTCTGTCGCTGCCCGAGCTGATCCTGCTTCGCCGAGTGCTCAAACCCCAGCTCCTCGCTGCCTATGTCGGCGTCGTGGCATCCGGGATCGTCGCGGTGGGCTATCTGTTCAACGCCGTCCTGGCCACCTGACCGCACCATCGAGATGGATCTGACCGAAGGAGCTCGTCGTGATCATCAAGGTGCTCGGCTCCGGCTGTGCGAACTGCCAGAACCTCGAGAAGGCGACACGCGCGGCACTCGACGCGCTCGGCATCGAGGCGACGCTGGAGCACGTCACCGACCCCGGCGAGATCGCGTCCTATGGCGTGATGCGGACGCCCGCCCTCGTCATCGACGACGACGTCATGCTCTCCGGGAGGGTGCCGACCAGCAGCGCCATCCAGGCGTTGATCAGCGCTGCCCGTTGACCGCGACCCCACTGCTGCAGTGGCTGAGGCGACAACGACCGGGCAGCGAAGCCACCCGGTCGTCCACAAGAAGAGCAAAGGCCCGGTCCGAAGACCGAGCCTCTGCACACGTGCGCCGCGTAGGACTTGAACCTACAACCCGCGGATTAAGAGTCCGCTGCTCTGCCAGTTGAGCTAGCGGCGCTGGTGCTCGCGAAGAATACACCGCGGGATCGGCGGGGGTGAAATCCGATCAGGGCTGTCGGCTGAGGCATCGATCTGCGGCCGATCCCGCGGTGTCGCGAGACGCAACGAGCACGCGCAGCGGCGCCGTGAGCGTCGGGTCAGGCGGCTCGTCCCTCGACGACGTACAACTCGTCGGACCGTGGTCCCCAGGGGTCCACGAGATCCATGAGCAGCGTCAGGGGCACTCCCTGCGCCAGCATCTCCATCACGTCGACGTCACGTCCGGCAATCATCTGCGTTGTCATGGTGGTCCACCTCCTCGCTCTCACAGAACAGGTTTCGGTACTTCTGACTCGAACATGGTGCGCCGTACGGGTGGTCTGATCGGAGGATTGCTCTCTTCGTGGGCGTGTCGCTCTCCGTGTTCCCACGGCCACTGAAAGTAAGACTCTGAGTCGAGGGTGCCCCCGGTTCGGCGTTCTGAACACCCAAGTCCCCCTATCAGCCCAACGGCTGATACCGACTCGCCGAACGTCCTAGTAGGGGGGTCCTACGACCGGCTGCTCTACGCACCGGAAACCGGACATGATCACGGAGTTCGGCGGGTTGCTCGGGACCACTCAGCCGAGCGAGGAGACCCAGTCCGACGTGGTCCTCACCTGGGCGAAACCGTCACCGAGCACTCCGAGCTCCACGCGGTGCACGAGCGCGGCGGGCAGGTCGGCCGAGACGTCGATCGTGCCGGTCGCGTCGTCCAGGACCGTGACGTCGAGCCCGAGGTGCATGGCCTGGCGGGTGGTCGTGTCGACGCACATGTGGGTCATGTAGCCCGCGACCACGAGTGCGTCGACGTGGTGGTCCGCGATCCAGGCCGCCAGATCCGTCCCGGTGAAGGAGCCGGGCAGGGATTTGTCGATGACGACCGCGTGCGGGCGCGAGGCCACGACGTCGTGGAGCTCCCACGCCTGGGTGCCGGCGACGAAGAGGCCGCCGGACGGGTCCGGCTCCGTGTGGCGTACGAGCACGACGGGGATGCCGCGCTGGGTCGCTGCGTCGATCGCCTCCCCGATCCGCTGGAGGGAGCCCTCGACCGGCGGGTGCGCGATGGGCAGCCCTCCCGTGACGTACTCGTTCTGGACGTCGATGACGATGAGCGCCTGAGTCATGGGCTCACCCTGCCATCCCCTGCCGGTCGATAGCGTCAGCGCGGGCGATGGACCGCGCCGACGCTTCCGCTGACGGTGGCCTACCCCCGGCAGGCGAGGCGTTCAGTCGCTCGAGGGTCCGGCCGATGACTGTCGAGAGAGCTGTCACCCAGGGGCGAAGGAGGTACGGATGATCGGCGATCGCTTCGAGGTCGTCCTGGCCGACGCTGCCCGGGGGCAGGAGGCCGCCTTCGCCGAGCTCTACCGCGACGTGCACCCGCCACTGCTGCGCTATCTGCGGACGATGTCCTGGGACCACGCCGAGGACGCCGGCTCCGAGACCTGGCTCGAGCTCGCGCGGTCCCTGCCGACCTTCACCGGCACGGAGGCGGCGTTTCGCGGGTGGGTCTTCACGATCGCTCGGCGCAAGCTCATCGACCGGATCCGGTACGAGTCCCGGCGGCCGTCGAGCGCGTGGGACGGCGCCGACGACTTCGGACCGCTCACCCGCGACATCGCCGACGACGTGGTCGAGATGGACGACACCTATCGAGCCCTGGCCATGGTGCAGACCCTGCCGCGCGACCAGGCAGAGGCGGTGCTCCTGCGTGTGGTCGGTGGGCTTGACTACGCCGATGTCGGGCTCGTCATGGGACGTTCGTCAGGTGCCGTCCGGGTGCTCGTCCACCGCGGCCTGCGCCGGCTCGCCAGCGAGCTCGGCGACCGCTCCGAGATGCCGGGAGTAACACCATGACCGGCCGGGACGTTCCTCAGTCGGACACCGGCACCGAGCAGCCCACCCCACGGTGGGACGAGGTTCTCGACGGTCGGCGTCTTCCCGAGACGGAGGACGAGATGCGAGCGGCACACGTCGTCACAGCGCTGCAGGCACCGGGAACCCCGGATGAGCTGCGGGGCGCCGACGCCGCTGTCACCGCCCTGCTCACCGCGGCCCGCGTCACGTGGTCCGAGAAGGCACTTCTGTCGGAGAAGGCGGTGGTGTCGGAGAAGGCGCTCCTGCCGGAGAAGGCGCTCCTGCCGGAGAAGGCGCTCCTGCCGGAGAAGGCGCTCCTGCCGGAGAAGGCGCTCCTGCCGGAGAAGGCGCTCCTGCCT
>JANMBJ010000307.1:0-1602 GCA_031360335.1 Candidatus Nanopelagicales bacterium
CCCGTCCCGGCATCCGGCGCTCGAGCTCACGACCGACCGCGATCGCCGCGTGGCGTACGTCGGTGAAGACCCAGCGCGGGTGGATCCGCACATAGACGTGCACACCTCGGCCACCCGACGTCTTCGGCCAGCCGACGAGACCGATCACCACGAGCAGGGCGCGCAGCTCGTGCGCGACCTCGACGGCGTCGCGGAAGTCGGTGCCCGGCCCGGGGTCGAGGTCGAGGCGCAGCTCGTCGGGACGGTCGACATCGGATCGTCGCACCGGCCACGGGTGGAAGGTGATGGTGCCGAGCTGTGCGGCGTAGGCGATGACCGCGAGGTTGGTGGGTGCGATCTCGTCGGCGGTGCGCCCCGACGGGAAGGTGATGTGCGCCGTCTCCACGTAGGCAGGAGCGCCCTGCGGCACGCGCTTCTGATAAAACGCCTCGCCCTTGAACCCTTCCCGCGTCGAGATCCGCGCTCCCTCGACCACTCCCCCGGGCCAGCGCTCGAGGGTTGTCGGACGGTCACGCAGAGCGCGGAGGATGCCCTCACCACAGGTGATGTAGTGCTGCACGACCTCGAGCTTGCTGACGCCGACCTCGGGGAAGTACGGCTTCTCAGGATTGGTCACCGTCACCGTGTGCTCGCCGACGGTGAGCTCGATCGGGTCGCCGAAGGACTTCGCCATCCCCCGACGCTACCCTCCGGCCGGACCTCACAACTGCGATGCGTCGCGACCGGTGCGCACGGCAGCATGTGCGCATGACCACACCTGCCGATGCCGGACTCCGCTCATGATCGGCGCGCTGCTGGCCGGCCTCGGCATCGGGATGCTCGTGGCACTGCAGGTCGGCCCGATCTTCCTGCTCTGTGCGCGCACGGCTGCCCGCTTCGGCTTCGCCCCCGGCGCGGCCATCGGCGCCGGCGCCGCGACGGGGGATCTGGGGTACGTCGTTCTCGGCGCCCACGGGGCGTCCGGTGTCCTTCAGGCAGCTCCTCTGCGCGTCGCCCTGGGGATCACCGGAGCCGTCGTGCTCGTCCACCTGGGTCTGCGTACTCTCTACGACGCGTTCCGGGTGCGCCTCGGCGCAGAGTCCGACCTCGAGGTCGTCACACCCGGAGCGGCGTACCGCACCGCGCTGCTGGCGACGGCGAGCAACCCGCTCACGATCCTCACCTGGGCGGCCGTGTTCTCCGGTGCCGCGGTGAGCGATATCGCCGGCGATGCGGGCAGGGCCGCCGCGTTCGTGCTGGGCACTGCACTGGGGTCGTTGCTGTCGCATCTCCTCCTGGCCGTCGCGATGTCAGCCCTCGGCAGCCGACTCAACCCGACAGCACTGCGGGTCATCGACGTGTTCTCCGGGGTCGGGCTCGTGCTGTTCGGCGGTCTGCTGGCGACGCGCACGATCACGACCGCGTCGAGCGGCTAGCACTGCCCGAGATGTGCGGCGGTCGGCGTAAGGGGAACGTCAGGGGCATGCACTGGCTGACGGACCGCCTACGACGTAGCGTCATCGCCATGATGCGTTCTGGATCCCTTCCCGCCACCAAGCCCGACGGCACGGCCTACGTCACGGTGAAGTCCGACGACGAATGGCGTGCCGAGCTGTCACCCGC
>JANMBJ010000324.1:0-5337 GCA_031360335.1 Candidatus Nanopelagicales bacterium
CGACTGGTGCTCAACGCACGGAGTCGTACCCCGCGACATGACGACCGGCCGTCGCAGCCTCGAAGACGTGTTCCTCGAGCTCACCGGACGCGAGCTCCGCGCATGACGGCGTCGACTGTGCCCGGCGGCCTGGCCCCACGCCCCGGAGCTGCGCCGCGCGGCCGGATCCTGCGCACCCAGACCACAGCCGAGATCCGGATGACCCTGCGCAACGGCGAGCAGCTGCTGCTCACCCTCGTCATCCCGATCGTCCTTCTCCTCGGCCTGTCCAAGCTGCCGGAGTCCGTGGTCGGCCACTCCCCCGCGGTCGATGCCGTGGCACCGGGAATCCTGGCGCTGTCGGTGATGTCGACGGCGTTCACCGGTCAAGCCATCGCCACCGGCTTCGAGCGGCGATACGGCGTGCTCCGCCTTCTGGGGTCGACGCCTCTAGGTCGCTCCGGACTCCTCGTGGCGAAGACGCTCGGAGTCCTCGCGGTCGAGGCGGTCCAGGTCGTGCTCGTCACGGCGGTGGCGTTCGCACTCGGCTGGCACCCTCAGGGCAATCCGATCTCGGCACTCGTGCTGCTGGTACTCGGCACTGCCGCGTTCTCAGCACTCGGTCTGCTCATCGCCGGCACCCTGCGCGCGGAGGCGACGCTGGCGGCTGCCAACGCGATCTACCTGCTGCTGCTCGTAGTCGGAGGCGTGGTGATCCCGGCCGACCGGCTGCCCTCAGCGGTGCACCTGTTGGTGTCGGCGCTGCCGTCTGCTGCGCTGGGCCAAGGCCTCCGCGACGTGCTGCTGCACGGGCAAGGCCTGCCGCTCGGCGCCGTCGGCGTTCTCCTCGCCTGGGCCGTCGTCGCCGGATGGGCGACGGCCCGCACCTTCCGCTGGTCCTAGCCTGCTACGTGCTCGCCGCCTCCATGGGCCGCTGGAGGGCTGGGGAGCCATCGAGATGAACCTGGAGGCCGCGTGAACGCCGAATGGCATCGAGCACACGTACTCGGTCGGGGAGCCTTCGTCGACGACCGCGTGGCGTGGCACCTCGAGCACGCCCGAGCCTGCGCCTGCCGCCCGGTGCCGGACGACATCGCTGAGCTGATCCGGGCGTGTGGGCTCGACACCGATCAAGGCATTCGCTGACGGATGCGCTCCCGTCAGCGCTGACTCGTGATGTCGAAGTACGAGCTGCGGATCGTGCTCCACGGGGACGAGACCTCCCGACGATGGCGCCGGAGCCATGGGGCTGCGAGATCTGCTCGGCTCTCTGCATCCAGATGTGCACCCGCGACCGAAGGGGTGGTGACGGTCTCCGGTCGCGCCTCTGCGGCTTCCAGGCGACCCTGTGACCCATGACAGCGATCGGGAGGAGCCGCCGGTGAGCAGCAGCCGCCCTGACCCGGCCGGTGCTTCGAGCGGGTCCAGCAGGAGCCTGTCGGTGGTGCCCCGCCCCCGCGCCGTGGTCGATCCCCACGTCGCCGCTCTCGGTCGCAGCTTCGCCGCCGGTGACCCCGAGGCACTGCCCGAGGCCTATCGCCGCTGGTCGGCCCTCGTCCACACGCTGGCGCTGCGATCGACCGGAAACACCGAGGACGCTGCCGACATCACCCAGCAGGTCTTTGTGGCAGCATGGCGTGGGCAGGCGACGTTCGACCCTGATCTCGGAACCCTCCCCGGCTGGCTCGTCACCATCACGCGTCGACGGATCGCCGACCGGTGGGAGGCTCGCTCGCGCGAACGCCGGGCAGTAGACGCGGTGGGCATGGCCAGCTCGCGAGAACCGGTTGTCGACGGTCACGAGGGCGACGTGGCGGCGCGGGTGCTCCTGGCCGACGAGCTGGCCCGGCTCGGCGACCCGCAGAAGCGCATCTTGGAGCTCGCGTTCTTCCAGGATCTCACCCACGCCCAGATCGCCAGCCTGCTGAGCCTCCCGCTCGGTACGGTCAAGAGCCACATCCGCCGCTCTCTCGAGCGACTGCGCACCCGGTTGGAGGTCGACGGTGTCTCCGCGTGACACGACGCCGCGCTCCAGCCACCTCGACCCCGAGGTCATCGCTCTCCTGGCGCTCGGCGAGACGCCCGGCACGGGCGACGACTTCATCACCGCCCAACGGCACCTGGGGTCGTGCACCGAGTGCCGTAGCGAGGTCGGGAGCTTCTCCGACATCGCCAGCGCTGCTCGCAAGGTGACGTCGGCGGACGTGCTCGTCGCCGCCCCGAACTCGGTGTGGTCGAGGATCACTGACGAGCTGGAAGGGCCGGCTCCGTCACTTCCCGCGACGGCGCAGCCAACGCCTCTGCTGGCGATGTCCCCTCCTCGACGCAGTTCTCAGTGGGTCAGCGTCGCTGCAGCCGCATGCGTCGGGCTCGTGGTCGGCAGCGGAGTGATGTACGCCGCGACGTCGAGCCAGCGCTCGACCGTCGCGCCCACCATCGTGGCGGAAGCCGCCCTCGCCCCGCTCGCCGGATCGCAGGCGACGGGCAGAGTCGAGGTCGTGTCGACCTCCAACGGCGCCCAGGTCCTGGTCGACGTGTCCGGCCTCGCCAGGCCGGACGGGTTCTACGAGGTGTGGCTCCTCGACCGCAAGGGCGAGAAGCTCATCGCTCTGGGCGTGCTCGACGGCAGCGACAAGGGCACCTTCGCGATGCCGCCCGGTGTGGCGATGAGCGACTATCCCGTGGTCGACGTCTCGCTCGAACCGAGCGACGGCAACCCAGGTCACTCCCACCACAGCCTGGTGCGCGGGACGCTCCCGGCCTGACCGGTGCGACGTGGACGGCTCGACGACCTTGATGATCGCCCTCATGAGAGCATCGCCTCCAGCCATCGCGCGCTGGGGTGCGTCTGCGCACCCGGGCCGACACAGGTCCGATCGGCCGCTCGGAGCTCAGCCCGGTGTGACCCAGGTCGCGACGGACCAGCGCGACCGGCGACCTGTCGCCGCCTCACCTACGCTGACACCGTGACGACGCACGCCCACGAGGCCGCAGAGACCCTGAGTCCGAGGACATCGGACGATGTCGACGGCCGCGCGCCGCTGCTCGCGCGGCGGGTCTACGCCGCGAACCTCGTTGCACAGATGGGCATCATCGTCACCGGTGCCGTGGTCCGTCTCACGAGCTCAGGGCTCGGCTGCCCAACCTGGCCGCGGTGCACCGACGAGTCGCTGACGCCGGTCGCCAACCAGCCCGAGACCTGGCACACGTACGTCGAGTTCGGCAACCGGCTGCTCACCGTGGTCCTCATGGTGCTCGCCGTGGCCGCCCTGGCGGTCGCAGTGCGCGACGCCCGTCGTCGACAGCGAGTCGGCCTGGTCGCCCGACCCGCACTGACCCGGCTCGCGGCCGTGCCCCTGCTCGGCACCGTCGCGCAGATCCCCCTCGGCGGCATCACCGTGCTGACCAACCTCAATCCCATCGCCGTCGGCTCGCACCTGCTGCTCTCGCTCGGCCTCGTCGCGCTGGCGACGGTGCTCGTCCGACGTGCCGCAGAGCACGGTGACCGGCCGGTGGTCGTCGTCGTACGTCGTGAGCTCCGCGCCGGCATCGTCGCGCTGACCGCGCTGACCGGACTCATCCTTGTGGTGGGCATGGTGGTGACGGCCAGCGGGCCGCACGCGGGTGACGAGCGCACGCATCGACTCGGCCTCGACCCTCAGTCGATGAGCTGGCTGCATGCCGACGTGGTCCTGCTCTCGGTCGGGCTGCTCGTCGGTGTGCTGGTTGCGCTGCGCGCCACGGGCGCTCCAGCGTCCACGCGGGATGCCGCGAGCCTGCTGCTCGTCGCCTTCCTCGGCCAGGGCCTCGTGGGGTACGTGCAGTACTTCACCGCGCTCCCGTGGGCTCTCGTCGCCGTACACGTCCTGGGAGCGACCATCGTCTGGTGGGCCGCCGTGCGCCTGCTGCTCTCCACCCGCACCCGCGGAGCCACCCCCCACCTCGCATGATCGTGGTCGTGTGGTCGCTACCCGGCCTGGGAAACGACTACACGACCACGATCACGCGGTGGGTGGGGTGGTTCTAGAAGGGGAGGAAGGCGTCGATCCCTACGGCGAGGAAGAGGAGCGCGAGGTAGGTGATCGAGCCGTGGAAGAGGCGCATGGCCTTGACGTTGGCCTCGCCCCGCCGGACCCGGTGCAGGAGGCTGTGCGCCTCCCAGAGGAACCAGCCACCGAGGAGCACGGCCGCGACCGTGTAGAAGGGGCTCATGCCCGCGGCGGGGACCAGCAGCAGAGACGTCACGACCATCGCCCAGGAGTAGCCGATGATCTCGCGGGCCACGAGCGACAGCGGAGCGACCACCGGCAGCATCGGCACCCCGGCGGCGGCGTAGTCGTCCTTGAAGCGCAGAGACAGCGGCCAGTAGTGCGGCGGCGTCCAGAAGAACACGATGCCGAAGAGCACGAGCGGTGCCCAGCTCAGCGAGCCGGTCACGGCGGCCCAGCCGATGAGGATCTGCATGCAGCCGGCAGCGCCGCCCCACACGATGTTCTGCGGGGTACGCCGCTTGAGCAGGAGCGTGTAGCCCACCACATACATCAGGATCGCTCCGACCGTCAGCGCGGCAGCGAGCGGAGTCGTCGTGAACCAGAACCAGATGATCGAGAGCACGGAGAGCGTCAGACCGAAGACCAGGCCCTCGCGCGGGCCCACCTCGCCGGTGACGAGCGGCCGGTGACCGGTGCGCGCCATCAGTCCGTCGATGTCGCGGTCGATGTACATGTTGAGCGCGTTGGCCCCACCCGCGGCGAGGAATCCGCCGACCAGAGCTGCGGCGACCAGGCGCAGCGACGGCACCCCGCCCGAGGCGAGAATCATCGTCGGCACGGTCGTCACGAGCAGCAGCTCGATGATCCGCGGCTTGGTCAGCGACACGAAGGCGGCGACGCGCGAACGGGTCCGCACCGCCCCCGCAGGAGCGAGGCCGTCGCGGATGTCGACCACCTCGGGGGCTGCGGTCGCGTCGGCCTCGGAGCCACCGGTGACGGCGGGACGGGGGTCGACGGCGGTCACGCACGCTCCTAGGTCACAGCAGAGGTATCGGGACGGCGGACCGCGGCGCCAGGCCATGGCTGCCGGATCCCTACCGACCTGATGAGTCTACCGGCCCGGTCCCGGGACGGCCCGCCGCCGGTAGGCTCCTGAGGTGTGACGAGTGATTCGGTGTCCCCCACCCTTGTGTCCACCTCCACCAGCGCCTCGGGCTTCGAACCGGCGCCCTTCGATCCCGCGGCGTGGACGCCCCTCGACGACCGGGCGGTCGACACCGCCCGGGTGCTCGCGGCGGACGCCGTGCAGAAGGTCGGCAACGGCCACCCCGGCACGGCGATGAGCCTGGCGCCCGCGGCCTACCTC
>JANMBJ010000326.1:0-14957 GCA_031360335.1 Candidatus Nanopelagicales bacterium
GCGCGGCGCACAGGGGAACCTTATCTGGAAACGCTTGCAGAAGGGTGAGCGGGGTCACAGGCGACGTCGACCGGCAGGCACACCCTGTCGACGACGCCTCGAGGTCACACCACGAGCGGACGCGCTGTCGGTGGGATCGGCGCCGGCAGCGTCGTGCTGCCCGAGAGCCAGCGATCGACCCCGGCGGCTGCCGAGCGGCCTTCGGCGATCGCCCAGACGATGAGCGACTGACCGCGGCCGGCGTCACCCGCGACGAATACACCGTCGACGGTCGACATGTAGTGGCCGTCGCGGCGCACGTTGCCGCGGTCATCGAGCTCCACACCGAGCTGGTCGAGCAGCGGGCCGCGCTCGGGGCCGGTGAAGCCCATGGCCAGGAAGACGAGGTCAGCCGGCAGCTCGCGCTCGGTGCCCTCGACGGGTTCGAAGCGACCGTCGCGGAACTCGACCTCGACGATCTCCAGTGCTCGCACCCGGCCGTGCCCGTCGTCGATGAACCGGTTGGTGGAGACGGCGTACATCCGGTCGCCACCCTCCTCGTGGGCGCTCGTGACCTTGTAGGTCATCGGATAGGTCGGCCACGGCTGACCGGACGGCCGCTGCTCGGGCGGCAGCGGCAGGATCTCGAGCTGCGTCACCGTCGCTGCACCCTGACGGTGGGAGGTGCCGAGGCAGTCGGCGCCGGTGTCACCACCACCGATGATCACCACGTGCTTGCCCGAGGCATCGATGGGTGCCACGTCGAGGTCACCCTCCTGCACGCGGTTGGCACCGGGCAGGAACTCCATGGCCTGGTGGACGCCCGCGAGGTCGCGGCCAGGAACCGGCAGGTCGCGCCACTGAGTGGCGCCGACCGAGACGACGACGGCGTCATAGCGCTTACGGAGATCGGTGCCCGTGACGTCGGTGCCGACGTCGACGCCGGCCCGGAACTTCACACCTTCGGCCTGCATCTGTGCGACGCGGCGGTCGAGGTGGCTCTTCTCCATCTTGAACTCGGGGATGCCGTAACGGAGCAGGCCCCCCACGCGGTCAGCCCGCTCGAAGACCGCGACCGTGTGGCCCGCGCGAGCCAGCTGCTGCGCCGCAGCGAGACCGGCCGGACCGGACCCGATGACGGCGACGGTCTTGCCCGACTGACGAGGTGCCGGCTGCGGGGTTACCCAGCCTTCGTCCCAGGCACGGTCGACGATCTCCACCTCGACCTGCTTGATGGTGACCGGGTCGGCGTTGATGCCGAGCACGCACGCCGTCTCACAGGGTGCCGGACACAGGCGACCGGTGAACTCCGGGAAGTTGTTGGTGGCGTGCAGGCGTTCGCTGGCGGCCCGCCAGTCCTGTCGCCACACCAGGTCGTTCCACTCGGGGATGAGGTTGCCGAGCGGACATCCGTGGTGGCAGAACGGGATGCCGCAGTCCATGCAGCGGCCGGCCTGCTTCTCGAGGTGGTCTGCGGGGAACACCTCGTAGACCTCACGCCAGTCGCGCAGGCGCACGTCGACCGGACGACGCGTCGGCGTCTCGCGTCCGGTGGTGAGGAAACCCTTCGGGTCAGCCATGGGTCGACTCCATCACTGCGAGCTGGACGTCACGCCCGTCGCGCTCGGCTGCGGCCTGGGCCGCGAGCACGCGCGCATAGTCTCGGGGCATGACCTTGGTGAATCGAGCGGCAAGATCGGTCTCCGACAGGAGCGCAGACGCGACCTCGGAGTCGGTCTCGTCCTGGTGACGCACGAGAAGGTCGCGCACCACCACGACGTCGTCGTCGTCGAGGGCGAGCAGGTCGACCATCTCGGGGTTGACCCGCCCCGCGGCCGCGTCGAGGAGGTAGGCGACTCCCCCGGACATGCCGGCCGCGAAGTTGCGGCCGGTGGCTCCGAGGATGGCGACGAGCCCGCCGGTCATGTATTCGCAGCCATGGTCACCGACCCCCTCGACCACCGCGGTGGCACCGGAGTTGCGGACGCAGAATCGCTCACCGACGACGCCTCGGATGAAGATCTCACCGGAGGTGGCGCCATAGCCGATGACGTTCCCGGCGATCACGTTCTCCTCCGCGAGGAAGGTCGCGGCACGGTCGGGCCGCACGACCACGCGACCGCCGGAGAGACCCTTGCCGACGTAGTCGTTGCTGTCGCCCTCGAGGCGCAGGGTCACACCCGACGGCAGGAACGCACCGAACGACTGCCCGGCGGACCCGGTGAACGTGATGTCGATCGTGCCGTCCGGGAGTCCTTCGGCGCCGTAGCGTCGACTGATCTCCGAGCCGAGCATCGTGCCCACCGTGCGGTTGACGTTGCGGATTGTCAGCTGCGCCCGCAGCGGCTCACCGCTGTCGAGAGCTCCCTGGGCCAAGGCGATGAGCTCGTTGTCGAGCGCCTTGGCCAGACCGTGGTCCTGGGCCGTGGTGTTGCGCAGAGGCGTGCCCTCGGGCAGCTCGGGCACGTGCAGGATCGGGGTCAGGTCAAGACCCTCGGCCTTCCAGTGCGCATGCGCCGCGCCCGTGTCCAACATCTCGGCGTGGCCGACCGCCTCGGCGATGGTCCGGAAGCCGAGCGCGGCGAGATGCTCGCGCACCTCTTCGGCGAGGAAGGTGAAGAAGTTCTCGACGAACTCGGGCTGACCGGCAAAACGCTCTCGCAGGACAGGGTTCTGCGTCGCGACGCCGACCGGACACGTGTCGAGGTGGCAGACCCGCATCATGATGCAGCCGAGGACCACCAGCGGTGCCGTTGCGAAGCCGTACTCCTCCGCGCCGAGCAGCGCGGCGATGACCACATCTCGACCGGTCTTGAGCTGGCCGTCGGTCTGGACGACCACGCGGTCGCGAAGCCCGTTGAGGAGCAGCGTCTGCTGCGTCTCGGCAAGGCCGAGCTCCCACGGGCCGCCTGCGTGCTTGAGCGAGGTCAGCGGCGAGGCGCCCGTGCCACCGTCGTGACCCGAGATGAGGATGACGTCGGCATGCGCCTTCGCGACACCGGCCGCGACCGTGCCAACGCCCACCTCGCCCACCAGCTTCACGTGCACCCGCGCTCGCGGGTTGGAGTTCTTGAGGTCGTGGATGAGCTGGGCGAGGTCCTCGATCGAGTAGACGTCGTGGTGCGGCGGCGGAGAGATGAGCCCGACGCCCGGGGTGGAGTGGCGGGTCTTCGCGATCCACGGATAGACCTTGTGCGCCGGCAGCTGCCCACCCTCACCGGGCTTGGCGCCCTGCGCCATCTTGATCTGCAGGTCATCGGCGTTGACGAGGTAGTGGCTCGTGACACCGAAGCGCCCGGACGCGATCTGCTTGACCGCTGAACGCTTCGAGTCACCGTTGGGCAACGGCTCGAACCGCTCGGCGTCCTCGCCACCCTCGCCGGTGTTGGACTTGCCGCCGAGCCGGTTCATCGCGATCGCGAGCGTCTCGTGCGCCTCACCGGAGATCGAGCCGTAGGACATCGCACCGGTGGAGAAACGCTTGACGATCTCGTGGACCGGCTCGACCTCGTCGATCGAGATCGGCTCACGCACACCGTCGCGGAAGCGGAACATGCCGCGCAGCGTCATGAGCCGCTCGGACTGCTCGTCCACGCGTGCGGTGTACTGCTTGAAGATGTCGTAGCGACCCTGACGGGTCGCGTGCTGGAGGCGGAACACCGTCTCCGGGTCGAACAGGTGAGGCTCCCCCTCACGGCGCCACTGGTATTCCCCGCCCACGTTCAGGCGTCGGTGCGCCGGCGAGATACCGGTCGTCGGGTAGGCGACCGCGTGCCGCCGCGCGGTCTCCTCGGCGATGACGTCGAGGCCGACCCCACCGAGTCGCGACGTCGTGCCGGTGAACCACCGGTCGACGACGTCGGAAGCGAGACCGATGGCCTCGAACACCTGCGCACCGCGATAGGACGCCACGGTGGAGATGCCCATCTTGCTCATCACCTTGAGGACGCCCTTGCCGAGCGCCTTGACCAGGTTGCGCACCGCCTTCTCCGGCGCGATGCCGGTGACGATCCCCTCGCGTACGAGGTCCTCGACGGTCTCCATCGCGAGGTAGGGGTTGACCGCTGCCGCGCCATAGCCGATGAGCAGCGCGACGTGGTGCACCTCGCGGACGTCACCGGTCTCGACGATGAGCGACACCTTGGTGCGCTCCTTGCTCCGCACCAGGTGATGGTGGACGGCCGAGGTCACCAACAGCGACGGGATCGGCGCGAGGTCGGCGTCGCTGTCGCGGTCGGAGATGACGACGAAGCGGTTCCCCGAGGCGATGAGCGCCGAGACCTGGGCGCAGATCGCGTCGAGGCGAGACTGGAGTGCGGCACCGCCGCCGTCGACCTCGTAGAGGGCGGACACCTTGGCCGCGGAGAAGCCGGGCAGGTCGCCATCGGCGTTGACGTGCAGGATCTTCGCGAGCTCGTCGTTGTCGATCACGGGGAACGGCAGCACGACCTGTCGGCAGTGCGACGGGCTCGCGGTCAGCAGGTTGACCTCGGGGCCGATCGAGCTCGACAGCGAGGTGACGAGCTCCTCACGGATCGCGTCCAGCGGCGGGTTGGTGACCTGCGCGAAGAGCTGCTGGAAATAGTCGAAGAGCAACCGCGGACGCTCGCTCAGCACGGCGATCGGAGTGTCGGTGCCCATCGAGCCGATCGCCTCGGCACCGCTGCGCGCCATCGGCGCGATGAGGATCCGCAGCTCCTCCTCGGTGTAGCCGAAGGTCTGCTGGCGACGAAGCACGCTCTCGTGCGTATGCACGATGTGCTCGCGCTCGGGCAGCGAGTCGAGGTGCATCGAGCCGGCGTGCAGCCACTCGTCATAGGGGGACTCGGCTGCAAGCTCGGCCTTGATCTCGTCGTCGGAGACGATGCGGTGCTGCTCGGTGTCGACGAGGAACATCCGCCCTGGCTGGAGTCGCCCCTTGCGCACCACCCGCTCCGGCGCGACGTCGAGCACGCCGACCTCGGACGCGAGGATGACGAGACCGTCGTCGGTGACCCAGTAGCGACCGGGCCGCAGACCGTTGCGGTCGAGGACCGCCCCGATGACCGTGCCGTCGGTGAACGCGACGTCGGCGGGGCCGTCCCACGGCTCGGTGAGCGTGGAGTGGAACTCGTAGAAGGCTCGTCGGGCGGGGTCCATCTCGGTGTGGTTCTGCCACGCCTCGGGGATCATCATGAGCACCGCGTGCGGCAGGCTGCGCCCACCGAGATGCAGCAGCTCGAGCACCTCGTCGAACGACGCGGAGTCGCTGCCGCCCTCGGTGCAGATCGGGAACAGCCGCGAGATGTCACCGGGGATGACATCGCTCTCGAGCTGAGCCTCGCGGGCGGCCATCCAGTTGCGGTTGCCCTTGACCGTGTTGATCTCGCCGTTGTGGGCGATGAGTCGATAGGGGTGCGCCAGCGGCCAGCTCGGGAAGGTGTTGGTCGAGAACCGCGAGTGCACGAGCGCGAGCGCCGAGGTGTAGCGCGGGTCGCTCAGGTCGGGGAAGAACGTCGACACCTGAGCCGTCGTGAGCATCCCCTTGTAGACGATCGTGCGCACCGACAGCGACGGGAAGTAGACGTCTGCCTCGTGCTCGGCGCGCTTGCGCAGGCAGAAGGCCATCCGCTCCAGAGCCATGCCCATGACGCGCTGGCCGGAGGAGGTGACGAAGAGCTGCTTCATCCGCGGCATGACCGAGGCTGCGGTGGCGCCGACACCGGTGGGGTCGACGGGCAGGTCGCGCCAGGCGAGGACCTCGAGACCCTCCTCGGCCGCGATGGCCTCGATCGTCGAGATGGCGGAGGACTCGACCGCGTCGTCCGCGGGGAAGAAGGCGATGCCGACGGCGTAGGACCGGCGCGGCGGCAGCTCGATACCCTGCTCCGCGAGCACCGCCCGGAGGAACTCGTCAGGGACCTGAGTCAAGATTCCGGCGCCGTCACCCGAGTCGGGCTCGGAGCCGGATGCGCCGCGGTGCTCGAGGTTCTCCAGCGCGGTGATCGCCTGGCGCACGACCTCGTGCGACTTCTCCCCCGACAGCTGGGCCACGAAGGCGACGCCACAGGCGTCCTTCTCGTGCTGCGGGTGGTAGAGCCCCTGAGGGCTCGGGAAGGCGGACCGCATGGGTCACTCCCGTCGTCTCGCTCGCTCGGCGTGCTCGGCTGGTGCAGCCGCGTTCTGCCGTGGGTCGAGCAGGGGGACGACGTTGGCCGCTCTGCTGAGGTGGAGCGTAACCGACGCTCCACCGAAACATGCACCAGGGATGGAACGCACGTTGCGGTCATGTTTCGCCGCAGGTCAGCGTGGCACCGGCCTCAGCCGAGCGAGCCGCCGACCAGGAGCCCCACGCCGTAGGTCACGACCGCGGCGAGCACGCCGACCAGCAGCTGGCGGGTGCCGGAGAAGAGCCACGAGCGGGCGGTCACCCGCGAGACGAGCACACCGGCGCTGAACAGGCCGAGCACGGCCAGGATCGCCGACGCGAGCAGGCTCTGGGCGCCGAAGAGGTAGGGCACGAGGGGGATGAGCGCACCCACGGCGAAGGCGAGGAACGAGGATCCGGCCGCGAGCCACGGGTTGGGCAGCTCCCCCGGAGCCATCCCGAGCTCCTCGCGGGCATGGACCTCGAGGGCGGCCTCGGGGTTGCGCCCGAGCTGCTCGGCCATCTTCTCGGCCAGGTCCTGGTCGACACCCCTGCGCACCCAGATCTGCGCGAGCTCCTTGGCCTCCCCCTCGGCGTTGCGGGTCAGCTCCCGGCGCTCGTTCTCGAACTCCTGCTCGGCGAGCTCGGACTGCGAGGCGACCGAGGTGTACTCCCCCGCGGCCATCGAGAACGCACCGGCTGCGAGGCCGGCAAGACCGGCCAGCACGATCGCGGTGCGGGCGCCAGCTCCGGCCGTGGCCGCGGTTCCACCAGCGACACCGGCCATGAGAGCGAAGTTCGAGACGAGGCCGTCCATGGCACCGAAAACGGCAGGGCGCAGCCAGCCGCCGGTGACGTCGCGGTGATGGTCGGCAGGGGGTGGGTTTCCGCTCACGGGTCGACGGTACCGCCCGCGACGGCGTCCGGCTCCTCGGCCGAGCTCGGGGCCTCGGCGTCCGGGGCCTCGGCCGAGCCAGGACCGGACGGGTCGGTGGCCCCGCCCTGCGCCGAGGCGGGTGCCGTCGCACAGGCGGGCTCCAGCTCCTCGGGAGACTCCCGCCCTGGCCGCAGGCGGCTGCTCACGACGAGGTAGACCAGTGCTCCGAGGATCACGACGAGCGAGGTGAACACGTTGAGCCGGATGCCGAAGAAGTGGTGCGCCTCGTCGATGCGCAGCGACTCGATCCACGCGCGGCCCACGGAGTAGAGCAGCACATACAGGGCGAAGACACGGCCGTGCCCCATGCGGAAGCGACGGTCGGCCCAGATCACGACGGCGGCGACAGCTAGGCACCAGAGCGACTCGTAGAGGAACGTCGGGTGGTAGGTCGCGACGTCGGCGAAGCCCGGGGGCCGGTTCTTCGGGTCGATCTCGACCGCCCAGGGAAGGTCGCTCGGGCCGCCGAACAGCTCCTGGTTGAAGTAGTTGCCGAAGCGACCCAGGGCCTGCGCAATCGCGACACCCGGTGCGACGGCGTCGCCGAACGGCGGCAGCGGGATCCCACGACGGCGACAGCCGATCCAAGCACCGACTCCACCGAGGACGACCGCGCCCCAGATTCCGAGGCCGCCGTCCCAGATCTTCAGTGCGTCGATCGGCTGCTTGGGACCGCCGGAGAAGTAGGTCTGCCAGTCGGTGATGACGTGGTAGACCCGGCCGCCGACGATCCCGAACGGCACGGCCCAGATCGCGACGTCGGCGACCGTGCCCGGCCGGCCCCCGCGCGCGATCCAACGCCGGTTGCCGAGCCAGATGGCGACGAAGATGCCCGCGACGATGCACAGGGCATACGCGCGAACCGGGATCGGGCCGATGTTCCACACCCCCTGCGAGGGGCTGGGGATGGACGCGAGCAGGCTCACGACGCCGGGGTCGACGCGATGAGGGCCTCGAGCGCCGTCGGGTCGTTGAGCGTCTTCGCGGGCACCTCGGTGCCGTTGAGGTAGGCGGTCGGGGTGCCGGTGACGCCGGTGTCCTGGAAGGCCTGGTAGGAGTTGCTCACCCAGTCCCTATAGGTCGACGCCTTCACGCAGGCCTCGAACGTCGTGTAGGCGGCACCGGTGATTCCCGCCGTCTGGCCGAAGCCGAGCAGCGTCGCCTGGCTGTAGCCGTCGCCCTCGGTGGCCGGCTGGTTGGCGAACACCGTCGAGTGATAGGCCTTCGCCTGCCCGGCGTCAATGGCGCAGCCCCACGCCTGCGCTGCGGCGATCGAGGAGTTGGGGTTGGGGCTCGTCGCCGCGAAGCGCGCGTCGAGGAACGCCGTCGTGCGCCAGACGAGGTTGACCTTGCCGGCGTCTGCCAGCTTGACCAGGTCAGAGCCGTGGGACTTCTCGAAGGACGCGCAGCTCGGGCACTGGAAGTCCTCCCAGATCGCCAGGGTCGGTGTGGCGGCCACCGAGTTGTAGGGCACCCCCCACGCGTTGGGATCAGCGGCAAGGACTCCCTTGGGCAGCTTGGCGTCGGCCACCGTGCCGGTGGCGGATCCCGTGGTGGTCTTCTGGGAGTTGTTGTAGAACACAGCGCCGAAGATGAGCCCGACGGCGACGAGGATCGCGATCCCTCCGAGGATGCGGACCCGGCGGTCGCGGCGACGCTGCTCGGCCTCGGCGGCCGCGCGCGCTGCTGCCGCCTTCTCCTTGAGCGAGCGCTTGCTGTCCTTGGGCGTGCTGGTCATCGGGTCGGCTCCTCGAGCGCTGCGGGGTCATCTTCGGAGAGGTCGTCGTAGAGAGTCGGGTCGAACGGCGTGCCGTCGAGGGAGAGCCTGGTCCAGGGCCAGGCGACCAACCAGGTGGCCAGTCCCATGAACAGGAAGTCGCGGAGCAGCTCCGCGGAGTAGCGCGCGGTCTTGCCCTCCTCGCTCACATCGCCGCCGCCGCCGAAGCAGCCGCAGTCGATGGAGTAGCCACGGATCCAGACGCTGGAGATACCGACGATGAAGCCCAGCATGAGCAGTGCGGTGAGCAGGGCCGACCACCGGGTGAACAGACCCATGAGCAGCAGCGCCCCCAGCGCAACCTCGAAGCCCGGCAGCGCCCAGCCGAGGGCGTCGACCCAGGCGGCCGGGAACACGCGGTAGGCGAGGATCGCCTCGCGGCGCCCGTCGCTGGACTCGAACAGCTTGGCCAGCCCGGACCAGAACAAGATGCCCGCCAGCACGAGGCGGAACAGGGTGCCGATCCAGGCACGGATGTCAGGACTCACGTGCTGATCATCCCTCACACGCTCCGCAGCCCGGCGATCAGGTCCCCGAGCGGCACCCGCGTGTCCGACGGTCGACCGGCCCGTCGAGTTCCCGGCGCCTCGTCGCGCGGAATCAGTGCTGGCGTACGCCTGCAGCCAGGTCGGCGGCCAGACGGCCGACGGCCGCAACACCCTCGGCGGGTGTGGCGGCGTCGAGCAGGAGCCGCACGAAGGCGCTGCCGACGATGACGCCGTCGGCATACTGGGCGATGTCGGCTGCCTGCGCCGCCGTGGTCACGCCGAGGCCGACGGCCACCGGCAGAGAGGTGTGCGGACGCGTGCGGGCCACCAGCGCGGGAGCGGCCGCGGAGACCGACTGCACCCCGGTGACACCCATGAGGGACGCGGCGTAGACGAATCCTGTCGTGATCTCGGTGACGACGGCGACGCGCTCCTCCGTCGAGCTCGGCGCCACCAGGAAGACCCGGTCGAGACCCGCAGCGTCGGTCGCGTCGATCCACGGCCCGGCCTCCTCGGGCGTGAGGTCGGGCGTGATGACCCCGACCCCCCCGGCCGCGGCGAGGTCGGTGGCGAAGCGCTCGACGCCGTAGCGCTCGATCGGGCTCCAGTAGGTCATCACCAGGGTCGGCGCGCCGGTGGCGGCGACGGCCTCGACCGTGGCGAGCACGAGCTTGGTGGTGATGCCTGCCTCGAGCGCCCGCTCCGATGCGGCCTGGATCGTCGGGCCGTCGATGAGCGGGTCGGAGTAGGGCAGACCGAGCTCGACCATGTCGACGCCGTTCTCGACCATCGCCCGGAGCGCGTCGATCGCGCCGTCGACAGAGGGGAACCCGGCCGGCAGGTAGCCGATGAGTGCAGCCCGGTTCTCCGCCTTGGCTGCGGCGAAGGCTTCGTGAGCTTGCTCACGCGCGACCCTCCGGGGCGCGGTCGCCGTCCATGACGCCGAACCACCGGCTCGCGGTCTCGACGTCCTTGTCTCCGCGGCCCGAGCAGTTGACGACGATCACGGAGTCCGGGCCGAGCTCGCGCCCGAGCCGCAGGGTGCCCGCCAGGGCGTGCGCCGTCTCGATCGCCGGGATGATTCCCTCGGTGAGGCACAGGACGCGGAACGCATCCATCGCCTCCGTGTCGGTGATCGCGGAGTAGTGCGCCCGGCCGATGTCGGCGAGGAACGCGTGCTCCGGACCGACCCCGGGGTAGTCGAGGCCGGCGCTGATCGAGTGCGACTCGATGGTCTGACCGTCGTCGTCCTGCAGGACGTAGGAGCGCGTGCCGTGGAGCACGCCGACACTGCCGCCGGTGATGGTCGCCGCGTGACGACCGGACTCGACGCCGTCGCCGCCGGCCTCGTAGCCGTAGAGGCCCACCGACGGGTCGTCGACGAAGCCGGAGAAGATGCCGATCGCGTTGGAGCCGCCGCCGACGCAGGCCGTGACGGCGTCGGGCAGGCGACCGATGAGCTCGAGGACCTGGGCGCGCGCCTCCACGCCGATGATCTTCTGGAACTCGCGCACCATCTCCGGGAACGGTGCCGGACCGGCGACCGTGCCGATGAGGTAGTGCGTGGAGTCGACATTGGTGACCCAGTCGCGCATCGCCTCGTTCATGGCGTCCTTGAGGGTGCGGCTGCCAGCCGTGACCGGGACGACCTCGGCGCCGAGGAGCTTCATCCGCGCGACGTTCAGCGCCTGGCGGCGGGTGTCCTCCTCGCCCATGTAGACCACGCACTCGAGTCCCATGAGCGCGGCCGCCGTGGCCGTCGCGACACCGTGCTGGCCGGCTCCGGTCTCCGCGATGACTCGCTTCTTGCCCATCCGGACCGTGAGCAGCGCCTGGCCAAGAACGTTGTTGATCTTGTGCGAGCCGGTGTGGTTGAGGTCTTCGCGCTTGAGCAGCACCCGAGCGCCACCGGCCTGGGCGCCGAACCGGACGCAGTCGGTGAGCGGGCTGGGACGACCGGTGTAGGTCGTGAGGAGGTGCGTGAGCTCCGCCTGAAACGCCGGGTCCACCTGCGCCGAGCGGAACGCAGCGTCGAGCTCGTCGAGAGCGACGACGAGCGCCTCGGGGACGAAGCGTCCGCCATAGCGCCCGAAGTGCCCGAGGGCGTCGGGCACGGTGGTGGGGATGCTCTCCGTGGTGGTCATCGTGGTGCCTCCGTCAGCCGCGGACGTTCTTCACGGCCGGATGCGCACCGGCCGTCACGAGGTCGTGGACAGCGGTTCGCGGGTCGCCGCCTGTCACCAGACTCTCTCCCACCAGCACCGCATCCGCACCTGCATGGGCGTAGGCCAGCAGATCGTGCGGACCGCGTACGCCGGACTCCGCGATGCTCACGCAGCTCGTCGGGATGGCGGGCGCCACACGAGCGAACGTGTCGCGGTCGACCTCGAGGGTCTTGAGGTTGCGGACGTTGACACCGATGACGGTGGCACCCGCGTCGACCGCACGCTCGACCTCCTCGACGTCGTGCACCTCGACCAGCGGGGTCAGACCAAGGCTCCTCGCGCGCTCCACGAGGGACACGAGGGCAGGCTGGTCGAGCGCCGCGACGATGAGCAGGGCGACGTCGGCGCCGTAGGCGCGTGCCTCCCACAGCTGATAGCTGGTGAGGATGAAGTCCTTGCGCAGCACCGGGATCTCGACCGCGGCGCGTACCGCGGCGAGGTCGTCGAGCGACCCGCCAAAACGGCGCTGCTCGGTGAGCACGCTGATGATGTGGGCTCCGCCGGCCTGGTAGTCGCGCGCAAGCGCCGCGGGGTCGGCGATGGCAGCGAGCGCACCTTTGCTGGGGCTGGAACGCTTGACCTCGGCGATGACCGAGACGCCGTCGCCGCGCAGCACCGCCTCGGCGTCGAGCGCCGAGGGTCGCGCAGCAGCCATCGCCTTGAGGTCGTCGAGCGAGACGCGGCCCTGGCGCTCGGCCAGGTCGGCGCGCACGCCGTCCAGGATGTCGTCGAGGACCGTCATGCACTGAGGTTAGCCGCCGCCGTCACGCTCATTTCCCGCGGGTAGCACCGAGCCACCTCAGCCTGACCGTGCCGCTGTGCGTGTCACCGGGTCAGGCGCTGGAGCCGAGCCAGGCAAGGGCTGGGACGGCGTCGACGTTGCGTACGACGGTGAAGGCGACCATGAGCGCCAGCGCCGACCAGAGAAGCACCGGCAGGAGGAGCGACGGCTCAGTCCTCGGTGCCGGTGTCGTGCCGGTCCAGGCTCGGCGGATCCAGACCAGCCACAGCACCAGCAGGGTCGGCACGACGACGAGGACCACGAGTGCGTTGTGGTCGACGGCAGAGCCGATAGCGCCGTGAGCCAGGGAGTGGGTAGCGCGCAGGCCTCCGCAGAACGGGCAGTCGAGACCGGTGAGCACCTTCGTCGGGCACAGGGGGTAGTGCCCCGGCTGGTTGGGGTCGACCAGGCCGACGTAGGCGGTCGCGGACAGCGCCGCGGCGGCGACCACGACCGGCGCCACGAGTCGGCGGGTCCGCGGGGTCACGTCTCGCACTGTAGAACAGTCGACGCCCCACGACCGGTGCTAAGCGCCCGGGATCACGTGCGGGATTGCGACGCCGAACCGGGCTCCTCCCTCGGGCGCTGTGCCCGCCCAGGCTCGACCCCCAAGCCGGACGGCCATCCGTCCGACGAGGGCGAGGCCCACCCCGGTGCCGACCTGGCGGACCCCGCGATAGCGCTCGTAGAGCGCGGCGGGCTCGAAGGCCACCGCGATGTCGTCGGGAGTGAGGCCGGGGCCGCCGTCACGCACCTCGACCGTGGCGCCGAAGTCCTCGGCGCGCACGGCGAGCACGAGCGGCCGCCCGGCCGGCGTCACGCGCAGGGCGTTCTCCGCGAGGTTGTCGATGATCTGGCGCACCCGGAGCGGATCGGTGCGCACGACGACCGATGCACCGGGGAGCTCGGCGACGAACACGACTCCCTCGCGCTCGCACCTCGCCGACCACACCGCAGCAGCCTCGGCGCCCAGCTCGGCGAGATCGACCTCGGCAGGCGAGAGCCGCAGGTCGGCGGCGCCGAGACGCGCGAGGTCGAGCAGGTCGGCCACGAGACGCTCGAGGCGCTGGGACTCTCGGAGCACCGTGGCTCCGGTGGCCGCCACGTCGCCGTGCGAGACGACGCCATCGGCGAGGGCCTCCGCATAGCCGGTGATCCCGGTGAGCGGCGTGCGCAGCTCGTGCGACACAGACAGCAGGAAGTCACGCTGGCGACCCTCGCTCGCGGCCAGCGCCGCCGAGAGCCGATTGAGCGACTCCGTCACCGAAGCGACCTCGGCGGGACCGTCCGGCACCAGCGCGACGTCGCGCGCGCCGGTCGCGAGGCGCTCGGCCGCGGCGGCCGCCGCGCGCAACGGTCGTAGGACGCGACGAGCAACCAGGTAGCCGAGCAGCGCGGCGACCGCGAGCCCCACGAGGAGTGCGAATGCCAAGCGCCGCACGGCGATGCCGTTGAGCGACCCGACGACCGACGCATCCTGCAGCAGGAACACCGACGACGTGCCGCTCGCCTGACGGCCCTCGAGATAGACCTCGCGCCCGTCGACGGATCGCACGTCGCTGACGACACCACCGGCGGTGGTGACGGCGACGTCATCGGCCGTGATGGGAGCCATCGGCAGGCGGCGACCGCGCACGACGTCCACCGTGGTGCCCTGGGTGGCGAGCACGGCACGCAAGCGGGTGAGCCCCGATGCGACGGTGCCCGAGTCGGCTCGGGCGACGGCGTCGGCGACGAGGTCGGCCTCGCGCGCCAGGGTGTCTCGCGCCTGGGCCTGCGACGCGCTGGAGATCAACGGGATCGACACGAGCGCAGCGACGACCACCACGACGGTCGCGACGAGGGCTGCGAGCAGGGTGAACTGCCGGGTGAGGCTCGGCCGCCGACGCCTTGTCGCGGCAGGCGCTGCGCCGACACCCAGTGGCGAAGGGACCGTCGGCAGGGTCACGGGCTGCCCACGCCGCGCTCGTCGACGCTGTAGCCCACTCCGCGCACGGTCCGGATGGGGCTCGCGTCGCCGAGCTTGGCGCGCACCTGAGCGACGTGCACGTCGACGGTGCGAGTGCCCACGATCGCGGCGTAGCCCCATACCTCGCTGAGCAGCTGCTCGCGGCTGAAGACACGGCCCGGGGAGCGCATGAGGTGGGCGAGCAGGTCGAACTCGGTCGCGGTGAGCTCGATGTCGACGCCCTCGACCGTGACTCGTCGGGTTTCGCGGTCGACGAGCACCGTCCCGACGGACAAGGGTGCTGTGGCCGTCTGCGGGCCATCCGTACGCCGAAGCACCGACTTCACCCGCGCCACCACCTCGCGCGGCGAGAACGGCTTGGTGATGTAGTCGTCGGCGCCGAGCTCGAGCCCGAGCACCCGGTCGATCTCGTCGTCGCGTGCGGTGCAGAACAGCACCGGCACCCAGTTGTCGTCGGCTCGCAGCCGGCGGCACACCTCGGTGCCGTCGATCTCGGGGAGCCCGACGTCGAGGATGAT
Source organism: Candidatus Nanopelagicales bacterium (assembly GCA_031360335.1). GTDB lineage: Bacteria > Actinomycetota > Actinomycetes > S36-B12 > CAIYMF01 > Longivirga. The sequence goes on from JANMBJ010000326.1 coordinate 14,802, forward strand.
CGCGACGGGCGACAGCGACCTGGCCGCAGCGAGTCCGGAGCGGCCGTCACGCTCGACGTGCACGCCGAAACCCTCGCGGGACAGATAGAGGCGCAGCAGGTCGGCGATGGTGGACTCGTCCTCGACGACGAGGACGAGTCCACGCTGGGACCCTGG
>JANMBJ010000328.1:0-30551 GCA_031360335.1 Candidatus Nanopelagicales bacterium
TGGTCATCAGCCACGACATGCGGCGCCGACCAGCAGTCAGAGTGGGGCGCGGTGAAGTCCGCGTCACCACGGTCGTGGTCGACCACATCGAGCTGGAGTGTCACCTCGTGCGTCTGTCGAGCCTTCAGCTCGACGGTCCAGGTGGCGACGGCGTGGTCGGCGCCCAGCTCGACGGTGGCACTGGGCGTGGCGGTGACCCGCACCAGGTAGTCGTCGTCCCCCCACAAGATCGCTGAGCCTTCCGCTCGTGGTGCCACCGGAGGCACGCGGTGTCCGCGCTTGACGGTGGCGATGTCGGCGAGATCGCTGACCAGTCGCACCTCGAGGACAACGGTCACGTCGGCGGCGGCCGCCGACTCCACCCGGAAGGTCTCGGTCATCCCCGTGGGGCGCGACTCGCGGAATCTCCGCAGGACTATCGTCGGGTCCGGTCCGGGGTCACCGCACCCGGTCAGAATGCTGGAGAACGCAGCGTCGGGACCGCCGAGGAACTCCCCCTGGATCGGGTCCGGCTCGATCCCGTTGACCGTGACGGAGAACTCCGAGAGCGCGCGCCGGTCGGCGACGAAGACCCCTTGGGCCCCGGAGGCGCGGATCTGTCCTGACCGTTCGGACAGCACGACCGAGGGCGCGGACAACGTCGTGATCAGGTCGTGCACGAAGGGCTGTCGGGCGGTCTCCACAGCTCCTCCCCTCTATGTCTCAGTTCGATTACAAACCCTTGACTTCAGCGTGAACTGTCGGGACTGTAGGCCCAATTCCGGGATTTTGAACGATCTAATTTGAGTTTGAACGATCAACTCGTCGGGTCGAAGTGTTGCACAGAAGGGAGTGTGGTCAAGATCTCTACAACATCTGATGTGCCGGACTCCTCCACCGTATCGATCGGGCCGGCGACCATCGAGTCCGTGGCAGCCCTCGCGGGGGTCTCTCGCCAGACCGTGAGCAATGCCCTCAACGCTCCCCAACGCGTCCGGCCCGACACCTTGGCCAAGGTCCTGCGCGTCATCGACGAGGTCGGCTACCGACCCAACCGGAGCGCACGCTCTCTGCGGACCCAGGCATCGCGGCTGATCGGGCTGCAGACCGAGGCTCCGACCGGGCGGGGCTCCTCAGTTCTCGACCGTTTCTTGCACGCACTCAGCGACGCGGCTCGCGAGCGCGATCACCATGTCCTGCTGTTCACCAATGCGGCTCCCGACGATCCCGCTCTTGGCTACGAGACGCTGCACCGTTCGGCAGCCGTGGACGGGTTCGTGCTCACCGGCACGCACGTCCACGACTCGAGGGTCGAGTTTCTCGCGACTCATGCGCTGCCCTTCGTCACCTTCGGTCGTTCCTGGGGCGACGCCGGGTCACCGCGCTGGGTCGACGTCGACGGGGCAGCGGGCACCGCCCTCGCTGTGGAGCACCTTGCTGCCCGTGGGCACCGGCGCATCGCCTTCCTCGGCTGGCCTGAGACGTCCGAGGTGGGTGAGGACCGCATGCTGGGGTGGCGACGGCAGATCGCCCATCACCAGCTTGTCGAGGGCGGGCTCGAGCGCAGCTCCGAGGACCCTCTCGACGCTGCCAGTGCGATGGCCCGCCTCCTCGACCAGGACGAGCCACCCACCGCTGTCGTGTGTGCTAGCGACAGTGTCGCGGCCGGCGTCTACCGAGCCCTCTCCGAACGCGGTCTGCGGGTGGGAGACATCGGTGTCGTGGGCTTCGACGACTCCCCTGCCGCATCGTTGCTGACTCCGGCACTCACCAGCGTGAGCCAGCCGATCGAAGCGGTGGCCCGGGCCGTGTTCGACATCCTCATCCGCGCCATCGACGGCGACCCCATCTCCGAGCAGGACCGAGTCCTGCTCCAACCCACGCTGACCATCCGCGACAGCACGTGATCAGAGCGCCGAAGCACGTCGCCCGACCCGGTAGCGCTTCCTCGTCACCGGCACCCAGCAGAAGGAACAGGGAACAGGCATGAAGCTTCGAAAAGTAGTCCCCATCATCCTCGCAAGCACGGTGACGCTGGTCATGACGACGGCCTGCGGGTCGAGCTCGTCGACCTCGACGAACCCCACTTCGAGCGGGTCGAGCGCACCGGTGAGCCTCAAGCTTCTCATCGCGTCATCCGGCGACGCCGAGACCGCCTCCGTCAAGGCGGCAGCTGCGAAGTGGGCCAGCGCCACCGGCAACAAGGTCGACGTCCTCGTGGCCACCGACATCAACCAGGAGCTCGGGCAGGCGTTCGCCGGCTCGACTCCACCGGACGTCTTCTACGTCGATGCCGGCAAGTTCGCCGACTACGCCAAGGCCGGCTCCCTCGAGCCGTACGGCGATCAGATGACCACCAAGTTCGTCCCTGCCCTCCAGCAGACCTTCACCTACGACTCGAAGTTCTACTGCGCGCCCAAGGACTACTCCACGCTGGCGTTGATCATCAACACCGCCATGTGGAAGGCCGCCGGGCTCACCGACTCCGACATCCCCAAGGACTGGAACGCCCTGGAAGCAGTCGCCACGAAGTTGACCACGAAGGATCACGTCGGCCTCGTCGTCGGCAACACCCGCGACCGCGTCGGAGCCTTCATGAAGCAGGCCGGGGGTTGGTTCACCAACGCTGACGCCTCGGCGATCACCACCAACGCTCCGGAGAACCTCGCCGCGCTCGACTACGTGAAGAAGCTGCTCGCCGCTGGCGTGGCCAAGTATCCGAAGGCGGTCGACGCGGGATGGGGCGGTGAGGCCTTCGGACTGCAGAAGGCGGCCATGGTCATCGAGGGCAACTGGATCAAGGGCGCCATCAAGAACGACTACGCGAAGGTCGCCTACCAGGTCGCAGAGCTCCCAGCCGGGTCCGCTGGCAAGGGCACGCTGCTGTTCACCCAGTGCTGGGGCGTCGCTGCGGCCGGTCAGAACAAGCCTCAGGCAATAGACCTCGTCAAGTCCTTCGTCACCGACGACCAGCAGATGGCGTTCGCCGAGGGCTTCGGCGTCATGCCGTCTTCCCAGTCCGCGCAGGCCGCCTACGGCGCGAAGTTCCCTGCCGACGCAGCCTTCCTCGCCGGAGGACAGTACGGCCAAGGCCCGGTGGCGATCCCAGGGTTCGCTCCTGTGCTGGCCCAGTTCGACGTCGGCCTCGATGCGCTGAGCACCACCGAACCGCAGAAGATCCTTACCGAGACCCAGAAGAACGGCGAAGCCGCGTTGGCCGACTCCAAGTAGCCACACCGTGGTTCCCTCGCTGCGTGGTGCGCGGCGAGGGAACCACGCAGCGGACACCGCACCTGCACGCGAGAGCCAGCTCCGCCCCAGCTATCGGAGGCCCCTGTGGCGTCAACGCTCGAAACCACCACCACGAGCGACCGGCCGGCGATCAAGCAACCACGCCGACGGCGCAGCCTGCGCAGCGGTGAGGCACGCTACGGCTGGTTGTTCGTCAGCCCGATGATCGTGGTCCTGGGGCTGTTCCTGATCATCCCGATCGGCCTCGCTCTGTGGGTCAGCCTGCTGAACTACAACGGTCAGGGCAGCCCCTTCGGTGCCAACGCCCACTTCGTCGGGCTCGACAACTACCGGCGACTGTTCCTGCAGGACGGTCTGACTCGGACCGACTTCATGACCTCGCTGCGCAACACGTTCTACTTCGTGCTGTTCGTGGTTCCCTTGCAGACGATCCTCGCCCTGAGCTTGGCCCTGGTGGTGCACCAGCGGTTCCTGCGCGGCAGATCCTTCTTCCGCAGCGCCTTCTACTTCCCGTCCGTCACCAGCTCCATCGCTATCAGCATCGTGTTCCTCTTTCTCTTCCAGAACACCGGAGTCATCAACTCCCTGCTCGCCAAGGTCGGAGTCGACGGTCCCGCCTGGTTCAGCGACCCACGCGGGCTCTTCCACATCGCTGCGGAGAACCTCGGGCTCGCGTCCGCTGAAGCGCCACCAGACCTGCTGGCAAGCCACGACGTCGCCGGGCTCTCCCTGTGGCAATGGCTCTCCGGGCCTTCGGTGGCCATGTGCACCATCATCTCCCTGGTCATCTGGACCACGGCCGGGACATTCATGCTCATGTTCATCGCCGGACTACAAGACCTTCCCCGCGAGCTCGAAGAAGCGGCCATGCTCGACGGGGTCAACGCTCGGCAGCGGCTGCGCTACGTCGTGCTCCCGCACCTGCGTCCCATCCTTTTCCTGGTCGTCACCCTCGGACTGATCGGAACCTGGCAGGTCTTCGACCAGATCTACGTCATGGGCAAGGGCGCGCCCGCCAAGACGACGCTCACCCCCGCCTACCTCAGCTATGACGCCGGATTCGGGAACTTCAAGTACGGACTCGGGGCCGCGATGTCATTCGTCCTCTTCGCGATCATCATCGCGATGACCATGCTGCAGCGCTATGTCACACGCGACAAGGACGCGGCCCAGGAACGCCGGGCTGGTCGCGCCGCCCGCCGAACACTGCGCAGCAACACGACGGTGAACCGATGACCACCACCGACGCTGGCACCGCACACGACATTCGGGTCCACTCCGCCGACACGCAGCGCCGATCCCGGCTGCCCGCCAAGCGCGCCGCCGGCTACGCAGTGCTCTTCGTCTTCGCGGTGATCTACATCTACCCGTTCCTCATCCAGACCGCCACCTCGTTCAAGACCGACGAGCAAGCCTCTGCGGATGCCCTCTCGCTGCGACCCGACCCCTTCACCACCGCGTCGTGGGAACGGCTCTTCGACGGCTCCGTGCCGTTCCTGACCTGGCTCGGAAACTCAGTCCTCGTCACCGTGTGCGTGACGCTGGGCCGCGTCCTGTTCAACTCCCTCGCCGGATACGCCCTGTCGCGACTCAAGTTCCGCGGCGTCAACACCATCTTCGTCGTGATCCTGGCCGTGCTCGCCGTTCCCGGAGTGGTCCTGCTGATTCCCAAGTTCCTCGTCCTGCAGAGCCTGGGCATCTGGAACACCTACACCGCGATGATCGTCCCGCTGCTCGTCGACGCCGCGGGCATCTTCATCATGAAACAGTTCTTCGACTCGATCCCCTACTCCATCGAGGAAGCAGCCCGGATCGACGGCGCCGGAGTCATCCGGATCTTCTGGTCCATCGTGCTGCCGATGGCGCGTCCGGCCCTGATCACCATCACGATCCTGTCGTTCCAGGGCTCGTGGAACGAGTTCACCCACTTCCTCGTCTCCACCCAGTCCCCCGAGCTCAACACCTTGACCCGTGGACTCGCGAACCTCACGAGCGGCCAGCTCGGCTCCGGCAACCAGTTCCCGCTCAAGCTCGCAGCCGCACTCGTCACCACCATCCCGGTTGCGATCATGTTCGTTCTCCTCCAACGCTTCTTCGTCACCGGCGCCAACTCCGGCGCTGAGAAGGGCTGAGGGAGAGCTACTTTCCGATGTCGTGAACCAACCGGATGCGGGACACACATCGTCGATGATCCACGCGAGGTGAACCGCACCCCCCACCAGCCCCGGATCGATGGCTGATCGAGCCGGACGTGTGAGCGTGCTCGCGCGAATGTTGCCGAACAACCCTGGACACAACTCTCAGGGAGCGCCGAGCCGCGGTTGGGTTGGGTCCGCCACCCGGCGGGCCCAACCCAAGCCTTCCCAGCGGGAGGTCGGGCAGAGCGACGCCGAGCGGAATGTGGGCGCGGATCGTGCTGCCCTCTCCGTGGCCGGTGGGTCTCCGGGGTCACCCGCGAGTCCATGTAGTGCGGACAGAGTCGGTGTGGTGTCATCTGCATGGTCGGCCTGCTCTGGGAGACCGGGTCCAAGTCCCAGCGTCGACGCCGAGGTGCGGCTCAGCCAGCGCACCGTTGAGCCGACGGCATGGTCAACCTGCACGTCAGGCAGTTGTCTCGGCGCGCGACGGACTCTCCTACCTCCGAGCCTCTCGGACGACGGAGTCCGGCGGGATCACCTGCGGCCGCATGTCCCGCTGTGACTGCGTCACACCAGGAGCGCGCCGCCGTCGACACCGATGACGGTGCCGGACGTGCAGGTCTAGTTCATGCAGTACGGGAACGCTTCGGCGGCGTCGCCGACCTCGCCTATGCGTCCGACAAGCAGGGAGTCCGCGACAGTGGAACAGAAGTCGGCTTGCTCGACCGCGTCCATCGCCGACCAGATCGGGCTCCTCCGCACCCCCGGTGCGATCGCGTTGACGCGCACCGGGCAGGGGCCGCTTCCAGTCGGCGTCGGGTGTCCCGGCATCCGGGGACGGACCCAGATCGCTCCCGGTCGCCTCGAGAAGGCACAACCGAACCTAGTCGCGAACGAAGATCCCGATCAGCTCACCGATGGTGTGGTCAGACTCCGCGGGATGGCGGAAAGCCGCGTCGTGGTGCACCACATAGGTCATCCGCCGCCCCTGACGTTGCTTGGTGAGGTAGCCAGCCACCTCGAGGTCGGCTGTGATCCCCGATGCTGCGCGTTCGGTGATCTGGGCGCGCTCTGCGATCTCGCGGACCTTGAGCCCCGGGTCGCGAGCAATGAGAAGCAGCACGCGCCCGTGCGACGTCAGCAGGGTCCACGAGTGGCTCTCGCGTGGGTTCGTGGTCGGCGTGCGGCTCGCGGTGGCGCGAGCTGTGGCCGATTGCCGTCGAGGGGTCGTTGCCACGAGGACATTCTGCCGCAGAGGGCCGAGGAAGCCTGCATCATTTTACATGCATCTTTTTTCGTGTATTTTCCTTCTCGTGAAGCTTCTCAGACTCGCCCGCTACCCGTTGCTTCTGCTGTGCCTGACCGCCGCCACCCTCCTGGTGGTGACGTTGCCCCGCCCCTGGGCGGGGAGTGCGGCTGTCTCGTCCGACGGGATCCTCGACCTGCCGGGGATTCACATCGGCACGGTCGAGGCGCTCCTCCTCCTGCTCATCGGCGGCATCAGCGTCGTCGTCGTGAGCTACAGCGTGCGAAACCTGCAGGGCCAACCCGGTCTGACCCGCTATGCAGGCATGCTGCTGGTGGCGGTGGGTGCCCTCGTGCTCGTCGTCACGACGGACTCTCTCGTGGTGCTCGCCGCCGCGTGGACCGTCTCCTCACAGGCGCTCGCGCGCCTCGTCGGTCATGCAGGAACGGCAGAGGCTCGACGGGCCTCACGGCTGGTGGGTGCACGGCTGGCTGTGGGCGACCTCCTGCTGTGGGGCGCGGTGCTGGTCACGGGGGTCTGGTTGGGCGCGTGGGATCGCCGCTCGCTCCCAGATGCGGTAGCCGCTGCCCCGAGCGCGGGCGTGGCGCTCGCGGCGCTGCTCGTGGTCGCCGCGGGCGTGGTCCGTAGCGCTCTCGTGCCTGCCCATCGTTGGCTCCCTGAGACGGCGGAGGCGCCATCGCCGGTGAGCGCGCTTCTGCATGCGGGGTTCGTCAACGGCGTCGGGGTGCTGGCACTCCTGATGTGGCCGATCATTTCGGCGGCATGGCCCGCGCGCGCAGCGCTCGTCGTGGTCGGTGTGACCTCGGCCGTCGTGGGTGCCGCGCAGGTACGCGCACGCGGTGACCTCAAGGGCCGCCTCGCTGCGTCGACGTCCTCGCAGATGGGCTACCTCGCGATCCAGGCCGGGCTCGGAATCCCGGCCGCGGTCGTAGCGCACATCGTGGGCCATGGGGTGTGGAAGGCGCGCAAGTTCCTCGGAGCCGGAGGTGCGATCCAGCGGTCGCGTCTGGGGCAGCGGTCTGCGTCGCGGGGGACGTCGTACGGCGAGGTGGCCGCGTCCTCCGTCGCCGCGGTCGGCGTCGTCGTGGGTGCTGCTGCCGTCCCGCTGGGCTGGTTGCCGACGTTCACCGCGCCCGCCGAGATGCTGGCGATCGCCATCACCGTGGCCGTGGTCACTCTCGCGTTCGTGACCGTACGCCGAAGCGCCGTGCCATCGGCCGCCCGGTCCGCTGCGCTCGGGGTGACGACACTCGCAGCCGTGGCCTACGTCATCGGGCTGCGAGGTCTCACCGCGATCACCTCCCCCGTGTTCGGAGCGCCTGCGCCCTGGGGCTCGTCGGAGGGTGCGGTGTCCTTGGCAATCGTGGTGGCGCTGGTCGCGGTCGGCCTTGTATGGGGACAGGTCGATGCGGCCGCCCGGGGCGGGCGGCTCCCCAGCCTCACGAGGCGCGCCGCCCTCGGCTCGCTACGGCCCCGGCCGGTTCGGCTCCTCCATGCGCCGCGCCCCGTCGCGCGCATCAAGCCGGTCACCCCCGCACCTGACGACACCGCAGCAGCACGCGCCCACATCGAGGTGGCCTCCGCGACCACCGCCACGCTGTATCCACTGACCACTTTCGTCGCGAGCAATCCACTCTCGGGCGTCGAGACACTCGGCTTCGTCCAGGCTCACGCACTGATCGCCGAGCTCGGCGGCTCCGTGGTGGGCCCGACAGGGGAGATGCTCCGCGCGAGCATCGAGCGGGGCGCAGTGTCCCGAGCGGATATCGACGAGGTGATCGAGGCGCGGATCGCCGTAGCCGGACCGCTCAGGATTCCCGCCCTCCAGGAGCGCAGCCTGCACGACGTGGTCACAGCCCTGCTCGTCGACGACGAACCACAGCCGAGCCGGATCGTCACGGCATCCCGGTCTCTGGTACGGGCCGACGTGACCGGCATGCGTGCCGTCCGCACCCCGATGGAGGTGCTGGGCGATCACGACCTCGACCGCCGCGTGCGCGAGGTCGGCCACCATGTGTGCACACGGTCGCTGGCCGCACCGACGTGGCGTGGCGCGAGCGATCCCTGGATCGAGCTGCGAGACCACGGTCGCAACCTTGACGTCGTCCTCGGTGTGCGAGGCGTCGCAGACGCGGTGTCCGCCCTGCCGCAGGACCCAGCAGAAGCCGCTGCTGTGCTGCTCAACCACCTGGGGATAGATCCCCCCGACCGTCCGCTCCTGCTCGGTCGGCTGCTGGCCCGCGACCCCGGCTGGCCCGCACACCTGACGTGGCGGAACCGGCACGCGCTCCTCGGCCGAGAGGCCGGACTTGCTGAGAGTGAGAGTCCCGACCACCTCCCCTCCCTGATCGCGACCCGACTCGCGCTCGAGGTCGTCGTGGCTGAGGCGCACGCACCCCGCCGGCTCGGCCGCGCGCTCGTTCTCGCCGACCTGGTGACCACGACGCACGCGCCGCTGGCACGGCTGCTCGCCTCGAACGCCTTCGCCGAGGTCGACCTGTCCCGACTCGACACCGATGAGCTTCGCAGTCTCGCCCTCATCCTCGGTCCGCTCACCGAAGGAGGTCTCGCCGCGCTGCGCTCCGAGGTACTCGACTCCGCCCGCCGCCGCGAGCTCCTCGATCAACTCGGCCAGTGCCCGCCCACGAGCCCAGCCCACGCCATCAGCACCGTGGGACCGCGCGCACAGGTCGTCGCCTGCATCGACGTCCGGTCCGAGCGGCTGCGCCGCCACCTCGAGCACCGGGGTCCGTGGGAGACCTTCGGTGCCGCCGGCTTCTTCGGCCTGCCGATACGCCACGTAGGCACCGATGGGCAGGTCAGCGAACGCTCCCCCGCCTTGCTGCGCCCGTCGGCCGCCGTCTCGGAGACTGCGCACGCCGCGACGGGAGTCCAGGGACTGTCCACCGCGTTGTCGTCCGCGATGGCCACGATCGAAGCCACGCCGAGCGTCGTCCTCGGCTGGGCCGAGGCAGCAGGGTGGGTGCTCGCACCCTTCTTGGTGCTGGCGACCGTTCGCCCGAGCATGCTGCACCGCTGGTCCACACGTGGCCGCGATCGCCTTGCCCTGCCACAGTCGGGCGTGCTCGACGTCGGCGCCGCTGTCGGAGTAGACCGGCTCGTCGACGCTTCCGCGGCGTTCCTGGAGAGCACCGGGCTGATTGCGTGTGCAGGGCTCGTGGTCCTCGTGGGCCACGGCGCCACGGTGACCAACAATCCGCACGTCGCTGCGTATGACTGCGGGGCGTGCGGCGGCGCGGCCGGTGATGTGAGCGCTCGCGTCATGGTCGGAGCGCTGAACGATGAGCGGGTGCGCGCGGGTCTGGCCGAGCGCGGGTCGGAGATCCATGAGAGCACCAGGTTCGTGGCCGCACTGCACGACACGACCACGGACGAGGTGCACGTCCTCGACCGCGCCGACGTGCCTGCCGGACACCGAGACCTCCTGCACCAGCTCGAGACCGACCTGCGGTCTGCGTGCGGCGATGTACTCGTCGAGCGCCTCGCGCAGCTCCCCGACGGCCCCGCCTCCAGCACGCGCGACACGGTGTTGAACCGGGCCGCAGACTGGGCTCAGCCGCGCCCGGAGTGGGGCCTGGCCGGGGCGTCAGCGATCGTGGTCGGACCTCGGTCGCTCACGTGCGACGCCGACCTCGGAGGCAGGGTCTTCCTCCAGTCCTACCGCCCGGACCGCGACCCGGACTCGACTGTCCTTGCTGGGCTCCTGTCGGCACCCGTCGTGGTCGCTCACTGGATCACCGCGCAATACCGCGCCTCCACTCTCGACCCGCACCGCTTCGGCGCTGGAGACAAGACCACGCACAACGTGGTGGGCCAGGGCACGGAGCTGTCGGCCGTCGTCACCGGAGCACGCGGCGACCTGCGGCTCGGGCTCCCCTGGCAAGCCGTGTCGACAGTCGCCCCATCGCACGACAGCTCGCACGGGCAGCCATGGCGAACGGCACCGCACCACGCGCCGCACCGACTTCTGGTCGTCGTGGCAGCCGACATCGCTACGACCGAGGCCGCGCTGGCACTCAGCCCCGAGGCAACCGCGCTCGTGACCGGCGACTGGATCACCCTGTGCGCCCTCGACCCCAGCATCGGCGCGATCGCCCGACGCCGCTCTGATGGCGCATGGATAGCGGAACGGGGCGTCGAGGCACAAGCCCGCAGCTACGAAAACTAGGAACGACCCCCCTGGTCACCCGGCGGATGTGCAGGCGGACCTGCGGACCTGCGTACCCGCGGAATCAGCGCCAGGCCGTCCGCGAGAGGAAGCGCCGCCTCAGCACCGGCCGGGGTGACGAAGCAGACCCGCGTGAAGGTGCCGCTCGTCCCGACCGCGGCGTGACGTCGCTGAATCGCGGGCGTCCTCGACGAGCCAGCCGATGTCGCCCGCCGCAGTACAAGAGCTGCGGGCCTCGCTTGCGGGACCGCGCTCAGGTCGGCTTCCGCGAGGCCACGAAGGGTGCGTCGCGCGGGTAGAGGTGCTGCTCGAGGACGTCGATCAGGAACACCGCGAGGTCAGCGCGGCTCAGGGTGGTGGCGCGCTGGGACTGGTGGGCGTCGTGCGCGACCGATCCCGTGCGGGGTCCGTCGGTGAGCCGCGGTGGTCGCACCAGGGTCCAGTCGAGGTCGCTGGCGGCGTAGAGGGAGTACTCCTCCAGCTTGTCGCGCGCTACCTCACCTCCGAAGGTGCGGATCGCCCAGGAGATCGCGCGGGCGCTGGGGCTCTTGTGGTCGCCGGGGACGTCGATGCCGGCGCCACTGACGCCGACGAACCGCATAACTCCGTGCTCGGTCATCACCGGGATGAGCGACTGCGCGGTGTCGCGGTGCAGCGTGGCTTCCTTCGCGACTGGTCCCAGGGCCGATATCACGGCGTCGGCGCCGGTGACTGCTGCGGCGAGGGCGGCGGTGTCACGACTGTGGCCAGCGACGACGGTGACACCGTCGGGCGTGGGGTAGGTCGCGGGGTCGCGCACCAGCACGGTGACGCGGTGTCCGCGGGTGAGGAGCTCGGTGACGAGGGGGCGACCGGTGCGACCGGTGGCTCCCAGCACGGTGACGTTCACGATCAGGTTCCTCCGAGGGCATGGGGGTGGATGGTGCGGGCGAAACGGTCGAGGAGCTCAGCGAAGTGCTCGAGGTCGTCGCGGGACCACTCGGCGGTGGCGGCACCGAGGCGTTGCGTGCGGTGTCGGCGGGCCGCGCGCTGCAGGCGACGACCCGCACCGGTGAGGTGGAGCACGCGCCGGCGGGGGTCGTCCTCAGACGGCGCGCTGGCGACCATCCCGGCACCCACTGCCCGATCGACCAGGCGCGAGGCCGTCGAGGGCGCGACCTGCAACGACTCGGCCACCTCGCGCACCGACACCTCCCCCAGCGCGCTGCGGTCGATCGCGTCGACCACGAGCATCGTCGAGAGCTCGATGACCGTGCCCTCATGCTCGATCCGAGGTCGGGCGAGCTCGGGGCTGACGAACCGGCGCAGAGCGAGCAGGGCCGAGTCAAGCTGCTCCAGAACCCCATCATCCCTCATAGGTGTATCGTACACATATGAACTCGTCGCAGGGCACTGCACCGGTGCTGGTCACCGGGGCCACCGGCAACGTCGGGTCCCAGGTCGTGGAACTGCTGCTCGCCGCAGGTGTGCCCGTGCGCGCCGCCGCAGCTAGCGTGGAGTCCGTCCGTTCCCGGTTCGGCGACCGGGTGCAGGCCGTGGTCCTCGACTTCACCGACCCCTCGACCTGGGCAGCGACCTACACCGGGGTGCACCGGATGTTCCTCATGCGCCCACCGCACCTGGGCAAACCGAAGACCCAGATGCTGCCCTCGCTCGAGGCCGCGAAGGCCGCCGGGGTCGAGCACGTCGTGCTGCTCTCGCTGCAGGGCGCGGAGCACAACACCGTCGTGCCCCACCACGCACTGGAAGTGTGGCTTCGCGAGTCCGGGCTGTCGTGGACGTTCGTGCGCGCAGCGTTCTTCATGCAGAACCTCACCACCACACACCTCACCGACGTACGCGACCGCGACACGATCATGGTCCCGGCCGGGGACGGCGCCACCGCGTTCGTCGACGTCCGCGACGTCGCCGCGGTCGCCACCCAAGCGCTGCTCCACCCGGGACAGCACCACGACACGGCCTGGACCCCCACCGGGCCACAAGCGTTGACCTACACCGAGATCGCCACCACCCTCACCGAGGAGCTCGCCCGTCCGATCCGCTACGCACGCCCCGGCCTGCTGCGCTACGCCCGCCACGCCCGCAGCACCCTGGACATGCCCTGGGGCATGGTCGGGGTCACCGCCGCGATCTACACCATCGCCCGACTCGGACGCGCCGACGGCCTCACCGACGACGTCCACACCGTGACCGGCAAACTCCCGACGTCCTTCCGCGAGTTCGCCGAACGCGAAGCCGCTGTGTGGGCGTAGCTGCCGCTGGCAGTCTGGCCAGCTCGGACTGTCCGCATCAGGAACCGATGGGCACTGGTGGGGTGGGCAACGGTTGCACCGCCGCGCCCCCCCCCCCCGGCATTCCCGGCCCCTGCACCTGCCACGCCTTGGCGCGTGACGGCCACTCGCGGAAGCTCCGGAAGGTCATCGGCAATCCTCGTGCGATGGAAAGCCGACGCGGCTTCCCTGCTGATGTAGGAGCCGGCTCCGAAGTGAACTTCTGGAGTGTGCCGGTGGCAAGTCGGGAAGCGGATCGCGAAACTCGACGCGTCTTGGACATGTGAATCCCGCAAGCGAGGCTCTGCAATGGTTGGCCACGGCATCGGCACTCAATTCCCGTCCGTCAGCAAGGATGAGAACCGGAGCGACCTCACCCCGCTGTGGGTCTGGCATGCCAGCTACGGCTGCTCCCGTCGGATCGGGAAGCGAAGTCAGGATCGGAACCCGCCTCCTCTGTCCGCTCCATCGGGCTGAGCCATGCATCGGAAGCACCCTTCTATGGGTTGATATGTACAGTTTGACTCCTGAATTGTACAGTCTAGCCATGACTATCGAGATGCCTGTCACCGAGGCGCGCGAGCGCTTCAGCGAGCTCGTGGAGACATCGGCGCGCGAGCCGGTGTTCCTGACCAAGCGCGGCCACCGCCAGGCCGTCGTGATCAGCACGGCCGAGTACGAGCGGCTGCTGGAGGCCGACGAGGACGCCGAGGACCTCGCTGCGTCGGACGCGGTGATGGCCGAGATCATGGCTGGCGCCCCGACGATCCCCTGGGCTCAGGTCAAGGCGGACCTCGGCCTCGCATGACCTACACGATCGACATCTCCACGTCCGCTGCCGAGGCCCTCGCCAAGCTGGAGAAGGTGAACCGACTGCGCATCGTGGGCGCGATCGAACTGCTCAGCGTCGACCCCCGACCCCCGGGGGCGAAGATGCTCCGCAGTGGCGGGCATGGACGGTGGTGGGTTCGAGTCGGGGACTACCGCATCGTCTACGCGGCCGCGGACGACCGGCTCCTGGTCCTCGTTCTGCGGGTCGCGCATCGCCGCGAGGTATACGACCGCTGAGTCCCTACGCCTCTCAGCTTGCCTTGGGGCCGGCGCGCATCCAGGTCCCGACAGTGCCTGCTCCGGAGCCCCGAACCGGGCGATTCCCGTTGCCGCGCATAGCGTCCACCGTGCTCGCCGTGGTCATGACGATGCCCGACGTCAGCGAGATCGGACCGCCTGCCGCTCGCGAAGATGGGATCCGGGCACGCTTGGTGGGCCAGATCAGCGGCGACCGCTTCCGACCGGTTTCCCACGTGGGTCCCAAGAGGCTCCCACGGAGTCCTGGTGAACGGGCGGCGCGGTCCGGAGCGCGACCGCGGGTCGTGGCACGGCTGACGTGGATCGTCGGGCTACTCCGTCCGCCCGGTTGTTGATCGGTGCGACCACATCGCGATCGCGAAGGCCACTCGGTCGTTGAAGACGAGGGGGTCACGACCTGTCATCTCCTTGATCCGCTCTAGCCGGTGGCGGACGGTGTTGACGTGCAGGAAGTGCGCCCGGGCTGTCGCGGTGAGCGAGCCGTCGCGTTCGAGGAAGGTCGCGAGGGTGGTGAGGTAGTCGGTCCGTCGGCTCCGGTCGGAGCCCAGGAGCGGCTCGAGGAGCTGATCGACGAACGGTTGCAGCCGCTCGGGCGGTTGCTGCGCCAGCAGCCCCTCCAGGCTGGTCAGCCCGTCGGGGCCGACACATCCTCCCCGGGCACGGGCAAGCTCGAATGCAGCTCGCGCCTCACTGATGCCGCGAGCGGATTCCCCGGGCATCACCGTGCGGGACAGGCCACACACGAATCCCAGTGCCAGCGCGACGGAGCGCACATCGGCATCGGAGCCCGAGACCGCGATGGTGGCGGACGGTGTCTCACCCAGGGCCACCGGCGCCGCGAACGCCGACGCGAGCACTCTGGCCGCCCCGGCCGGCCAGACTGAGAAGACGAGGCTCGTCGCGGACAGCCCGGCCTGGCTGATCACGAAGTCGAGGGCCGCGGGGTCCGCCAGTCGGTCCCCGACGAGAGAGAGCAGCTGCCCGGTTCGCTCGCGCCGGAGGTCCTGCTCGACATCGCGCTCGTGGCGGGCCACGTCGAGGACGCGCACGAGGGATGCGAGGAGCAACGTGGAGGGACGAGCACCGGCTCCTCGCCAGATGAGGGTGACGTCGTCAGTGGTGGCCGAGACCTCCAGATCCTCGGACGCGACCCCACGCCCCACAGAGCGGTGGATGGTTCGGTCCCCCTCGCGCAGTTCCAGGCTGCCGCCCAGAGCCTCGACCGCGAGATCCATGAGCTCCTGGGTCGATGCGTGTCTGCGCACGTGGGCGAGAAGCTCCGCCAGGAGCTGGCTGCCTCGCTCACCTGTTGCCGACTCCGCCTCGACGCGGCGCTGGGCGAGGTGCTCGCTGATGGCCATGAACGGGACACCGAGGGGCGCCACCAACAGCGGCAGCCCGCGCCGGGCGCACGCGGAGACCAGGGCCGGAGGCACCTGGTCGTGAACGTCGCCGACCCCGAAGCAGATCCCCGCGACTTTCGCACCGGCTGCCGAGGTCGTGAACCTCTCGCAGGCCTCGACGGTGGTCAGTGACGAGCCGATGGTGCAGACCAGCTCACCACCGCGGAGGTACGGCGCGGGGTCGAGCAGCTCGGTGGTGTGCGACCAGCGGACGGGCACGTCGAGGCGATCCTCCCCGGAGGCGCACGCCAGCTGGAGATCGGGAGCCGCGAGCAGATCGCGCACCGTGACTGGTGGCACTGCAGCTGGACGGGATTCGTCATCAACAGGGCCGGTCACTGCGTCACGAGGCCGACGAGGGGACCCTCTCGTTGTATAACCATCCAACCATCTTGCCCTCAGCGAGTGGGTTTCTCCCCTGTTCTCTCCCAGCTCTTGTGCCTCCAGACAAGACCGGCATGATCTGCGCCACACCCAGCTGGAGGTCAGATGTCCCACGAGCCCCTGACGACGACCGCGGAGCACACGCTCAAGCGCGAGTTCTCGCTCTGGTCGTCGTTCGTCTTCGCCTTCGCCTTCATCTCCCCGATCGTGGCGCTGTACGGCATCTTCGGGCTGGCCATCTCGACGGCGGGCCCCACGTTCTGGTTCGGGTTCTTCCTCGTCTTCGGCGGGCAACTCCTCGTCGCGTTCGTGTTCGCGCAGCTCGTGTCCCGCTGGCCCATCGAGGGGTCGATCTACCAGTGGTCCCGCCGCCTGATCGGCACCGGGTACGGGTGGTTCGCCGGCTGGGCCTACATGTGGACCCTGGTGATCGCGATGGCCACCGTGGCACTCGGGGCGGCCGGCTTCCTGGCCAACATCTTCGGGCTTGACGCGCCGACAGCGACTCAGCGCGCGTTGATCGCATTCGCGATCCTTCTCGGCGGCACGGGGCTCAACCTCGTGGGTCGTCAGGCCCTGAAGATCTTCATGACCGCGAGCATCATCGCCGAGGTCGTCGGATCCCTCGGGCTGGGCACCTGGCTGCTGATGTTCCACCGCAACCAGCCGCTGAGCGTGCTCACTGATGGCCTCGGATCGGGCACGGGTGGCGACTACCTGTCGCTGTCGGGCCCGTTCCTCGTCGCCGTCGCGTTCATCGGCTGGTCGTTCGTCGGGTTCGAGAGCGCGGGCGCCATCGCAGAAGAGGTGCACGAGCCGCGGCGCAACCTTCCGAAGGCCATCATCTTCTCGCTGTCGTTCATCGCGGTGGTTGTCATCTACTCCAGCCTGGCCATCATTCTGGCCATCCCGGACATGTCCGCCGTCACCTCCGCGCCGGACGACCCGAACCACGTCGCAGACCCGGTCTACTCGACACTGACCGCTGCGCTCGGGGACGGGATCGCCAAGCCCGTCGAGGTGTTGTTCATCATCGGTTTCCTCGCGAGCTTCCTCGCACTGCAGACCTCGGCATCGCGGGTCATCTGGGCCTACGCCCGCGACGGCGCCCTCCCCGCGGCGCGAGCTCTCACCCGCCTCAGCGCGGGACAGAAGCAGCCGATCATCGCGACGCTGGTCACCACCGTGGTCGGTGCCGCGCTGTTCCTGCTGAGCAACTTCTCGCCGAACATCTACCTGCTCATGGTCAACTTCACGACCGGTGGGTTCTTCCTCGCGTTCCTCTTCCCCCTCGTCGGTGCACTGATCGTGCAGCTGAGGGGGACCTGGCGGCCCGGACCGTTCACGCTCGGCCGTGGCTCGATGCTCGTCACCGTGCTGGCCGTCATCTGGGCAGCGTTCGAGTTCCTCAACATCTCCTGGCCGCGCGCGGTGAACGCGGAGCGCTTCCTTGACTGGTCGGTCTGGATCGCGGTCGTGGTCCTCGGGGTCGTGGGCGTCGTGATCTTCTTCAGCGTGAGGTCGCGCATCGTTGCGACGGAGCTCATCGACGAGGAAGAGCTCGAGGACGAGCAGGCGGACGAACGCACGCTGAGCGCATGATCGCCCCCTCGACCCCGGTGACCACCGCGACCCCCCCCGCCGTGGTCCCCGGATCGGCCAGCGGGCTCGGGGCCGCGGTCGCCCGGGAGCTCGCGAGCCGCGGGTACGCCGTCGCCGGGCTCGACCTGTCACCGTCGCCGGACTGCGCCTGGTGGGCCCAGGTCGACGTCACCGACACCGCCGCAATGGCTGCCGCGGTCCGGGATGCCGAGGCTGCACTCGGACCGATCAGCGCGGCCGTCTCGGTCGCGGGCTACTACGAGATGCTTCCCCTCACCGACATCACTACCGACCGGTGGACCCGCATGCTGCGTGTCCACGTCGGCGGGCTGGTCAATCTCAGCCGCGCGGTGCTCCCCGGGATGATCGACAGGGGCAGAGGGTCGGTGGTGGCGATCACCAGCGAGCTGGCCGTCGGCGGAGGTGCCGAGGACGCCCACTACGCCGCCGCGAAGGGCGCCATCATCGGCGTCGTCCGCAGCCTTGCCGCCGAGGTCGCCGCGCAGGGGGTCCGGGTGAACGCGGTGGCACCGGGACCCACCGACACGCCGCTGCTTCCCGCCGACTCACCCTGGCGGGCGCCGGACTATCTCGCGACGCTCCCGCTCGGCCGACTCGTGAGCCCCGAGGAGGTCGCGCTGTGCGTCGCCTACCTCGTCGACGAGGGTGAGTTCTGCGTCGGGGAGATCCTCAACGTCAACGCCGGGGCGGTGATCTGAGTGGCACGCAGCTCGCTGACCGGCCGTGTCGCCCTGGTGAGCGGCGCCGCGCGGGGCATGGGTGCGTCGCACGCCCGACGCCTGGCCGCGGACGGAGCCTTCGTGGTCGTCAACGACCGGACCGCGTCCCCCGAGCTCGACGCGGTCGCTGCGGAGGTCGGCGGCCTCGCAGCACCGGCCGACATGAGCGACCCCAGTGCCGTCGCTCGCCTGGTCCGTGACGTCCGCGACCGGACGGGACGCCTCGACATCGTCGTCGCCAACCACGCCTACATGACCATGGGCCGGCTGCTCGACCACGACTTCGAGGACTGGTGGCGCGTGATCGACACCAACCTGTCCGGGACCTTCCACCTCGTGCGCGAGGCCGTCCCCGTGATGCGGGAGACGGGAGGTGGACGCGTCGTCGTCATCTCCAGCGAGTGGGGCGTCACAGGCTGGCCCGAGGCGACCGCGTACGCCGCCTCCAAGGCCGGGCTCATCGCGCTGGTGAAGACGCTCGGTCGTGAGCTCGCGCCCGAGGGGATCATCGTCAACGGCCTCGCCCCCGGGGTCACCGACACCCCACAGCTCCTCGTCGACGCCGAGGCCGCTGGCGTGAGCCTCGCGGAGATCCACGAGCGCTACGCCGCCGACATCCCGGTGCGACGCATCGGGCGCGCGGAGGAGCTCTCCGCCGCGGTGTCCCTGCTGTGCGACTTCCGGCTCAGCGCGATGGTCGGCCAGATCGTCCAGGTCAACGGCGGAACGACACGCAGCCGGGTCTGAGCAAGCACCACACCCCGCCGGGTCGCGGCGGACCACGACGAGGGAGCTGAGCACTGTGGTCGAGCACCACGTCCGCTACGAAGACGGCACGGTCGGCCAGGTCGACGGCATGCGCGTACCCCGGTACGCCGGGCTCACGACCTTCGCGCGCCTGCCCCGGGCCGAGGACGTCGACGCCTTCGACGTGGCCGTGGTCGGTGTGCCCTTCGACTCAGGCGTCACCTACAGGCCGGGTGCGCGGTTCGGCCCCTCGGCGATCCGGCAGGCCTCTCGGCTGCTCCGCCCCTACAACCCCGCCCTCGACGTGTCGCCCTTCCAGCGATCGCAAGTCGTCGACGCCGGGGACATCGCCTGCAACCCGTTCGACATCGTGCAGGGGCTGGCGGATGTGCAGCAGGGCATCGCGGAACTCGTCACCGACGGGCGTCGCGTTCTCTGCCTCGGTGGCGACCACACCATCGCCCTGCCGGTGCTCCGCGCGCTGCACGCCGAGCACGGTCCCCTGGCACTGGTGCACTTCGATGCGCACCTCGACACCTGGGACACCTACTTCGACGCCCCCTACACCCATGGCACCCCGTTCCGTCGCGCCTCTGAAGAGGGACTGATCGTCAAGGGCCGATCGGCGCACGTCGGCATCCGCGGGTCGCTCTATGACCGGGAGGACCTCATCGACGACGAACAGCTCGGGTTCACGATCGTGCACTGCCGTGACTTCGACCGGCTCGGCGTCGCCGGTATCCTCGAGCGCGTGCTCGACCGCGTGCAGGACTCCCCGGTCTACGTCTCCATCGACATCGACGTGCTCGACCCAGCCTTCGCACCGGCGACCGGCACCCCCGAAGCCGGCGGCATGACCAGCCGCGAACTCCTCGGAGTCATCAGGGGGATGCGCGAGGTCAACCTCGTCGGCGCCGACGTCGTCGAGGTGGCCCCGGCCTACGACCACGCCGAGATCACCGCCGTCGCCGCCGCGAACCTCGCCTATGAGCTGGTGAGCATCATGTCCGACCAGGTGTCATCGTGATCGAACCCGCAGTTCCGGTGACCTGGCCACACGGATACTCCTCGGCCGCGGCCTTCACCTTCGACGTGGACGCCGAGTCGGCGCTGCTGTGGGGCTCACCGCAGAACGCCGATCGCATGAGTGTGATGAGCCACCAGGCGTACGGCCCGCTCGTCGGCGTCCCCCGGCTGCTCAGCCTCCTCGAGAGTCACCGCATCCGGTCGACCTTCTTCGTGCCCGGCTATACCGCGCACCGCTACCCCGGGGTCGTGCGCGACATCGTCGCCGCGGGCCACGAGGTCGCGCACCATGGATACCTCCATGAGCAGCCCACCGCAGTCACCGCCGAGGAGGAGGCCGACAATCTCGACCGAGGACTCGACGCCCTCGACGAGGTCGCCGGCGTCCGACCAACCGGATACCGCGCCCCGATGTGGGACCTGTCCTGGCGCAGCCCGGGCCTGCTCGCCGACCGAGGATTCCTCTATGACTCGAGCCTGATGGACGCCGACGTGCCCTACGAGCTCGACGTCGACGGACAACGCTCCATCGTGGAGATCCCCATCCAGTGGGCACTCGACGACTGGGAGCAGTACTGCTTCATCCCCGAGGTCACCGGCAGCGGCCTCATCGAGACACCGGCCAAGGCACGCGAACTCTGGCAGGCTGAGTTCGAGGGTCTGCGTGCGGTGGGCGGCTGCTGGGTGCTCACCAACCACCCATTCCTGTCCGGTCGACCCTCGCGAGCGGCCTCACTCGGCGAGCTCATGACACACGTGACCAGCTGCCCCGACGTGTGGGTCACCACCCTGCACGAGATCGCAGCCCACACCCGAACACTGGCCCTCACGGCACGCACCATCACACGTCCGGAACCGGGCGACTTGGCTACCTGACGACAAGCGAATCGCAGATCACGCGCGACCCCTGAGACAGGGTCCAAGGCTCGAACGTGGCATACCGTCGCTGCCGGCTGGGGGCCGGAGCAGGATGTGGCGCAGGAGCAACCGAGAGGGAGTGCGTGGCGATGCAGTACCGCTACCTGGGCCGGTCCGGGATGAAGGTCAGCCAGGTGTGCCTGGGCGCGATGACTTTCGGCCGTGAAGCGGACGAGACCACCAGCCACCGCATGCTCGACCGCTTCGCCGACCTCGGCGGCACCTTCGTCGACACGGCCGACGTCTAAGGCCCGGGCACCTCCGAGGAAGTCACTGGCCGCTGGTTGCGCCGACAGGCCCGCGACCAGTGGGTCGTCGCCACGAAGGTCCGGTTCCCGTCCGGATCCGGTGTCAACGACGTCGGCCTGAGCCGCAAGCACATCCTGGCCTCGATCGACGCGAGCCTGCGCCGTCTTCAGACCGACCACGTCGATCTCTACCAGATCCACTGCTGGGACCGCGGCACGCCGCAGGAGGAGACGCTCACCACCCTCGACTCCCTCGTGCGCGCGGGCAAGGTCCGCTACCTCGGAGCAAGCAACGTCACCGGGTGGCAGCTGCAGAAGACGGTCGAGACCTCGCGCGCGCTCGGCCTCGAGCGGATGCTCACGCTGCAGCCGCAGTACAACCTTCTCGCCCGGCCGACGGAGTGGGAGCTGATCCCGGTGTGCGAGGCGGAAGGCCTCGGCGTCATCCCGTGGGCGCCGCTCCGCGGCGGCTGGCTCAGCGGCCGGTACACCCGCGAGATGAGCGGGCCGCCCGCAGGGTCGCTCGTGGAGACTGCAGGTGAGAAGGGGTGGAGCGAGACCTGGGACGCCTACGCCAACGAGCACACCTGGGGTGTCCTCGACGTGCTTCGCGACATCGCGGCGGCGCACGGCCGCGCCATTGCGCAGGTGGCCATCCGGTGGGTGTCGCAGCGCCCGGGCGTCACCGCACCGATCCTCGGCGCGTCGACCTACGACCAGCTCGAAACCAACCTCGGCGCCGTTGGCTGGTCGCTCACCGACGAGGAGATGGACCGCCTCACCGAGGTCAGCGAGGTCCGCAGCCCCTACCCTGACGACGACATGATCAGCAACGCGCAACGCGGTCGCTGACCCTCCCCGAGGACGGAAGAAGCCGACCTCCTCACCGCACATGGGCAGATGCGTTCTACCGAGAGCATCTGGAGCGAGCAGGCGCCCGAGCGCGTCCTCGAGGCGATCCGCGACGACTCCCGCGTCGACCCCAGGGCGAGGGAAGCCCGGTGCACCTGGACTTCGAGGTGATCTCTTCAGTTCCTAGGTTGCTGCACCCCGTGGCCCTGAAGGCATCGTGGACTCGGACCACCGCACGACCCGCGTCATTGCGGACGCGCCGCTGCTACCAGCTCTCGCAGGGCGTCCTCGATCGCGCTGCAGAGCACGTCGAGATCTGGCACGGCGTCGTAGTCCCCCGTGGCACCGATCGCGAGTTGTCCGTCGTACGAGACGATCCCGACACTGATCCGCACGCCTTGGGCTACCGGGATGTAGGGGAACATCTCGAGCATGCGGCGGTCGAGCAGGTACAGGGGGTACTGCGGACCGGGGATGTTGGTCGTGACCGTGTTGACGACCCGCTGACCGACCTGAGCGTAGACGCGCGCGCCGAGCGTCATGAGCGTCGCTGGAACGAAGTCACCGGCCGACATCATCGAATCGACCGTGACAGCGACACCACTGCCTTTGAGGTGGTTCATCTGCTGCGCGACGGCGGCGAGCCGACCGGCCGCATCCGTGATCCCCACGGGTAGGTCGGCGAACACCGCTGTCACGTGGTTCCCGAGCCGGCCGCGGTGCTCCTCTGTTCTCATCGAGACAGGCACGAGGGACCGCACGATGACGTCGTCGACCGGCTCGCCCCGCTCGAGAAGGTAGTGGCGGAAGCCTCCGGCGATGGCGGCGAGGACCACATCGTTGACCGTGCAGCCGGCGGCGTCCTTGACGGCCTTCACGTCGGCTAGGTCGGCGCGCGCCCAACCCCACCGCCGGTGCGGCCCGAGGGGTCCGTTGAGAACGGTGGTGGGGCTGGCCGCACTGCGCCCGAACTCGGCGAGGCCGGACACGCGGATCACGCCGCCGCGCAGCAGCTCGCCCGGCGACCTCAGCGCCCCGGCAGCCGACCCCACGGATCGGCCCACCTCGACGGGAAGGCGTGCGAGCCAGCCGACCCCAGCAGCGGCGAGCCCGAGGCGTGAGGGCGTCGGGCGGGGCCGCCAGGGCTGCGCCGGGGGCCGGGTGCGGCCCGGCTCACGGTCGAGCACGGTCTCCATGAGCTCGTTGCCGGCGAGTCCGTCGATCATCGCATGGTGCGTCTTGGTCACGACCGCCCAACGGCCCTCGGTCAGCCCCTCCACCAGCCACAGCTCCCACAGCGGACGGTCGACGTCGAGCCGCTGCGCCATGAGGCGGCCGACGAGGGTCTGCAGCTCGGTATCACCGCCCGGAGCCGGGATTGCTGTGTGCCGCAGGTGATACGAGAGGGAGAAGTGCGGGTCGTCGACCCACGCGGGACGCGCCAGGTCGAGCGGCATCCGCTGCACACGCTGGCGGTAGCGCGGCACCGCGTCCAGGCACGAGGCAAGGTGGTCGCAGAACGCCCCGTAGTCCGGGGCCGGGCCTTCGAAGACGAGCAGCGAACCGACGTGCATCTGTTGCGTGTCGTTCTCCAGCTGCAGGAAGCCCGCGTCCAGCGTGCTCAGCCGCTCCATGCCGGTCACCTGACCCGGCGCACGATCGGTGCCGACCGGGCGGCGATGTCCGCAGCGGTCGGGTGGTCGGCGATCCAGCGCAGCGTCTTCTCCGCCGTCCACTCCGGCACCTCGAGCTGGGGGACGTGCCCGACGCCTTCGGCCTCCTCGAACTGCCACGTCGGGTTCGCCGCTGCGGCGGCCCGGGCCGACGCGATGTTCACCAGCCGGTCCCTGTCGCCATGCAGCAGCAGAACGGGAACGTCGATCGAGCGCTGGATCGCGGAGTAGCGGCGGCGGTCCGCGAGGACGAACAGCAGCGACTGCGCAGCGGCTATCAGCTCAGAATCGACGTCGGAGTACGCGCGGCGCTGCCCGGCGAGCTCGATGTGCTGCTCGACGACGTGGGCCGGCACTCGTGACGGGTCCTCGCAGCACAGCCGGAGCAGCGACCGGGCCGCCTCCTCCGCCGACGTCGTCCCCCTGCTGCGTGTGAGCAGCCGACGGCCGATGGCTGGGACGAGAAAGGCGGTGAAGGTCGCGGCGACCCGCGGATCGGGGCGGGCTCGCAGCGCGATCGGGAGCGCCGGGTCGACCAGGACGAGGCCAGCGACGGTGTCCGGGCGCGACGACGCCTGAAGGATCGAGATCAAGCCGCCCATCGAGTTGCCCACGAGGATGGCCGGCACGCCGGCGATCTCGGTGAGGAATCGGTGGAGCAACCGCTGATTGGCCTGAACTGACGTCGACCGCGCGCCGCCCCTCGTGTGCCCGAACCCGGCGAGGTCGAGTGCCATGACGCGGCAGGTCGGCGTGAGCAGCGGAGCGAGCGCGGCCCAGTTCAGCAGCGAGCCGCCGAGGCCGTGGACGCACACGAGGAGCGGGCCGTCGGCGAGGCCGCCATGGTCGACGTAGTGCACCGGCCCGTCAAGGTCGGCCCACAGCGACTCGGGGCGGTCCCCTGCTCCGCCGTTGCCCACCGTCATATCTCGACTGTAGGCCGCTGCGTGATACATCGGGCAGCGGAATCCGACTCAGCCAGCAGGGTTGCGCGACGACAGTCGCTCGCACGACTCTGCGGACTCGGCCGCCGATGCCGCCGTCGGCAGGGATGCCCTCACGGTGAGCACGCCGTCCTCGACGTGCTTGTTCCACACCAGCCGGGTCGAGTCGAGCAGCCTCACCATCTCGTTGTTCTGGGCGAGCAGCGTGCCGACGACGTCGTTGAAGCCGAGTCGTTCGGCAAGATCGAGCATGTGCCTGACGAGGAGGGTCCCGATACCGCGGCGTTGGTAGGCGTCCTCGACGATGACGGCGATCTCCGCTGTGCGCCCAGCCGACGGCGCGTCCGGGAACACGTGCCCCAGCCCCACGATGGCGCCGTCCTCGCTCATGGCGACGAGAGTCGCGCCGCGGTGGCCACCGCTCAGGCGGCGCAGGGTGATGTCACGCCACTGCCCGACGGCGGTGAGGTAGCGCCGGTAGAGGGTCTGCTCGGAGCAGCGCTCATGCATGGCCGCGACCGCGTCGGAGTCCTCCGGACGTGCCAGGCGGATCCAGATCGTTCCACCGGACCGGATCGGCTCGACCCAGCCCAGGGCACCGGTTTCGCCGGCCACGCTGGCCATCGCGGCTGCCAGTCGCAGGAGCGCCGAGGCTCGAGTCTTCTCGGCGCGCGCGAACGGCGCCCAGTCGCGGTGCAGCACCACGTGCCGATCAGCGGTCCACTGCAGTCGCAGGACATCCGCTGCGTCATCCTCGCCCTCGGTGGCGTCGGTGACCTCGAAGCGGTCGGCCTCCACGAGGGCCGCTGCGGCCAGCGGCGCCGAACCAGGGTTGGTGACCAGCTCGGTGGCACCGTCGAGCACCCGCGTCGGCAGGTCGCCTGCGTCATCAAGCGACCCAGCCATCACATAGCCGTCGTTCCCGACCGTCATGGCCGATGCCAGGAGGCTCTGCGCGCTGACCTTGTGGGGAGCCATCAGCGACAGGTCGATCGTCGTACTTCCGTCCTGGGAGTCCAGCACGTACGTCGCGACCACGTGGACGTGGAGCGTGCCCAGCGCGCTCAGCAGCAGGGACAGCGCACCAGGCCGGTCCGGGATGTCGATGCGCAACCGCCACGGCGTGCGAGCCTCGTGGTCTGCGGTCAGGAGGAACCCCGAGGGAGCGAAGGCCGCACCGATGCGCGCCATGAGCGCATTCCAGCTTGCCTCGGACGGACGGCTGGCCGACACGGGGCCGATCACCGCAAGCCCTGCCGAGAGCGCCAGCGCGAAGTGCACGAACGCGTCGTCGTCGATGCGGTCGTCGATACCGCCGGCCCGCCGCGTCTGCTCGGTGACCGTCTTCAGGTTTGCCTTGCGCGCGCAGATGCGTGACGACTCCAGCTCACGGACCTCGCGGTCGGTGTTGGCGCGTGTGAGCGCCTCGAGCTCGACCGCGTTCCAGCTGCGCTCGGGGGCCGCGAAAGCCGCGCCCGCCGCGTCGATCAGCACCGACACCGGCGGTGCGTCGTGGGGGTCCTGCGCCGCGGCGGCCACGCGCGCAGCGGACTCCGACGGGGGTCTCGTGGCCAGCACCTCGGCGAAGAGCTGGGCCCGATTGCCGGTCAGCTCCTTGACGGTCCGGGGTGTCACGCCGGCGCGCTCGGCCACCATGCGCAGCTTCGTGCCGCCATACCCACGCTCCGCGAACAGGTCCGCAGCAGCCTCGACGATCTGTTGCCTCAGATCCTCCTGGTCAGCCACCGCGACCTCCTCGTTCGGACTGCGACTGTGCGACACCCGACGGGGTGGGTCGGCATCGGCGTCGTGAGGCGACCGAACCACCTGACGAGCAGCTTCACCCTAGGCGCGGCCGGTCATCGATGATGGTGCACGACGTCCCGCCTGGCGGCACACCGAGCGTCGATGCCACCGACGGTCGTAGTCTCACAACGTTGGCCCCTGTGCCCGGTGGTCCACTGCTGCGCCGGGGACCTGGAGGCGTCATGAACGCAACGAGCATCGGATCCGCACGTACCTCCAGCTATCCGACTCCGGCGGCGTCGGTGGGCAGGCTCTTCTACGACCGGGTCGCGGCCACGCCCTCGGCTGAGGCCTTCCGGCATCCCGTCGTCGATGGCTGGGAGTCCGTGACCTGGGGGCAGGCCGGCGAGACCGTCAGGACGGTGGCGGGCGGGCTGCTCGCGCTGGGGCTCGGGCCGCAGGAGCGGGTGGCGATCGCATGCTCGACCCGCATCGAGTGGTTGTACGCCGACCTGGCCGTCATGTGCGCCGGCGGGGCGACGACGTCGATCTACCCGTCGACCGGGGTGGAGGACATCGGGTACATCCTCACCGACAGCGGCTCGCGGCTTGTCTTTGCCGAGGACGACGCCCAGATCGCCAAGCTCCGCGCTCTGCGTGACCACATCCCCGACGTGATCCGGGTGGTCACCTTCGACGGGCAGGCCGACGGGGAATGGGTGCTGAGCCTGGCCGACCTGATGGCGCTCGGCGCACGCCATCTTGTCGAGCACCCCGGTGCGGTCGACGAGGCGGTCGCCGCTGTACGCCCGGAGCATCTCGCAACCCTGATGTACACCTCGGGCACCACCGGTCGTCCCAAGGGCGTGGAGCTGCCGCACCGTTGCTGGACCTACGTCGGGGCCGGCGCCCAGGCCCTCGAGATCCTGTCGATCGATGACCTGCAGTTCCTGTGGCTCCCGTTGTCGCACTCCTTCGCCAAGATGCTCGAGGCGGTGCAGCTCCAGATCGGGTTCCCCACGGCCGTCGACGGGCGGATGGAGAACATCGCCGACAATCTGGCAACCGTCCGGCCGACCTTCATGGCCGGTCCCCCACGCATCTTCGAGAAGCTGCACTCCAGTGTCGTGCAGACGATTCAGGAGGAGGGCGGCGCCAAGCTCGCGCTTTTCACCTGGGCCTTCGACGTGGGCGCCCGGATGTCACGAGACCGGCTGGCCGGAAGGCAGCCGAGCTGGGTGCTGCGGGCGCAGCACAGCCTTGCCGACCGGCTCGTCTTCGCCAAGATCCGCGATCGGCTGGGTGGAAGAATCCGCTTCATGGTCTCGGGCAGCTCCGCCCTGTCCCCCGACGTCGCCACCTGGTTCCACGCCGCCGGTCTGCTGGTGCTCGAGGGCTACGGGCTCACCGAGACCAGCGCGGCCGGCTGCCTCGTCCTTCCCAGCGATCCGGCGTTCGGCGTCGTGGGTCCTCCGCTGAACGGCACGGAGATCACCCTCGCAGCGGACGGCGAGATCCTGGTCCGCGGTCCTAGCGTGATGTCGGGCTACCACAACCTGCCCGAGGCCACGGGCGTGGCGCTGAGCCCCGACGGGTGGTTCGCCACCGGGGACATCGGCGAGATCGACGAAGCGGGACGACTACGGATCACCGACCGCAAGAAGGACCTGATGAAGACCTCCGGCGGGAAGTACATCGCCCCGCAGGTCATCGAGGTCATGTTCCGCGCCGTCTGCCCCCTCGCGAGCCAGATGCTCGTTCATGCGGACCGACGCAACTACGCCACCGCGCTCATCACCCTCGACCCTGATGCGCTCGCTCAGTGGGCTCGCGCCCAGGGCCTGGTCGAGAGCGACTACGCGGCGCTCGCCGCCGACCCGGCAGTGCACGACTACGTGCAGGCCAGCGTCGCGGAGCTCAACGGCCGACTCAACCGCTGGGAGACCATCAAGGACTTCCGCATCCTCGACCACGACCTGTCCGTGGAAGCCGACGAGCTCACCCCGAGCATGAAGGTCAAGCGCAAGGTCGTGGAAGGCAAGTACCAGGGACTCCTCGACTCGATGTACGCCGAGTAGACCTCGATCAGGCGGGCGCACAGCGTCGCCAACGAACGGCGCCTTGCGCTGGAGGGCGACAGCGCCGTGAAGACTCCTCGCGTTACCTTGTCCGGAACTTCCCCCTTGAGGGCAGCCGCGACGACATCGTCGCACCCCCCGAAGTAGTCCGCGGCCTTGGGACCGCTCGACGTCTCCGACGCGTAGTACTTCCTGTCCACTATCGAGCTCCGCGTCGGCGACGCCCCGGCATGACCCGGTCGCGCCAACGACAGTTCGTGGCGACCTGACGGATCACCGCCGACGCCACCGAGTACTTCGGCCTCCCCTGCGATCGCACCGTGATCCTGGGTGACGGCGCCACCGCCTGTGTCGACGTCCGCGACGTCGCCACCATGGCCGCCGACGCCCTGCTCCACCCGGAGCAGCACCGGCAAACAGCACGGACGCCGACGGGACCGCAGACCCTGACCTACGCCCAGGTCGCGACCACCCTCACCGAGGTGCTGGGCCGTCCGATCCGCTACTCCCGACCCGGACTCCTGCGCCATGCCCGTCACGCGCGCCGCTTCCTGGGCACGCCGTGGGGCACGGTCGGCGTCACCTGCGCGATCTACACCATCGCGACTCGGTCGCGCAGGCGGCCTCACCGACGACGTCCTCACCGTGACCGGCAACCGCCCGACGAGCTTCCGCGACTTCGTCGAGCTCGAAGCCGCCTCCTGGGCATAGCGACCGCTCGCGCACCCGCCGGCTCGCAAGCGCCCCGTCCGGAACCCGTCGAAGGCGCCATGGACGTTGCGCTCGCTCGACCTTCTCGGATCGGCGATTTCCGGGTCTATGTTCTGGGTTCCGCCGGGATGCCTGGTCGATTCTTGGGGAGGTGCACGGTCAGCGCTCCGGCCCAGATCCGGCAGGTGACGGGTAGGTCGAGCTCCGCGGGCTCGCCGTCGATGGCGGCCATCAGGGTGCGTTCGCCGAGACCGAGCAGGGTGACCTCTGTCGCGCAGTACACGAAGAGCCCCGAGCCGGGGACCTGTGCATGTCCCGAGCTCAGCAGGTCGTGGCGCAGCTCGGTGATGAGGACCGGTGGTGGCGGGTCGGGTTGACGCTTGACGATGATCGCTCCCAGCAGGCCCGTGCCCAGGCTGAACCGTTGTCCGAGATGACGGATGGTCGCGAGGTGGTACGGGTTGTTGGACACGAGCACCATCTGCGGCGACTCGATGGTCTCGGTGGGGGTGTCGAGGGTCGCGTTCACCGATCGCTGGCCCTGCAGGTAGAGCGGTGCGACTGATGCGAACGAGCGTGCCTTGGCCGTGCGGTAGTCCGGCTCGAGCAGGGCGTCGGCGTACATGCCGAACGAGACGTTGTTGATGAACGCCCGGGACTCGACCATTCCGAGATCCACGAGGATCGTGTCCGGATCGACCAGGGCGTCCATCCCCCGGCCGGGGTCCTTGGTGTCGAGACCGAGGTCGCGTGCGAAGTGGTTGCGTGTGCCGGCCGGGATGACGATGAGCGGACGATTCGTCTCGGCTGCCACCGCCGCGACAGCAGACACCGTGCCGTCGCCACCGGCAGCTCCCAGTCGTTGCGCACCGCTCTGGACGGCCAGCCGAGCCAGCTGCGCGGCGCTGCGATCCTGCGACGTCAGCAGGACGTGCGCGCCGAGCTGCTCGGCCTTCTCGATCAGGCCGAACCGGTCGACCTTGTTGTCACCGGATCGAGAGTTCATCACGATGACGGCGTCCACGTACGGTGATCTGTCGGCGTCGGTGGTCATCGTGCCCGTCCCTCGGCTCCCAGACCAGTGCGTGAGCCACCAGCGAGTCGGTGAACGGTCCAACCGCACAGTGCACCGACGAGCGCCCCGACCGCGACATCCGAGGGGTAGTGCATCCCGGTGTGGACCCTGGAGTAGCCCACCAGGGTCGCGGTCGCGTGGAGCGGCAGCGCTGCTGAGGGAACCAGTCTCCCCGCGGCGCCGGCG
The DNA here is from genome assembly GCA_031360335.1 of Candidatus Nanopelagicales bacterium. GTDB lineage: Bacteria > Actinomycetota > Actinomycetes > S36-B12 > CAIYMF01 > Longivirga. Next base: position 30,518 of record JANMBJ010000328.1, read on the forward strand.
AAGGCGAACGCCGACGCGGTGTGGCCCGACGGGA
>JANMBJ010000329.1:0-5300 GCA_031360335.1 Candidatus Nanopelagicales bacterium
GGAGCACGGACTTCGAGGTACCACCGAGACCAGCGGTGCCGGCAACACCAGCAGCGAGGTGCGCTGCGGCGGGGTTGTCGAAACCGGTGAGGTTCTGACCGGCGGTCGGGCCACCAGCAGCGACGCCACCGAGGAACGTGCCCGGCGTGGCGTTGGTGCTCGTGAGGGTGAGACCGGTCAGGCCGACGTTCTGGCCGTTGATCTTCTCGTTGACGCCAGGGAGAGCCACGCCGTTCTTGGCGAGGTCCGATGCGACGGCGCTCAAGGTGTAGGGCAGGTTACCCGGACGAGTGTCGGTCACCTGGATGCCGGTGAAGGCAGCCGAGGACTTGTACTCGGTCGCGGTGGCGTTCAGTGCCATCGGGCCCAGGTCGAGCGGCGCGGCGGCGGTGTAGGGGGTGGAGATGACGAGGGTACCGGCGGGCACCGTCGTCTGGACGTACTGCACATCGGCAGCGAAGGTGGGCGCGGTGACGGTCAGCGGAGCCGCGGGGCTCGTGGAACCGGCAACCGTGGTGCCCGAGATCGTCGCGCCGGAGTACACGGCGGTGACGGAGTAGGCCGCGGCCTGGACGGGCAGGCTCAGCGACGTGGTGGCGACACCGGTCGCGGAGACCGTGACGGGGGCACCGAAGTTCGTGCCGCCGACCTGGAACTGGACGGTGCCAGAGGAGGCCACCGGCACGCTGGTGACAGTGGCGGTCGCGGTGACGGCGCCGGGGTAGGCGACGGTCGCGGCCGAGAGGACCAGGTTGGTCGACGATGTCGCCGAGATGCCGGCGACGTTGTAGATGAAGGTGGGGCTTGTGCTGGGACCGAACGTGGTGCCATCGGTGAAGGCGGCAACGACGTTGTGGGGACCCGCGGTCAGCAGACCGGTCGCGGGCGAGGTGGCGGCACCGGCGGCAACGGCCACCGGGGCGCCGAGAGCAACACCGTCAACCGAGAACTGGACGGTGCCAGTCGCGGTTGCGGGGGTGACAGCAGCCGTGAAGGTGGCCGGCGCATTGGTCGCGCCGGCAGCCGGGGAGGCCGTCGTGATGGTGGTGGTGGTGGCGGTCACCGGGACGACCGGGGCAACGCTCTGACCCGTGACGACGAACTGACCGACGAACTCACCGAGGCTCGCTGACTGGATCGACTGGCGGCAGACAAGTTCGATCGTGTACGTGCCGTTGCCGAGCCCACCGGCGAGGCCCTGGTTAGTGGCGAAGATGTTCAGGGTGTTCGACGCAACGCCGGTGAACGGGCCGGCGTTGATGCCACCGACCGTCGTGCCGATGGTGTTACCAGTGATGTTGGCCAGCGGCGAGACGACGGGCAGGTTGCCGCCGGACACGCGGATCAGGAAGTTGGGAGCCAGGGTGGGAGTTGTCGGGCAGGCGCCCGAGGTCGTCACGGAGAACGGCGAGTCCTGGGTGGACAGACCGTTGAACGTGAGGGTTCCGATCGGTGCGGCGGATGCCGCCGGGGCTGCGACGAGCGCAACCCCGGCGACGAGCGCCGCAGAAAGCCCGGCCACGGCGGCGCGGGAGAAGAAACGCTTCATGACAGTGTCATTCGCTTTCTGCTTGGCGAGAGTTGCAGGACGGATCAGGACTGCTGGGACGTGTCACCGCAGACCGGCGTGGAGGTTGCCGAGAGCGGGGCGAAGCCGTTCACCGTGACGGTGGCGGCCTGGTTGCACAGAAGGCTGGTCGAGCCGACGAACACGGTGCTCCACGGGGCCACGGCGAGCTTGGTCGTGGGGATGACGTTGTAGAGCGAGCGGCGCACGGGGAACGCGGTGGCGAGACCGGTCGGCAGAACGCCGTCGATCTGGCCGAGGACTGCGTTGCCGCGGACGTCGGTGTTCACACCCGAGACCTGGGTGTTGTAGAGGCCGACCGAGAACGGCATGATCTCGTTGGTCTTGAGGGCACGTGCGTCGTTCTCCTGCACGTAGGCGCGCGAGGCCGTGGTGTTGGCACCGGTGAGGCACGGGTAGGTGCCCGCGGTGATCTGGGCCTCGGTGATGCCCACGACGCCGAGCCAGAACGAGCGCGAGCCCGAGCCGACCTGCGGGAGGACGGGGTTGATGTCGGGCTGCAGGGTGCACTTGTAGGCGCTGATGATGTCGGCCAGTGCCAGGGCACGGGGGATGCCACCGTCGGAACGAGCGACGTAGGTCGCGTCATCGTTGGCGAACGGGATCCAGGTCAGCGACGGCGTCGTGACGAGGGTGCCGCGGCCCGACGATGAACGCGAGAAGTCGAGGCAACCACTGCGGGCGTTGCCCGTGGTGAGCGACTCGAGCAGACGCGAACGACCAGCACCGGAGCCGTTGGCCTCGGTACGGGTGTACGAGCAACCAGTGGTGCGGGTGGTGAAGCTACCCGAACCAGTGGCATCCCACGACGCGATCTGCTTGGCGCCACCGATGGTGACGACGTTGGCGAGGTCGCTCATCACGTTCTGTGTGGTGTCGGAACCGACACCCTGCAGCGGACGCGTCTGGAAGACGTCGGCGCCCGATGGGTCGGCCGAAGCGGGGCTGGCGGTGAGCAGCCCTGCTGCGACCAGGCCGACGCCAGCGGCGGCGGCCAGGGTCTTAGTGAACTTCACGATCTGGTCCTCTCCCTGAGGTGACCGTCCAGCCCTGTGCCGGCCGGTCTGATGGTGCACGTGCTCGTCGTGCGAGGTGGTCGACGTGCTGATCGGCTCACCCCGGAGGTCGGGGCGCGACCCACGGCAGCACAACCCGGAGGAGCAGGGCGGCGATGCCGAGAATGAGGGCGGCTCCCACCGCGACACGTGTCGCGGTCACGGGATCCGGTGGGGTGGGTCTGGTCTGCGCGACCGCAGTCGTCGACGGCGTCGTCGTGGGGGCGGCGCTCGCCGCCGATGGAGACGGCGTGGTCTGCGGCGTTCCGGTGGAGGGGACGCTGCTCGAGGTGTCACTCGGGGCCGGCGCCTGCGGGGTCGCGGTCAGCGTGGGAGTCGGAGTCGCTGTCACCGTCGGCGTGGGCTTGGGCTTGGGTGCCACGTAGTTGGTGATCTTCGCGGCTGCCACGTTGGTCTGTGCCACCAGCTGGCTGGGCAGGGGCACATACCCGTTGGGCAGGTTGCCGGCCGACGTCCCGGGAACCTGCCCCTGCGACGCGGCAAAGGTGAGCAGCCGGGCGTAGTCGGCACGTTCGTTGGCCGTGAGCCTGCCCGGCACCGTCGCCGCATACGTCACGATGGTGAGGGGGTAGGCGTCCTTGCTCGTCGGCGTCACATTGGGCAGCAGCACGCCATTGGCGTCCTTCACCATGGAGCCGACCGCCGCACCCATCGAGGTGGTAGACGGGGCGACGAAATTGCCCGAGTTGTTCCTCAGCTTGATGACGACCTGGTTGTAGCGCTGGGCCGACGCGCTGTCGGTGAGTCCGAGCAGCGAACGCTCTCCCAGCTGCTGATTGGCTGCCAGCCCATAGCTGTTGACCAGCGCCTGCTTGGGCACGTCTCGGCGGTTGGTGTCACCGCGGCTGAGCTGTCGCGCGGCTGAAGCGAACGAGTTGGCAAACGGATAGACATCGAGCGTGCAGTTGGGCAGGTCGAACAACGGCGGAGCATTCGACGGGATCGTGCAACCGAGGTCGGCTCGCGGGAAGGAGTTCGTGGGAAGGGTCAGACCCTTGTACTTCTGGTTGAGCACCATGCCGCCGGCATCAGCCTTGCCCGCAAGGAAACTGCGGGCATCTGCATCGGAGAGCACGTAGTCCCAGATCAGCTCGGCGTTCTGCGAGAGCCCGGCGGTGACGAACATCCGACCGAAGCTGTTGTTCAGGAAAACTGTGTAGCCACCTGGTTTGAAGTCCGGGTTGAGCGCCAGGAACTCGGGGTCGCGCGAGATGTCGAAAGGGTTGTTCGCGATGTTGGCGGCCGTGCCGAAGGGGTTGTCGAACCGATAGCTCTGGGTCAGCAGCTTGGCCAGCAGGCGAGGGGTGAGCTTGATGTCCTCGATCCGGGTGCCGACCTTGGCCATGATGTCGGCCGGGATCTTGTCGGGCGAGACCGCCTTCCCCGTGGGATCTTTGAGCGGCACCTGCCTCTCGACATTCGCGGCGAACGCCATTCCGGACACAGTGACCGGCGCATAGACCACACCCGCTAGCCCGGGCACGCTCTGCGTGACGAAACCCATCCCTGGGCTGTCCGAGCGCAGGATGCTGGCGGTCGTCTCGTCGGGGACCGAGGTGAAGCCGAAGTTCCGCGGCCCGCCCCCGCAGAGCACTGGCTGCCACGACGTGATGGCCTCGGTGACGAAGTCACTGCCTGTGGTGGCGGTCTCCGGCCGACCGAACGAGCAGGCTCCCCCGACCGAGCGGAACGACAGCTTGACCTTGATCGCGTTGTCCCAGTTGCTCTGCGAGAGAGGGCTGGAGTTGAGATAGTCGCTGACGTTCTCGCCGACCGTGCGACCCGTGACCTCGGTCAGGCCTCGGGGAACAGCCACGAGGAAGCAGTCCGGGGTCGTGCTGCTGATGGTCTGGCCACAGCCGAGCCCGGGAGCTTCAAGGCCGGTCTGCATCTCGAAGAGCTGCGAGCCGGTGCCGTCGGTCGCCGTGCGGGCCACCGGCACCTCGTTGGTGGTTGACCCGTCGAAGAACTGGCTGCGCTGCGAGTTCTCGACGGTGCCGTCGACGCCGTTGAACGCGACGTACTTGAGGGTCAGGTCGCCTGGTGCGCGGACATAGACCTTCTCGTTGGGGTCAACGTCGCTCTGGGTGATCTGACGGGAGGCGACGTTCTGACCACCGTTCGACACGGAGACAAAGCCGCCGAACTGGCATTGCTCGCGAGTCGGCTGCTTCCCGGGAGCGGCCCAGCACTGCATGAGCTGCATGAAGTTGCCCAGGACCACACCCGACGCTGTTGCCTTGCTGGCTGGAGCACCGGTCCACGAAACCTTGACGGTCTGGTTCACCAGGTCCTCGGTCTGGTCGACGGTCAGCTGGATCGAGGTGAAGGCACCTGTGCCCGGAACCGTCACGGACGAGGTGGCGCCGCCCCCGGACGCGGACGCGTCATTCGTGGTGCTCACCACGCTGAGCGGCGCGACCGCCACGAGAGCGAGGAGAGCGACGAGGGCCCGCTGCGCTCGTCGCGTGGTCGAAGCGGACAACATCACGGACGACCCCGCATCGACCGGTTGACCAGTGGCGGCCCGAGGATGGCAGCGAACAAGAGACCAGCCGCGAGCAGCACGAGGAAGCTGGTGTTGCCGACTCCGACGTTGGACGAGGTGACGACGGGGACCGCGGCGACGTCGGTGC
>JANMBJ010000354.1:0-1902 GCA_031360335.1 Candidatus Nanopelagicales bacterium
CGTGACTGGCTCAACCCGGTCGACTACCTCAAGCAGGTGCTGCTCATCCACGAGTGGGGACCCAACCCGCAGCGCGGCTGGAACTTCCCTGCGTGGTCGCTGTCGATGGAGTGGCTGGCGTATCTGCTGTTCCCGTTGCTCGTGCTGCTGCTGTTCCGCTTCCACCAGAAGGCGAGCACTCGCATCGTCGCCCTGCTGTGGGTCGCGGTTCTCGTTCCGCTGCTGTGGTACGGCATCGCCTACTACGGCGACCCTTACTACATCTCCGACTGGGGCTCGACGATCCGCATCCTCACGGAGTTCACCGCCGGCGGGCTGACGTACGTCTTCGTCCTGCGGCAGTGGACCGCGACCGACGCCGGGGTGAAGCCGCGTGTCGAGCGGCTCGCGACGACTCTCTCGATCGCCATCCCCGTACTGATCGTGGTGACCGCGGTCGTGCTCGGGCGCATCGGTGCGCTGCAGTGGTCGGTGAGCGACCTGCCCGACACTCCCAACGCCGCCGACCTGCCGCCGAAGTACCACCTCGTCCTCGTGCCGATGCTCATCCTGTGGATCGGTGCGCTGGCGCTGACCTCGCGCGGCCCGTCGAGGTTCCTCGCGACCGACCGTCTCGTGCTCGGTGGCTTCATCTCGTTCTCGCTCTACATGACCCACACCGTCTGGTACGGCCTCTGGCGCGCCGGTCTCAAGGCGGTCCACATCACGGGCGGCCCGTTGTACGCCCTAGCCCTCGTCTGTCTCGTCGTCGGCGCGATCGTCATCGCCTGGCTCATGTGGCGCTACGTCGAGGAGCCCGCGCGCGAGTGGATGCGCAAGCGCAGCGGAGAACGCCCCAAGCCGGTCGAAGAAGCCGCCTTCGAAGGCACCCCCTAACCCCAGCCTCGCCCACGGGAAGTGGTGGGGCGGGGCTTGGTGGGGCGGGTCGGGTGCGGGGCGTTTAGGTTGGGGGTATGGCGGTGGGGGTGTGACGGTGCGGGTGGCGACGTACAACCTGCTGCACGGGATGTCGGTGCTCGGGGGGATGCCGCAGCCGTTGCGTGACGGCGACGGGCGCGTCATCGGACCGCCGCAGGTCGCCGACGATGTCGCGCTGCGCGCCGCGGTGGCCGAGCTCGACGCCGACGTCATCGGCCTGCAGGAGGTCGACGTCCACCAGCCGCGCAGCGGCTACTCGCATCAGGTGCGCTCCGTCGCGGGAGCGCTCGGCGCGGAGCACTGGCGGTTCGCACCCTCGGTCGTGGGCACACCCGGCGAGCCCGGCTGGGTCGGCGCAGACTCCACGCTCGACCACGTCTCGCACCCGGAGGTCGCGGCGTTCCCGCACGTGCTGCGCCCGGGGCAGGACCTCCCGCACGACGCCGACTACGAGGTCCGACGGATGGGGCCGCTGTACGGCGTCGGCCTCGTCTCTCGCCTGCCGGTGCTCGAGTGGCGCACCACGCGGTTCGCGCCGGCGCCCTGGAGCCTCCCGCTCATGATCCCGGCCGAGCCCCGTCCGCAGTTCATCCGCGTCGCCGACGAGCCGCGGGCTGCGATCGCCGCCGTGGTGCGGGGCGAGCACGGCCCGTTCACGATCGCGACGGCGCACCTGTCGTTCGTGCCCGGCTACAACGTGCGGCAGCTGCGCGCGCTGCGCTCCTGGCTCGCCGGGCTCCCCCGCCCGCTCGTCGTGCTCGGCGACTTCAACCTGCCCGGACGCCTGCCTGCACGCGTCACCGGCTGGACGCCGTTGCTGCGGCAGGCGACATACCCCTCGACCCGACCGCGCGCGCAGCTCGACCACGTGCTCGTCGACGGGATCACGTCGGCCCAGCTGGCGTCGGTACGCACCGAGGTGAACCGCCTGCCGGTGAGTGACCACGCCGCCGTCACCGTCGACATCGACCTCTGACCCGGCGT
>JANMBJ010000385.1:0-2845 GCA_031360335.1 Candidatus Nanopelagicales bacterium
GGTGTCGAGGCGGTGACGGTCATGCAGCGGGCTCCAGAGGGGCTTGGCGTTGTCAGAGGGCGAGCGATCGGGCTAGAGTGATAATGATGTTACGACGTCTTCGGGAGGGCAAGTGTCCGTGTCCGACAAAAATAGGGCATCTCGCGAACAAAAAGAAGCCCTCGTCGAGGATTCCATCCGGTTCGTGTGGCGGCACGGCGTCTCGGCGGCCTCAACCCGCGCCGTCAAGGGGCCCGTCGCGGTCTCCGGGAGCGGAGTCCACGTCACGGATATCGACGGCAACGATTACCTGGACGCCCTGTCCGGCGGTTCGGCGGCCGCCACGCTCGGCCACGGGCGGATCGACGTCGCCGACGCCGTACACGCCCAGATGACGCGCCTGCACTGGGTGTCGCTGCGCACGTTCATCAACGAGCCGTCGATCGAGCTCGGACGGCGACTCGCCGGACTGACCGACGCCGGCCTCCAGACCAGCTTCTTCGTCTCCTCCGGCTCTGAGGCCGTCGAGACCGCGACACAGTTGGCCAAGAGCTACCACCGCGCCCGGGGAAATCCCTCAAAGAGCACGTTCCTGTACCGGAAGACCGGCTACCACGGGACGACGCTCGTCGGGGCGAGCGCGAGCGACAACACGGAGTTCCGCACCTGGTTTGCGCCGCTCGCCCCCGGGTTCGTCGAGATCGACGCCTGCTACCCCTACCGGCGTCCCGACGGCATGTCGGAGGAGGAGTACGGCGACGCCTGCGCCGACGCACTGGAGGCCACCATCCTCGAGGTCGGTCCCGAGAACATCGCGGGCATCCTGGCCGAGGCGATCCCCGCGGCCCTCGTTCTCGTGCCGCCCGCCAACTACCTGCACCGGCTCCGCGAGATCTGCGACCGTTACGACATCCTCTGGGTCGACGACGAGGTGTTCATCGGCGTGGGGCGGACCGGCCGATGGTTCGGCTTCCAGCACTTCGGGGTCAGCCCCGACATCGTTACGTCGTCGAAGGGCATCACCGGCGGTTACGTGCCGTTGGGTGCTGCCATCGCCTCATCGCGTGTAATGGACACTGTCTTCGGCGACCAGGCCGGCGGCCAAGCGAAGGTCGCCGGGCACACCTACGCAGCGCACCCGACCGCCTGCGCCGCGGGTCTCGCCGTCCTCGACGCGATCGAGAAGGAGGACCTCGTCGGCAACGCCGAGCGCGTGGGCGAGTGGATGATCGCCGAGTTCTCACGGATCTACGCCGGCCACCCGAACGTCGGCGACGTGCGCGGCAAGGGGTTGCTCATCGGCATTGAGCTGGTCCAGGACGCCTCGACGCGCGCACCCTTCGCCCGCGACCTCGTCGTCGGCCGCAAGGTCATGGATCGCGCCATGCAGAACCACTTCATGCTGCGGGCTTCAGGCGACGTCATCACCCTCTTCCCCGCGCTCGTCACCACGAGCGCCGAGGCCGCCGCGATGGTCACGGCGACTTGCAGGGCGATCGACGAGGTGCTCGGTGAGCTCTGACCGCGACGTCGTCGACGACCTGGCACGCCAGCTGGAGCAGACAACCGTCCGCGACCACATGTCGATCGAGGACGCCACCGAGCACCAGTTCCGGCTCGTCGAGACGGCGGCGCAGATCATGGGGTCCGACGACGTGTTCGTCGAGGACTACGGCCAGGTTCGCGAGCTGGCCACCGTCGGCTTCGGTGGTGGAGGTCGCCCGCGTGCCACCGCTCGCGTCGAGGAGGTCCTGGCGCGATTCTTCGGGACCGAGGACGCGGTCCTCGTCCACGGCGCCGGTACGGGGTCGATCCGCGCGATGCTCAACGGGATGGCGGAGCCCAGTTCGCGGATCCTGCTCCATCAGGCGCACCCGTACAAGACGACCCTGCCGGTGATGCAGCACATGGGTCTCGAGATCGGGTACGTCGACTTCAACGACCACTCGGCGCTGGCGGATGAGCTGCGGGCGCAGCCGCCCGCGACCGTGTACGTGCAGCACGTGCCGCAGCAGCTCGGGGACATGTACGGCATCCCGGAGACGATCGAGCTGATCCGTTCCGTGTCCGGCGAGACCGCGCGGGTCCTCGTCGACGACAACTACGCGGTCATGCGCTCCCACCAGATCGGCGTCGAGATGGGCGCCGATGCCTCTGCCCTGTCGCTGTTCAAGCTGCTGGCGCCGCAACCCATCGGAGCCGTCCTCGCCGATGGCCCTTCGGTGGGCCGGATCAGGCGGGACAACGCCTCCGCGGGAGCCCAGGTCCAGGGCCCTTACGCCATGGCCGCGCTGCGATCCCTGGTCTACGCGCCGGTCGCGCTTGCCGTCCAGAACCAGACCATCCTGCGCACGGTCGAGGAGATCAACGCGGGGATCGCCGCCGGCGACCTGCCGCTCCTCGCCGGTGCCTACGCCGCTCAGCCCGGGATCCGCTGCATCGTCCTGCTCTTCGAGCGTCCCGCGGCCGAGGAGTTCCTGCGGTCGGCGTGGCGTCACGGATCCCCGAGCCAGTCGGTTGGCGAGGAAGCGCAGTTCGAGTTCCTCCCGCTGTTCACCTACCTGACGAGCACGTTCCTCAAGGCGACGCCCGGCCTTGAGAAGTACGCCGTCCGCATCAACCCGATGCGAGGCGGATCCCGGACGGTCATGCGCGTGCTGCGCCATGCCCTCGCCGACACCGACTTCCAGGCAGCTGTGCACGCCTGACCGACGACACCGGAGACCTACCGTGGACCTGTTCCCGCTCGAACCCTTCTCCGTGCAGATCGACTTCTCCACCGGTCTGCTCGCCCCCGACCCGGACATCCTCGACCGACGGATGTCCGATCTGGTCGGCTACTTCCAGACCGACATCACCGACCCGA
>JANMBJ010000404.1:0-1938 GCA_031360335.1 Candidatus Nanopelagicales bacterium
CCGGGTCGGGAGATCCTGCTCGGCGGCGGCAACGTCCACTGCATCACCCAGCAGCTGCCCTCCGGTCGCTGACGGCGGCCGCGGGGGGTTCTGTCTCGTCGCACGGGGGTGAGGCGACCCTGGCCGAGCGTCGGGGCGGTCGCTCCAGGGACACTGGTCCGAGCAGCTCGGGGCCATCGCCCGACCGACCCGGATCAGAGGCTCACACGCATGAGCGGCAACGCAGCCACCACCCACGGCCACGTGAACCTCACGAAGTTCGCGTGGCTCTCGATCGCAGCCGCGGTCGCGACGATCGGGCTCAAGACGAGTGCGTATCTGCTCACCGGGTCAGTCGGGCTGCTGTCAGATGCCGCGGAATCGGTGGTCAACCTCATCGCCGCGATCATCGCGCTGGCCGCGTTGACTGTGGCGGCGCGTCCCGCCGACGCGAGCCACCACTACGGCCACGGCAAGGCGGAGTATTTCTCTGCCGGCATCGAAGGCCTGATGATCTTCGTGGCCGCGGCGTTCATCATCGTCTCCGCCGTGCAGCGCCTCATCCACCCGCAGGAGCTCGAGAGCCTCGGGATCGGTCTCGCGGTCTCGATGGTCGCCACGGCAATCAACGGCGCCGTCGGTGTGCTTCTCATCCGGGTCGGACGCCAGCACCGCAGCGCGACCCTCACGGCTGACGGCCAGCACCTCATGACCGACGTCTGGACCTCGATCGGGGTGCTGGTCGGCGTGACGCTGGTCGCGATCACGGGGTGGCTGCCACTCGACGCGATCGTCGCGATCGCCGTGGCCATCAACATCCTCGTGATGGGCACGCGGCTCGTCATCCACTCCACGTCGTCCCTGCTCGACGCCGCTCTCCCGTCGAGCGACGTCGACCTCGTCACGGGTGTGCTCGACCGGCACCGCAGCGACGACGTCGACTTCCACGGGCTGCAGACCCGAGCCAGCGGTCGCACCCGCTTCGTCAGCGTGCACGTCCTGGTGCCCGGCGCCTGGTCCGTGCAGCAGGCGCACGACGTCGTCGAGGTTGTCGAGGCCGACCTGCGCACGGCGCTCGACGGCGTGCACATCACGACGCACGTGGAGCCGCGCGAGGACGAGCGGTCCTACCAGGACTACACCTACGACGGCATCGCCCCGATCACCTGAGTCGTCTCCCAGAGGCAGGTCCGGTCGTCACGCGTCCTGCCGGGTATCGGCGCGGCCGGAGCCTCACGCCACCTCGCGATCGGTCAGAAGAGGGCGTTCGCGAGGGCGGTGCGCGCCTTGATGACCTGCGGGTCGCTGTCGCCGACGAGAACGAAGAGCGAGAGCACGTGGTCGCGTGCCGCGGTGCGCTCGTCGCCGGCGGAACGGCGTACGAGGTCGATCATCCGGGCGAAGGCCACGTCGGCCTGACCGGTCAGCAGCTCGATGTCAGCCGCAAGCGCCTGCGCGTCGAGGGAATCCGGCGCTGTGTCGGCGGCGGCGATCGCCTCGACGGCGTCGACACCGTCGGTGCGCCTCATGAGGGCGACCTGCGACAGGCCGGCCTTGGCCTCCTGGTCGGCGGGGGCTGACGCGAGCACCGAGCGGTAGGCCTCCTCGGCGGCGTCCCAGTCACCGGCCTCGACGGCGTCGTAGGCAGCGTCGTAGCGCGGGTCGACCTCGGGCTCGACAGGCTCGGCACCGGGCTCCGCGGCGGCGTCGCCGACCCGACCGGTGAGCCCGTTTGCCGCGGCGACCCGCAGCATCTCCTCGAGAACTTCGCGGATCTGGGTCTCCGGCACCGCTCCCTCGAACAGACCCATCGGCTGACCCTTGATGACGGCGTAGGCCGTCGGGATCGCCTGGGCCTGGAACGCCTGCGCGATGCGCGGGCTCGCGTCAGCGTCGACGTTGGCGAGCAGCCAGGTGCCGCCGTCGGCGGCCGCGAGGCTCTCGAGCATCGGCGTCAGG
>JANMBJ010000443.1:0-20434 GCA_031360335.1 Candidatus Nanopelagicales bacterium
CCCTCACTTGGATTCGACCGGTTACCAAAGGGTTACCAGCGGGTCGAAGCATCGAGGCTTTGCGTCTGCCAAGTCAGTATCGTCGCAGGTCACGGGTGGGCCGCCTGGGGATCGAACCCAGAACCCGCGGATTAAAAGTCCGCTGCTCTGCCGATTGAGCTAACGGCCCGGAGCACTGCGATGGCGCGTCAAGTAGTCCTGATGCCTCATCGTTCGTAGCCCTTGCTAGCGAGCCCAGGGTAGTCGCCGGGCGCCAGAGCGGGCGTTTGGCCCCGATCTTCGTGGGCGGCACGGACTCGACGGTCGATCGCGTGGCCAGCCCGCAGGCGGGGCAAAGTCGGAGTCGTCGAGGGTTCTGGGACGTGCGGAGCCTGCTCCAGTGGTCCTGCAGAGTCTCCGTCATGGTCGCTTCTCCAGGTCACGACGCACCCCTGGAGTCCTGGGACCGGAAGGCATCGATGGGGGTGGCCGTAGTGACCACGTTGTTCGGGGGTCGACTCCCACCACAGCGACGTGCGTCGTCCGACGCCGTCGCGGTGCACGAGGGCCATCACCAGAGCGGGGCAACCGGTCGGCTACAGCACCATCTTCGTGGTCCTCGGCGCACCCGAGCATGTGTTTGAGGACGACACGCTCGTGCTGAGAGCGCACCGAGGGCACGACCTCGGAGCGCAGCTCAAGGTCGCGAACCTTCGCCAGGTCAGTCAGCTGCCTCCGGCCATCGTCTCTGAGCGCCGGTGGCTGCATACCTATACGGCACACGACAACACGGCGATGCAGCGAGTCAATGCGAGATTCGGCTTCCGCCCTGTTGAGGTCCTGCACGAGTTCGAGCGACGGTCCCGGCGTCCGACTCTTCAGGACCATCAGCCACGGCAGACGCGACTCACGGCAGGTTCGCGAGACCTCCCGCTAGGCCCGGGTAGATCGGCCGGCTGTCGATCGCGGTGCTACGCATCGAGACTCACCGCCGTCGTGATGGCTGCGAGCGCCCTCGGGTCGCGCGTGCGGGCGTAGACCTCCAGCGCGGTGTCGGCCAGCTTCACCACGTGCTCGCCGCCGTTTCCGACCGCGAGGTGCCATGCGTCTTCGGGACTGAGAGTGGTCGGCTCGTCCTCTCCCGCGACCTGAGGGCGGTACGCCGCAAGCACGGCCGAGGAGGCGGCCCACGCCGCATCGAAGCTCGGACGCCACAGCGACAGCGGCAACGACGGAACCGCACGTGCCACTGCATGGGGAGCCGTTGCGGCATGCACCAGCATCGTGGGGCTGCCGACTGCGATGCGTGGATAGGCGACGACGGCGGCATCCACCAGCGAACTCAGCGCCGCCATCACCTCGCTCTCGGACTCCGGTGGCCGCAGGGACGCTCCGTGCTCCCACCATCCGGCGGTTGCCGGCAGCTGCACGAGCCGATCTCGGATGCCGCCGTCCTGCCGCGGGACTCGGGGCACCGACATCATGAGCTCCCGTGCGGCGTGGGATCCCCTCGGCGGGGCGGCCACGACACGCTGCCACCGTGCCGCCCAGTAGCCCAGGCCGTGGGCGAGCTCGCGACGTCGTACGCCGTTGTCCTCTGCCCGCAGCGACTCGACGGCGTGGCCGACCCGGATCACCCCGTGCGTCGCACCGGCGACGATTCCCGGCAGCAGCACTGGCCACCAGGAGGCGAGCACATCGGTCCAGAGCTCGTCGGTGACGCGATGCTCGAAGAACGAGATCCAGTCGGCCAGCCGGGTGTGATCGCCCAGCGCTTCTATCGCCGACTCGGGTGTGATCGGGCGGGTGGAGCGCGGCATGGGATCGAGTCGGCGGGTGTAGTCGTCGGTCCACCGGTGCACCGTGTCGCCCGAGCCTCGTCGCGACAGCACCTCCACCACCATCGGACCGTGGTTGGACAGCCACCCGTCGAACTCCGGCCCGGTGCGGTGAAAGCGCTCGAGGGCTTCGTCATAGATTCCTGATGTGATCGTGTGCATGCGATCATTCCAGGACATCAAGTGGACTTGAGGTCAAGTGTGAAGGCTACGGACCTGCTGACGATCGGTGAGGTCGCGCGTCGCAGCGGGCTGGCACCGAGCGCGCTGCGCTACTACGAGACGTTGGGTTTGATCCGCAGCTCGCGCACGGCCGGCGACCGGCGTCGCTATCCGCGTGCGGTGCTGCGGCGACTCGCTGTCGTGCGCTCGGCGCAGAACGTCGGACTCTCGTTGGACGAGATCGTGTCGACGCTGTCCGAGCTCGACCCTGACGCGGCACCGACGAAGAAGCAGTGGTCGCGGATCTCCGCCCGGTGGCGACCGCTCCTCGCGCAGCGGATCAACGACCTCGAGGCGATCCGCGACAACCTCGACAGCTGCATCGGCTGCGGCTGCCTGTCGATGCGCCAGTGCGCGCTCTACAACCCGCAGGACAAGCTCGGCGAGCAGGCGAGCGGCCCCCGTCGCAAGGTCGCCATCCTCGACGAGGACCCCGGGCACTGACGCCGCGTCAGGAGATGCAGGCGTGGTGGCACGCCGCCCTCGTGACCTCGACCCGACTGACCAGCGATGCTGCCCCATCGGGGGAATGCGCGGAGCGCAGTGCTCAGTTTCGCCCGTCTGACGTGGCTCGAACATGCATGCGCTCGCCCTGGCTGCCGAACAGGCTGAGCACCTCGGCCGGCTCGTCACCCGTGCTGCCGAACCAGTGCGGCACTCGGGTGTCGAACTCCGCGACCTCGCCCGGCCCGAGCACGATGTCGTGATCGCCGAGGACGAGCCGCATCCTGCCGGCGAGCACGTAGAGCCACTCATAGCCCTCATGGGTCTTGAGCTCGGGCACCCGCTTCGTCCGGGGGATGACGATCTTCCACGCCTGCACCCCACCGGGCTGCCGGGTCAGGGGGACGACGACCCGACCGTGGGCTCGTTGCGGCTTGAGCCGCACTCTCGGATCACCGACCTCGGGCGCGCCCACGAGATCGTCGAGAGGAACGCGATACGCCTGAGCAAGGGGGAGCAGCAGCTCGAGGCTGGGCTTGCGCTGACCCGTCTCCAGGCGCGACAAGGTGCTCTTCGAGATCCCGGTCGCCTGCGACAGGGCCATGAGCGTGACGCCTTGTTGGGTGCGCAGGCGCTTGAGCCGCGGGCCGACCTGGTCGAGCGTTGCGGCCATCGCCGCGGATTCGTCCATGCCTCATGGTGACCGCGATTCCCGGAAACGGCAACGAATGTTGTCGTGAGAGGGAATCCCGATCACGCTCGATCCATGACCACATATGACGTCGCAGTGATCGGTGGCGGAGCCGCCGGACTGTCCGCAGCACTCGTGCTCACCCGTGCTCGAAGGTCGGTGGCCGTCGTCGACTCGGGTGCACCCCGCAACGCACCCGCGACGCACATGCAGGGTTTCCTGTCGCGTGACGGCATGGCGCCCACCGACCTCCTGGCCGCCGGACGGCTCGAAGTGACCAGCTACGGCGGTCACCTCGTGAGCGGCACTGTCGACGACGTCCGACGGACTCACGACCAGCTGTTCCTGCTACGTCTCTCCGACGGCAGGGAGGCGACCGCTCGATGCGTCCTCGTGACGACCGGCCTGCGCGACGAGCTGCCCGAGGTCCCCGGTGTTCGCGAGCGCTGGGGCAGGGATCTGTTGCACTGCCCCTACTGTCACGGCTACGAGGTACGCGACCAGCCGGTAGGTGTGCTCGGCGGTTCATTCGAGGCGATCCAGCACGCTCAGCTCATCCGTCAGTGGGCCTCGGACGTCGTGCTGTTCACCGACATGGTCGAGCTGACGGCCGACCAGCGCGAGCGGCTCGTCGCTCGCGCCGTCGGGATCGTCGAAGACGCTGTGTCTCGGCTCGTGGTGGTCGACGACCGCCTCGTCGGTGTCGAGCTCGCTGACGGTCGCGTCGTACGCCGCTCTGCGGTGTTCGTCCGCCCACGCCTGGTCGCCGACAACGTCCTGCTCACCGGACTCGGGTGCGCTATCGACGATGCCGGGTGGGTCGTCGCTGACGCGACGGGCGCCACCACCGAACCGGGTGTGTGGGTCGCCGGCAACGTCTCCGACCCACGAGCGCAGGTCATCACCGCTGCCGGTGAAGGCTCCGCGACGGCCATCGCGATCAACGCGGACCTGGTCGAGGACGACATCAGACGAGCCGTCCGTGACTTCCGCGCCGGAGTGCTCGTCCCCTGACCACACCCGGAAACACCGGGTGCCGCGCACGACACAGCCGAAGGAGATTTCCCATGTCCACCACTGCAGGCGCGCAACCCACGCGGGTCTCGCCGCCCACGAAGCACCAGCTCGCGCTCATGATCTGGCTCTGCGTGTTTCCGACGCTGACAGTCCTCAACCTGCTGCTGGGTGACTGGCTGCGGCCGCTGGCAACGGTGCCGCGCACGTTCGTCCTCGCCACGGTGGCGGTGCCGATCGTGATCTACGGCCTCATGCCGTATCTGCACAAGGCGAGGGTGCACCTCATGACACGTGATCGCGCTGCCTGAGCTCGGTGGTGCTCGCCGTCGCCTACTGAAGGCGGGCGACGAGGTCGCGCAGCGCCTGAACGTCGGCGCGGGTGCCACGCTTCTCGGCGACGTCGAGTCGGGCCCAGAGGCGCAGGCGTAGAGCAGCGTCTGAGGGATCTTCGCCGAGCAGCATCCGCAGCTGTGCCACGGTGAGCCTCAGTTCCTTGGACCAGGGCTTCTTGTCATAGCCGAAGATGGTGTCGATCCGACGGGTCTCCGCATCGATGACGGCCTGCTCGTCGCTGCGCTCACCCTCGATCGGGTCCGGAGCGCCGGTGGCTCGGGCGAAGCGTCCGGGGACGTCCCAGTCGACATTGCTGATGGCTCGGGCCCCCCGACCAGCGCCGGCCGCGTTGGCAGCATCGCCGTACGACGCCCAGAGCCCCGAGATCTGAACGGTGGCGCCGAGCTCGGCGATCCTGTCCACGTCCACCGATGTCTGCTTCAGGTCACCCTCGACGTCCACCGCTGTCTCCTTCAGGTCACCGTCGACGTTGGCCGATGGTCTCCTCAGTCTCTCAGGAGCCGTCGCAGGAAGCGAGGGCGGTAGGCCGTGGCCGGACACCGGCCCGTCACCCGAGGCGATCTCGCGTCAGCGGAGGGCTTAGCGAGGTCGCATTTCCCGCTCGAGCAGGGAGTCGGGAGTCGTTCACTCACACTCTCGGTCTCCTACAGGGTGCTCAACCTCCTGGCGTGATGCGACAGACTCAGGGCATGGAGCGCATCGTGGGTTGGATTCCGTTGACCGTGTTCGTCGTGCTCGCAGTCGCTGGGGTCGTGGTCGGATACGTCCAGTCGCAGTCCTAGATCGGCGTACGCGCCCCGACATGCCGGTGCGGGCACCGGGTGACCCGGAGCCCGCACAGGAGCTGTCGCGCTGAGCGTCAGGCGACGATGCCGAACCCGCCGACCCAGGAGACCTTCTCGGCCGCTGCGAGCGAGATCTGCAGGAAGCCGAGCGCCTCGAGCTCACGCGCCCGCTGGCGCGCGCCGGCGTCGAGGGCGGCGCGGCCGGCCGCGCTCACGACACCACCGAGCAGCGCCTTGACATCTGCGTCGTCGCCGGCGATGAGCACCGTGGTCGTGAGGTCGCCGACCTTGCCCGATGCGAGAGTGGCGGCGAAGGTGGTGTTGAAGGCCTTGAGGACCTTCGAGCTCGGCAGCGCCGTGGCGAGCTCGGCTGCGGCCGAGCTGTCGGCGGCCACGACGAGGGAGTCGAAGGTCTCGAAGTTCACCGGGTTGGTGATGTCGACGACGATCTTGCCCGCGAGGCTGGCGCCGCGTGCCTCGACGATGCCGGCGACTGCGGCGTAGGGGACGGCGAGGATCACGATGTCGCCGGTGACGGTCTTGTCCGTGTCGGCCGCCGTGATGACCTCGAGGGAGTTGCCGCCCTGGGTGACGAGGCCGGCGATCGCCTGGCCCATGGTTCCGGTGCCGATGACAGTGACGTGGGTCATGGGGTGCTCCTTGAGATCTGATTGGTTGTGGCTTCAAGTAAGACTGTACGGGTAGTTACTTGTTGTGTCAACCAATGCGCTAGGCTGGTGTCATGAGCACCCGATGGTTGGACGAGGACGAGCGCGCTGCATGGGTGCGGCTCGTCGCGGTCGTGCAGCTGCTGCCCGGGGTCCTCGAGTCGCAGCTGCGTCGCGATGCCGACCTCACCCATTTCGAGTACTGGGTGCTGTCGATGCTGTCCGAGGCGCCGGAGCGAACCCTGCGCATGACCGGGCTCGCCGCACGGACGAGCTCGTCGCTCTCCCGTCTCTCGCACGTCGTCGCCCGGCTCGAAGCGCGCGACCTGGTCGAGCGCTTCCCGTGCCCGGATGACCGGCGCGCCACCAATGCGCGACTCACCGACCTCGGGTGGACGACAGTCGTCGCGGCGGCCCCCGGTCACCTCGAGGCGGTGCGCGACTATGTCATCGACGCGCTCACCCCGCGACAGATCACCGCGCTGACCGGCATCGCCGAGGCGATCCTCACGAAGGTGGACCCGGATGCCACAGCCACCGGTGTCTATCGCGAGATCTCCGACAAACACGAGGTCTAGTGCCTTCGACCCCTGCCTAGCAATCACATCCGCCGACTCGCGTTCACCTGCGCACCGACTCGCGGATGACCAGCACATGACTCGGGTGCGGGGCGAAGAGTCCGCCCTCCCGGTGCTCGACATCGATCAGCGTGGTGCGTACCGCGTGGGCCAACCGGTCGGAGAGCTGACGCAGAGCCCGTGACACCGCGAGCTCGTCACCGAGCTCCGGGATGCTGCGGTCACCGGCGCGACGTACGGACTCACCGCGACCTGTGACGACGGTGGGTGCATCGTCCTCGTGCAGCACCGCATGGGCGGTGGTGAACTCGTCGTGCTCGACGATGTCGACGGTCACCGTCCAGCGGTGCACCTGCTGCGCCGAGCCGGCGGACGCGGTGACGTCCGTGGCGGGCAGGGCAGGCTCGATACGGCAGTCGTCACGCGGGAAGTGCAGGGTCTCCGTGCCGCTGTCGTCCCACCGCACGACATAGGGCGGAGTTCCGTCGGGATGGCGCAGGGCCACTACTCGACCCATGCGCTCGTGGCCCGGGCGCACCGACGCGACGAACACCCGGTCACCTACTCCGGCCACCATGTCGGCCTCCCCACCCATCGAGGGTCCCCGTCCGTTCAGTGTCACCCCGAACCCTCCGCGAAGGAATGCCAAGCATCGTCTGGTGTCTGCACCACGCCGCTCAGCGGACGGCGCGGTCCGCAGCCGGACGGCGGACGGCCACCGACCCGACGCGCGTCAGGGGACCCAGCGCAGCGCCTGTCCGTCCGTGCGACGGAGGGTCACGAGCGCGACGGTGACGCGCTCGTCGCTGGTCGCGGTGATGTCGATGCCCACGGGGTCCTCGCCCTCCCAGACCAG
This sequence comes from Candidatus Nanopelagicales bacterium, assembly GCA_031360335.1. Classification (GTDB taxonomy): domain Bacteria; phylum Actinomycetota; class Actinomycetes; order S36-B12; family CAIYMF01; genus Longivirga. The sequence continues at coordinate 7,433 of JANMBJ010000443.1, forward strand.
CACGTCGCCGGGTGCGACCTCGAGATGGGAGTGGCGCAACGTCCCCGTCTCCACCACCGCGAGCCAGAGCTCCTCGGCCGGACGACCGAGCGTCAGGGTCTGCCGTTCGGTCCCCGGATCGTCGAAGGTCTGGGTCATCAGCTCTGCGCTCACGTGAGCGTCGTCGACGCGCACGCAGACGTGATGGCGACCGATGCCGGCGCCGAGGTACTCCTGCGACTGGCCGACCGGCTCGCGTGACAGCCGGACGTCCCACAGCCACGACTGGCGCGCGAGGCTGTCTGGGCTCGCTGCGACCACGAGGAACGCGTCGTCGCCGAGGCGTGCGGCGACGTTGCGCAGGATCAGTCTCATCGACTCACCGCAGGGCGCGGCGCGCTGTCGGTCGAGGACCGACCGGTCACGACGACGACGGCTCGAGATCGGCCGTCGTGATCGTGCCCTGACGTTCGGCCGCGAGCAGCCGCGCCATCACCTTGCGCGCCTTGGCGACGCCGGCGTCCTGGGCGATGAGCACGTCGAACTCGCCAGGCGGTCTGGTCTGCAGCCCGATCTCCTGCAGCGCCAACGCATCCGCGTCTTCCTGCAGAACCGTCTTGAGGCCGTCGACGAGCTCGTCCGTGGCCCACTGTTGGTCGACCCCGAAGTTGCGGGAGAACGCGTAGAAGTAGTGCGCGTTGTGGGCGTCGATCGGGGTGATTCCGTTGAGCACCTTGATGAGGTAGCCCTCCTCGCGCGGGCGACCCACTCCGGTGATGCCCGAGTGCAGCACGTGGAAGCTGGGAGCGCGGAACTCCGTGCAGTGGAAGCGGTCCCAGAGTCCGTCGAGTCGCATCGTCGTCGCGTAGAGCGGCGGGGCCACGACGCTCGGCATGAGCCGGTCTGCGAACACGACGTCGCCGTCGACCACGACCGTGATTCCGTGCTTGTAGATGTAGTCGTCGCCGACTGTCGTGGTGTGGATGAACGACTCGTGCGTGAGGTCGGGCAGGTTGTCGTGGATGAGCTCGGCGCGACAGTCGAAGTGGAACGAGTGCGTGACGGTCGCCCACGCAGGGTCCGTCATCCAGTGCGTGTCCGGCACCTTCGTGACGTCGGCGAGGTCCTTGTCACCCGTCCAGATCCACACCCAGCCGTCCTGCTCGACGACCGGGAACGAGCGGACGAACGTGCGGCGCGGGACGATCTCCTGCGCCGGCACCCGGACGCACACGCCCTCGCAGTCGAAGGTAAAGCCGTGATAGCCGCACTCGATCGAGTCGTCGACGAGACGCCCGGCCGACAGCGGGTAGCCGCGGTGCGCGCAGCGATCCTCGAGGGCCACCGCGCGCCCGTCGACCGTGCGGTAGAACACCACCGGGAGCTCGCAGATCGTGCGACGTGCCGGTTCGCGGGTGACCTCGGTCGACCACGCGGCGACGTACCAGGCATTGAGGACGTACACGAATGCTCCTTGCCGGTGTCGCGCGATGTGGTCGGTGACAGGTGGCGTCTCAGGCAGTGCGGCGTCGTGCCTTGGCCTTCTCCGGCTCGACGTCCTCGGGCTCAGCGTCCTTCGTGGCAGTGCTCTTCTTGGCGGTCGTCGACGCGGGCTTGGCCGATGCGGTCGCCCGCTTCTTGGGCACGGCCTTCGCCGGAGCTGGCTCGGCCCGGTCGGACTCGGCCTGCTCCGCCTCAGCGCGGGTCACCTTCGTGCGCTCGACCGACTCGCGCAGCGCGGCCATCAGGTCGACGACGAGACCGTCGCCGGTGTCCGTCGACGCTACGGCGTCCGGTGCCGTGACACCCTCGCCTCCTTCGAGCTTGCTCTCGATGACGGCGAGCAACGCTGTGCGGTAGTCGTCGGTGTACTCCGTCGGGTCGAAGTCGCTCGACAGCGACTCGATGAGTGACGCCGCCATCGCCAGCTCCTGCGGGCGCACCTCGATCGCACCGTCGAGCACGTCGAACTCCGCGGCGCGTACCTCGTCAGGCCACAGCATCGTCTGCATGACCAGGACCTCGCCGCGTACGCGCAGCGCCGCGAGCTGGGACTTGTTGCGCAGCACGACCCGGACGATGGCGGTGCGGTCGGTCTGCTCGAGTGCTTCGCGCAGCAGGACGTAGGGCTTGATCGCCTTGCCGTCGGGCTCGAGGTAGTAGCTCTTGTCGAACAGCAGCGGGTCGACCTGGTCGCTCGGGACGAACTCGAGCACCTCGATCTCACGCAGGCCGGGCACCGGAAGGCCCTCGAAGTCCGACTCGTTCATGATGACCGTCTGACCGGACTCGCTCTCATAGCCTTTCGCGAGGTCCTTGTACTCCACTGTGTGCCCGTCGACGGAGCAGGTGCGCACCATCTTGATGCGACCGCCGTCGTCGGCGTGCACCTGGTGGAACCGGACGTCGTGATCCTCGGTCGCGGCATACAGCTTGATGGGCACGTTGACGAGCCCGAAGGCGACCGCGCCCTTCCACATCGCTCTCATCGAAACTCCTGCCGGTGGGGCGGTTGTGCCCGGGGAAGTCACCCGAGGCGAGGAGCCGCCGGCGGGTGCCGGAATCACCCATGATGGACCGGTGCTACCCATGCTGGCCACCCCCGGATCGCTACTTTCGGTCACGGGTGCGCCTCTGACCTGGGCCTTCGAGGTCAAGTGGGACGGCATGCGGATCATCTCGAGCACCGGCGACGGCGGTCTGCGGCTCGCGAGCCGGACCGGCGCCGACGCCACCACGCGGTTCCCTGAGGTCGCCTCGACCGTTGGCCTGCCCCCCGACTCCGTGCTCGACGGCGAGATCGTGGCCTTCGACGAGGCGGGTCTCCCCTCGTTCTCGCGCCTGGCGCCGCGCATCCAGGGTCGAGGGCGCGGCCCGGGCGATGCGCCCGTCTCGCTCCTCGTCTTCGACCTGCTGCGCCTGCGCGGCGTCGACCTCGTCGACCGCACCTATGACGAGCGCCGTGCGCTGCTCGTCGACGCGGTCGAGCCCAGCGCACAGCTGCTGGTGCCGGGGACCTTCGACGACGGCGCCGCCCTGCTCACATCGACCGCGCAGCGCGGGCTAGAAGGCGTCGTGGCCAAGCGCCGTGGGTCGACCTACCGGCCGGGGGTGCGCAGCGCGGACTGGGTGAAGATCCCGCACCGGCGGACTCAGTCCTACGTCATCGGCGGATGGAAGCGCGGCGTCGAGTCAGGGCGGCCGCTGGCGTCGGTGCTCGTGGGCACGCCGTCGCACGACGACCTGCTGCGCTATGACGGCGCGGTGGGGTCCGGGCTGTCGGAGCGGCAGAGCGCAGCGTTGCTGCAGGTGCTCACCGAGACGGTGCGGTCGAGCCCGCCGTTCGAGAGCACCGAGCTGCTCTCCGACGATGTGCTCGCGGCGGTCACGTGGGTCGAACCCCTGCTCGTGGTCGATGTCGAGCACCTGGGTCGCGGCGGGCAGGGGCTCCTGCGTGCACCGTCAGTCGTACGCCTGCGACCGGATCTGGGTGCGGACGATGTGACGGGTGACGGAGGCGGGTCATGAGCGTGGGACCTGACGGCTCGATCACGACCGAGATCGGTGGACGCGCCCTGCGCCTCACCAACGTCGCGAAGGTGCTCTATCCCGAGACGGGCACGACGAAGGCCGAGGTGCTGCAGTACTACCTCACGGTCGCGCCCGCGCTGCTGCGCTTCGCCCGCGACCGACCGGTGACGCGCAAGCGGTGGCCGGACGGCGTGAGGGCTGAGCCGTTCTTCGAGAAGAACCTCCCCAAGGGCGCCCCGGACTGGGTGCCGCGGGTGAGGTTGCACCACGAGGGCATCCGCTCAGGTCGTGGCGCCCGCGACATCGACTATCCGCTGCTCGACGACATCGCGGTGCTCGCGTGGTGCGCGCAGCAGAGCGCGCTGGAGCTGCACGCGCCCCAGTGGCGGATCGACCGTGACTCGGGTGAGCCGCTGCCGCCGGACCGCATCGTGATCGACCTCGACCCCGGTGCACCTGCGGGTCTCGCCGAGTGCGGCGAGGTCGCCCTCGTCGCGCGAGCGATGCTCGAGGGTCACGGCATGACGGCGTACGCAGTCACCAGCGGCTCCAAGGGGATGCAGGTGTATGCCGCAGTCGCCGAGGCCAACGACGCCGGCCGCTCGGTGCTCGAGCGAGCCGGGTCCACGTCGGACTATGCGCTTGCTCTGGCGCAGGCAGTGGAGCAGCACCTGCCGGCGCTGGTCGTGAGCAAGATGTCGAAGGACCTGCGGCCCGGACGCATCTTCGTCGACTGGAGCCAGAACAACCCGGCGAAGACGACCATCGTCCCGTGGTCGTTGCGCGGCAAGACGCGACCTACGGCATCGACTCCGGTGCCGTGGAGCGATGTCGAGAGCGGCAGCGCCCGCCAGCTCTCGATCGGCGACGCACTCACGTGGTTCGGCGAGCACGCCGACGACCTGGACGCACTGGGCAGGTAGTGCCTATCGAGGGCGCTGGGCTCGTCGTGCTCGCAGGGCGGCACGCATCGGTGGCACGTGCTGTCCCTGGTCGGCCATGCGGGCGCGTACCCGCTGACGGGCGCGCAAGAAGCCGACGAGCCCGAGGATCCAGAAGACGTACTGCACGGAGAGTGCGGCTCGGAAACCGTTGAGGGTGTAAGTCGATCCATCCCCTACGACGTCGAGCACGATCCCGACGAACAGGATGACGAGCAGTGCCGCCACGAAACCGCCGACGTTGACGATCCCGGTCGCGGTGCCGAACCGGTGCGGCGGGTTGAAGGTGCGGGCGTAGTCGAAACCGATGAGCGACCCCGGACCGCAGGCACTGAGCACAAGCACCAGGACCAGCAGCAGCCACCACGGTGCCGGGCCGGGGAGCAGCAGGATGACTGTCCAGATGCCCATGGTCGATCCGATGATCCCGAGCACCAGCCAGGATCGCCGCAACGGGTGGCGTGACACGAGCACTCCGATCACCGGGCCGGCGACCATGCCCGACAGGGTGAGGATGGTGAAGAGTGCGCCAGCGCTCTGCCGGCTGAGTCCCTCGCCGGCGATGAGGAACGGATAGCCCCACAGCAGCAGGAAGACCGTGCCCGAGAACTGCGTGGTGAAGTGGGTCCAGAGCCCGAGGCGGGTGCCCGGGTGCTGCCAGGCCTCGACGAGGTCGTGCCGGACCCGCGCCCACGACGGGGACACCTCGCTGGTGGTCCGACCGTCGGGCGAGTCCGTGATGGCGGCGAGCGCCGTCACCGAGGTGAGCACCGACAGCGACGCGGCGGAGAGGAACGCCGGGGTCCACCCCGGTCCGTGCAGCAGCGCGACGAGCGGGATGGCCGAGAGGATCTGGCCGCTCTGGCCGACGAGGCCGGTCACCTGCGTGATGACGGGCACCTGCCGGGCAGGGAACCAGGCAGCGACGAGGCGCAGCACGCTGATGAACATCATCGCGTCGCCGCCGCCGACCAGGATTCGCGCGAGTATCGCCGCGGGGAACGAGTGCGCGAGCGCCAGCGCGATCTGACCGATCGCCATGACGGCAGCACCGGTCGCGATCATCGCGCGCGGGCCGACCCGGTCGAGCAGCACGCCGACCGGCACCTGCATGCCGGCGTAGACCAGCAGCTGGACGACGGCGAAGGAGCCGAGCACGGCGGCGGAGATCTCGAAACGCTCCGCAGCATCGAGACCGGCGACCCCCAGCGACGTACGCTGCAGCACCCCGACGGTGTAGGCGGCGACACCGACGCCCCACACCAGCCAGGCGCGTCGCGGGGTCCGGTCCACCCGGCCATCCTCCCAGCCGCCCCTCGCGCCGGCGGCAGCAGTTCAGGGACGGGCAACCTCGCCCACGGGCTAGTTCCGCGGGATGCCGGGCAGGGTGTAGGCCGTCTTGCTCGTGGTGAAGAAGTCGATCGCGGCAAAACCCTGCTCGCGCGGTCCATAGCTGGAGTCGCCGCGGCCGCCGAACGGCACGTGGAAGTCGACCCCGGCGGTGGGCAGGTTCACCATGACCATCCCCGCCTGGGAGCTGCGCCGGAAGTGCGCGGCCGTCGCGAGATCGGTGGTGCAGATGCCCGCGGAGAGGTTCATTGCGCTGGAGTTCGCGACGGCGAGCGCCTCGGCGTAGTCAGCGACGCGCACCACCGAGACGACGGGTCCGAAGACCTCCTCGCGGTTGATGGTGTCGCCAGCCGACGTGCCGAGGACGAGCGCCGGGCTCATGTAGTGGCCTTCGGTGTCCAGCTCGACCAGCTCGCCGCCGAGCACCTCGCCGCCCTCGCGTCGCGCGACGTCGAGATAGTGCTGGTTCTGCCGCAGCTGAGAGTGGTCAACGACGGGACCCATGTCGATCCCTGGTGTACGTGCGTCCCCGACCGACCAGCGATCGAGGCGCTCCTGCACCGCCTCGACCAGACGGTCGTGGATCGCGTCGGTGACGACGGCGAACGACGATGCCGTGCAGCGCTGGCCGGTCGAGCCGAAGCCGCCCTGGACGAGGCACCCGACGGCAAGAGCGAGATCGGCGTCGTCGACGATGACGAGCGGGTTCTTGCCACCGAGCTCGAGCTGCACCTTGCGCCCGAGCGGTGCGGGTGCGTCGAGGATGCGGCGGCCGGTCGCCACGGATCCCGTGAAGGTCACGGCATTCACGGCCGCGTCGGTCGTCAGCGTGGGGCCGACCGACGAGCCGCGACCGAGCACGAGGTTGAGCGCGCCTTCGGGCAGGCCCGAGCGGTTGAGGATGTCGACGAGCTCCCACGCGCTGCCCGGGACGAGCTCGGCGGGCTTGAACACCACCGTGTTGCCGAAGGCGAGTGCCGGCGCGATCTTCCACGCGGGGATGGCGATCGGGAAGTTCCACGGGGTGATGACGCTGACGACGCCGATGGGCTCTCGCGTGACCGAGACGTCGACACCCGGGCGCACGGAGTCGAGCAGGTGACCGTGCGGCGCAAGGACCGCACCGGCGAAATACTTGAGGATCTGGCCGGCGCGTACAACCTCACCGCGGGCTTCCGGGAGCGTCTTGCCCTCTTCGCGGGCGAGGAGGTCACCGAGCTCGTCGGCGCGAGCGAGCACCTCGGTGCCAGCCGTGTCGAGGACCTCGGAGCGCTGCCACGGCGTGGTGCGTGACCACGTGGGGAACGCTTGTGCCGCAGCTGCCACAGCCTGCTGCGCGACAGCAACGTCGGCCTCGCCGTGCTCGAGCACGACGTCGGCGAGGTCGGAGGGGTTCACATCGGTGTGCGTGCTGCCACCGGTCACGGGCGAGCCGCCCACCACCGATGTGATCGTGCGGCTCATGGCTGCTCCCGTCGGTCGGTCTCGTCGCCGGTGACCCTAGCGCCACACGACGGAACGACCTGACCTGCCTCGGCGCGGCCACCCGGGCCACGTCGTCGCCGGCGCATTCACGACGCTCGGTGCCGGGCAGGACGTACGTTGGGGGGATGGCGGTCATCGGTGTCACCGGGAGCACGGGGCGCCTCGGCGGAAAGGTTGCCGGTCGTCTCGCCGGCAGCGGCGCGCGTCAGCGCCTCGTCGTCCGTGATCCCGCGCGCGCTCCGGACCATGCCGGTGCCACCGTGGTGCAGGCGACCTACTCCGACGGTGACGCCGTACGTCGCGCTCTCGACGGGCTCGAGGTGGTGCTCATGGTGTCGGCCGCCGAAGCAGTCGACCGTGTCGAGCAGCACCTGACCTTCGTCGACGCGGCGGCCGCGGCCGGGGTCCAGCACCTGGTCTATGTGTCCTTCCTCGGCGCTTCACCGCATGCGACGTTCACTCTCGCGCGCGACCACTGGGCGACCGAGCAGCGGATCAAGCACAGCGGGATGTCGTTCACCTTCCTGCGCGACAGCCTCTATGCCGACTTCGCCGTCCACCTCGCGGGCGACGACGGCGTGATCCGAGGCCCCGCCGGCGATGGTCGGGCATCGATGGTGGCGATCGACGACATCGCCGAGGTGGCGACGGAGGTCCTGCTCCGTGCGAGCTCTCACCGAGATGTGGCCTACGACCTGACCGGCCCTGCGGCGCTCACTCTCACCGAGGTCGCTGAGGTCCTCACCGCTGCCACGGGACGGCGGTACTCCTACCACCCCGAGACGGTGGCCGAGGCCTACGCGTCGCGTGCGGTCTACGACGCACCGCCCTGGCAGGTCGACGCGTGGGTGTCGACCTATACCGCCATCGCCGCCGGCGAGATGGCCGAGGTCAGCACCGCCATCGAGGACATCACCGGTCACGCAGCCGCGAGCCTCGCCGACCTCCTCGATGCCGACACCGAGCCCGCCTGAGGCCGTCGGGCCTCGAGGGCGGTGGGCTCGGGGACGGAGAAGCCGGTACGGATCACGTGCAGCAGCGCGTCGACCACGTCGACGTCGTACGGGACACCGCTGCCTGCGCCCAGGACCTCGGGCGTCTCGGTCGCCAAGCAACTGATGATCAGCGGGCCGATTCGCCTGGCTCCTCAGGCGGACTCGGGCTGCTCCAGGTCTGCGCGCATGAGGTAGGACGTCTCCGCGTGCGGGTCGACGACCTCGCCGACCCGGCGGAAACCGCGACCTGAGTAGAACCCTTCGCGGCTCGCGAGGCACTCGAGGAGGACCGTGCCGGGGCCGTGCTGCGCCAGGTGCTCGAGAGCCGCATCGATGAGCTGCTTCCCGATCCCGGTGCCGTGGAGCGCCGGCTCCACCGCGACCCGACTGATCCAGGCGTGGTGGTCGTAGGCGCGGTGAGCCTTCAGCACCTCCACCTCGAACACCCAGTCCTTCGCCCTGAGCGGGTCGTCGGGAGGTGCGTCCGGAGAGATGTGGCGGCACACGAAGCACCGGCCGTACGGCGAGGCCCTGATGAGTCCGACCATCGTGGTGCCGAGGAACGCGCCGAGGTGCACCGCATCGTCGTCCCAGGGCTCGACAGCGTAGAAGTGCTGCACTCCGACGAAGCGCTCGAACGGGTCGGCGCCGAGCATCCCGATGATGAACTCTTCATCGAAGAACGCGCGAGCCGCAACACCTGCCGCGATCGACCACTCGTCCTGCACGAGCTCGCGCACCATGGGGCGCGTCGTCATGCGGGCTCGTCGGTCGGTGAGTCCGCATGCGACTCGAGCACCTCGAGGACGCGGCGCAGATAGCGCAGGACGACCTCGCGCTCGTCGGGGGCAAGGACGTCCTCGGCGGCAACGAGGTCGTTGACGAGCGGGCCGATCTGCTCGAACACCGCCGACGCACCCTGGGCCGTAGGACGCACGACGCGGCGGCGGCCGTCGCTCGGATCCGGCTCGCGCTCGACGTGGCCGGCCTCGGCCAGGCGGTCGACGAGGACCGTCGCCGACGCCGAGGTCATGTGCAGCCGCCGCGAGAGCTCCACGGGTCCCATGGCCGCGCCCATGAGGTGCTCCATGGCGTCGACCTCGCTGAGGTTGAGGCCCATGCGCCGCGCTATCGCGTGGCGCAGGCCGGGGATCGCGGTGAGGACGGCGTAGAAGGCCTCGCTCAGGGTCGATTCGGGCCAGCTGCCCGGTCGCGACAGCGGGTCGCCGCCGGACGCCCCGCCCGGCAGCGGCGTGGAGGGATCGTCGGTAGCGTCCATGTCGCTAGACAGTCTAGTGATATCCGGGATAGTGTCGAGATCACTAGACAAACTAGCGACTCGTTCCTCGGGTCGTGCTCGTTCTTCCGACAGGGGAGCACCCGTGAAGATGCCCACGCGCCACGTCGCCGGCCGCCGCGCGGCGCTCGCCCTGCTCGGGCTGGTCGTGCTGCTGGTCGGCGCCGTGTTCGCGATCGCGCCGCCCACCCCGGCCGCGCCCCTGGTGAGCTCGGGGCTCCCCGCGAGCTATCAGTCGGCGGAGGCCGAGCTGCGGCAGGCCTCGTTGCCCGACGATGGGGTGGCCCCAGCGATCGCCGTCTACAGCCGAACCGACGGTGCGCCGCTCACGGCCGCCGACTCGGTCGCGGTCACCGCGCGCGCCGCTGCTCTCGCGCCGCTCGGCGTCGGCGGCCAGGCATCGCCTCCGGCCTACTCCCCGGACAAGACCGTGGCCGTGATCTCCGTCCCCGTCGACACCACGGTCGATGAGTTCGTCGCTCCCAAGGTCGGCGAGATCCGCACGACCGCAGCTGCTGACCTTCCCGACGGTCTGCAGGCCCAGGTCACCGGCGGGCCGGCCTTCATCACCGACCTGACCAAGGTCTTCGAGGGCGCCGACTCCACGCTCCTCATCGCCACGGCATCCGTCGTCGCGCTGCTGCTGCTCATCACGTATCGAAGCCCGTGGCTGTGGCTCGTGCCGCTCGTCGTCGTAGGCATCGCGGAGCAGGTGACCGCCAAGCTCGTCGAGCTCGTCGCGCCGCACCTCGGCATCGTGGTCGACCCGTCATCCGCAGGGATCACCAGCGTGCTCGTCTTCGGTGCCGCGACGGACTATGCCTTGCTGCTCATCGCCCGCTACCGCGACCGGCTGCGCCAGGAAGACAGCCGGTTCCACGCGATGCAGGTCGCACTTCACCGTACGTCCGAGCCGATCCTCGCCTCTGCCGGCACCGTGATCCTGTCGCTGCTCACCCTGCTGTTCGCGCACGAGGAAAGCCTTCGTGGACTGGGCTTCTCGGCAGCGATCGGTGTCTTCGTCGCGATGCTGGCGGGCCTGTTCGTGCTCCCGGCTGCCATGGTCGTGCTCGGCCGAGGCCTGTTCTGGCCGTTCGTCCCGCACGTCGGCGACGTCGCACGGGAGGGCAAGTTCTGGGGTCGTGTCGGAGAATCGGTGCAACGCCGCCCGCGTCTCGTGGGACTGGGCGCAACCGTCGTGCTGCTCGTGATGGCGCTCGGTGGGGTGGGGCTCTCAGTCGGCCTCAGTCAGACCGAGCAGTTCCGCGTGAAGCCGGAGGCGGTGCTCGGCCAGGAGACACTGGCGAGCGCATTCCCGGCGGGTCAGAGTGCACCCGCGGCAGTGCTCACGTCACCGACAACAGTGAGTGCGGTGGTCGCTGCTGCGAAGACGGTGCCCGGCGTCGTCGCGGCTGTCCCCGGCTCGGCGTCGTCGACGGTGGCGCAGGTCGATGTCGTCCTGAGTGCCTCACCCGGCAGCGAGGAGTCGTTCGACCAGGTGCGCGCGCTGCGTGCGGCGGTCGGTGCCGTCTCGAGGTCCGACGCGGTCGTGGGCGGCGAGGTGGCTCAGCGGCTCGACCGGAAGGATGCGGCGGTGCGCGACGCCACCGTCGTGATCCCGCTGGTGCTCCTCATCGTGGCCAGTGTGCTCATCGCGCTGCTGCGCTCGCTGCTCGCGCCGCTGCTGCTCGTGGCGACGGTGCTCGGGACGTTCTTCGCGGCCATGGGTGCGTCGTGGTTCGTGTTTCAGCACGTCCTCGGCTATCCGGCGCTCGACACCGGAGTGCTGCTCCTGTCGTTCCTGTTCCTCGTCGCGCTCGGGGTCGACTACAACATCTTCCTCGCGACGCGAGCGCGTGAAGAGGCGATGACGAGCACGACGCGCGACGGCATGCTGACCGCGCTGCGGGCGACCGGAGGCGTGATCACGAGCGCCGGGATCCTGCTCGCCGCGGTCTTCGCCGTCCTCGGGGTGCTACCACTGATCGCGTTGGCGCAGATCGGCCTCATCGTGTGCGTCGGCGTGCTGCTCGACACCCTGCTCGTACGCACGGTGCTGGTGCCGGCGCTGGTCTTCATCCTCGGTGAACGATTCTGGTGGCCGTCGAAGGTCGACGGACGAGAGCTCGACGACGCGATCGACCGGCGTACCGACCGAGCCCCGATCATCCTCTGAGCACCTCAGAGTCCCCGAGCACCTCAGTCGGGTGTCGTTGGAGCCACCACTCGGCGACAGCCGGAAAGGTGCTCGGGGGACGGTCGGGTGGTCAGCCTTGGTCGCGCAGGATCCGGCGGAGGATCTTGCCGGACGCTGACTTCGGGATCACGTCGGTGATGACGACCCGGCGGATCTGCTTGTAGTGCGCGACCTGGCCGGCGACGAACTCCTGGATCTCCTCGGCCGTCACCTCGACACCCGGGCGGAGCACGACGTGGGCCACCGGAATCTCCCCGGCCGACTCGTCCGGCTGCCCGACCACGGCGGCGTCGGCGATCGCCGGGTGGGTCAGGAGCAGGGCCTCGAGCTCAGCGGGCGGCACCTGGAAGCCGTTGTACTTGATGAGCTCCTTGAGGCGGTCGACGATGAACAGATGACCGTCGGCGTCGATGTGCCCGATGTCGCCCGTGTGCAGCCACCCGTCCTGGTCGAAGATCGCGTCGGTGGCTGCCGTGTTGCCGAGATAGCCAGCCATCACCTGCGGACCCTTGATGCAGACCTCGCCGTCCTCGTCGACACCGAGGTCCTTCTGCGTGATCGGGTCGACGATACGGGTCAGCGTGTTGGGCGCGGTGACGCCGCACGACCCAGGCTTGAGCATGCCGGGAGGAGTGAGGTGCGACACGGGCGACAGCTCGGTCATGCCGTAGCCCTGCACGACGTCGCACCCGATGCGGGCGCCGCACTCGATCGAGAGCTCCGCCGAGAGCGGGGCCGCGCCGGAGAAGACCTGCCGCAGGGCGGACAGGTCGTAGTTGTCGACCATCGGGTGCTTGGCCAGCGCCACCACGATGGGCGGGGCGACGAAGGACCGGGTGATGCCATAGTCCTGGTGGAAGCGGAGGAACTCCTCGAGGTCGAACCTCGGCATCGTGATGATCGTGGTGCCGGCGCGCAGCCCGGTGTTCATGAGCACCTGCATGCCGTAGATGTGGAAGAACGGCAGCACCGCGATGAACTTCTCGTCCTCGGAGATGTCGGCGGCGGCCAGCACCTGCGCGACATTGGCGACGAGGTTCCTGTGCGTGAGCATCACCCCCTTGCTGATCCCTGTGGTGCCGCTCGAGTAGGGAAGGCAGACGACGTCGTCGGGAGACACGGGCACCTGGCCCGAGATGGGTGCACCGAACAGGGCGGTGACCGGCGTGGCTCCCTCGGCCTCGCCGAGCACATAGATGCCGGTGACCTGGGTGCCCACCGCGGCCG
>JANMBJ010000446.1:0-6780 GCA_031360335.1 Candidatus Nanopelagicales bacterium
AGGTCGGCGAGCACATGGAGCAGGGGCAGCTCGACGTCGCGCATGAGCTTCGTGCCGCCGCGATCCTCGAGCTCGGTCTCCAGCGCGTCAGCGAGGTCGAGAACCGCACGTGCCTCCAGGCCCAGCGACCCGGCGCGCGCATCGTCCTCGTCGGTGTCGAAGCTCAGCTGTGCTGCCGCACCGGTGTCGGTGGTCGAGAGCTCACGGCCGAGGAAGCGCGGCGCGAGGTCGGTGAGGTCGAAGGACCGTTGCCCAGGCAGCACGAGATACGCCGCGAGGGCGGTGTCGCACGTCAGCCCCGACAGCGACCAGCCTCGCGCACGCATGGCCAGCTCGGGACCTTTGGCGTCGTGGATCGCCTTGAGCCGCAATGGATCTGCCAGCCACGCCACAAGAGCAGAATCGTCGGCGGGAATGAGCGACGCGACGACGACGTAGGCGACGTCGTCGTCGGGCGCCGCGAGCGCTAGGCCGGTCACGTCACCGGTGCCGCTCCCCCAACGACCATCGAGTGCGAGACCGAGGCGCACCCCGGCCGGCGCGTGCGCGTCGAGCCACGGGCCGAGCTCACCGTCGCCCAGCGTCGCGACCTCGACGTCGAAGCCGGCGGCTGGGGCTGCCGCGGCCTCGGTCGAGTGCTCGGCGAAGAGCCGGTCTCGCAGCACACGGAACTGCAGCGCGTCGAAGACCTCGTGCACTTTGTCGCGGTCGAACGTCTGGCGCGTGAGGTCTCCGGGCACCACCGGGAGCTCGACGTCGCGGACGAGCTCGGTCAGCCGACGGTTGCGGATGACGTCAGGAAGGGCAGCGCGCAGTGCGTCGCCCGCCTTGCCCTTCACCTCGTCGACGCGGTCGACGAGTGCATCGAGGGAGCCGTACTCCCGCACCCACTTCGACGCCGTCTTCTCCCCCACGCCCGGGATCGACGGGAGGTTGTCGCTCGGGTCTCCACGCAGCGCGGCATAGTCGGGATACTGCCGCGGGGTGAGGCCGTACTTCTCCTCCACGGCCTCGGGTGTCATGCGCGCGAGGTCGCTCACCCCTTTCTTGGGATAGAGCACCGTCACGTGCGGGTCCACCAGCTGATAGGCATCGCGGTCGCCGGTGATGATGAGGACGTCGAAGCCCTCGGCCTCGGCCTGGGTGGTCAGCGTGGCGATGACATCGTCGGCCTCGAAACCGTCGGCCTGCACGTGCGGGATCGACAGGGCGTCGAGCACCTCCTGGATGAGCGACACCTGCCCCTTGAACTCGTCCGGGCTCGCCGACCTGGTCGCCTTGTATTCCGGGTATTCGACCGACCGGAAGGTGTGGCGTGACACGTCGAACGCGACGGCGACGTGCGTCGGCTTCTCGTCGCGCAGGGAATTGATGAGCATCGAGGTGAAGCCGTAGACGGCGTTGGTCGCCTGGCCGGTGGTGGTCGAGAAGTTCTCCACCGGGAGGGCGTAGAAGGCGCGATAGGCCAGCGAGTGGCCGTCCAGCAGCAGCAGACGAGGACGATCCGACGGCGGGGTCACGGACGTGATCCTAGGCTGGGGGTATGACGGACTTCCTGGACCAGGTGTCGAAGACGGGCCTCGGCGAGCTGGCCGAGTCGATGGGGATCGAGCTGCTCGAGGCGTCGGCCGAACGCCTGGTCGCGCGGATGCCCGTCGCGGGCAACCGTCAGCCCTTCGGGCTGCTGCACGGCGGAGCGAGCGTGGTGCTGGCCGAGTCGGTGGGGTCGATCGCGGCCAACCTGCACGCCGGCCCGGAGCGGGTGGCCGTGGGGATCGAGATCAGCGCGACGCATCACCGCAGCGCGACCAGCGGTCACGTGACGGCCACGGCTACAGCACTGTCGCTCGGGCGCACGCTCGCGACCTACGAGATCGTCATCGTCGACGACGAGGACGAGCGGGTCTGCACCTCACGGCTGACCTGCCTGCTCCGCGACCGCCCCGGCGGCTGATCCGCGTACGCACGGGGCTGGCCTCTGCGGCGCGGGCTCAGGGGCGTACGGCGCGGCGGGGGTGGAGCAGGGCTCGCCGGCGCAGCGACCGCTGCACCGGGGTCAGGTCGACGGTGATGTCGCGTGGGTCGAGCCGCGGCTCGACGCCGAGCTTGCGGCGCAGGACGGCGATGGGGGCGGACCGGCGCACGACCATGGGCGCGAAGCCGTGCCGGGCGTAGAAGCGGTTGACGTCACGCACGTTGGGCGGGACGTTGACGACCACGTCGGACGCGCCGATCTCCTCGGCGAAGACGGCCGCCTCACGCAGCAGGGTCGTGCCGACACCGAGCTTGCGGTGCCGACCGTCGACGTGGACGAGATCGACCAGCACCGCGCACGAGGTGGTGAGCAGCCCACGCTCGAGGACCGACAACGACGCGAAGGCGATGGGCTCACCGTCGAGCCACGCGACGATGAGGCGGTAGGACGGACGCAGCCCGGCGTCGACGGCAGTCTGCGACTCCCGGATCCGCGAGCGCACCCGATCCGACACGTCGTGCGTGCCGCTGGGCATCACTGCCGCTCCGGACTGCTCTCGGAACTCCGCCCAGAGGGGCGAGAGGGATCTGACCACGTCGTCCGTGGCTGCCCGTACGACGACCGGAGCTCGGAGCACGCCTACCCCTCTCGCGCGAAACGGGGGCGCCGACGGCGCACCCCGGTGGCGCTGGTTCTGCCCCCCAGCACGCCAGTTCGCACTCTAGGTGCCGCACTGCACCAGCCCGCAACCCCTTCGCACCAGATTCTGCGTCAAGATCTCGCCAAGGACGCCGGATCCGCAGGAATGCGCCTCGTAGGCCGCGCGATCCGCACATGGTCGCGCTCCCAACCGACGATCCGTCGGCCACACCATGCAGAACGGCCCCCGGAAGGCTCCAGAGGCCGTTCTGACGCGGTGTACGGGGCCGTCAGCCGCCCAGATAGGCGCGAACGATCTCGTCGTTCTCCGCCATCGGAGCGGCCGGTCCTTCGAGCTTGAGGACGCCCGACTCGAGGACGTAGGCATAGTCGGCGATGCGGAGCGCCGCGAGGGCGTTCTGCTCGACGACGAGCACCGTGGTGCCCTGGTCCCGGATCGTCTCGATCGTGTCGAAGATGAGGTCGACGAGGACAGGGGCGAGACCCATCGACGGCTCGTCGAGCAGCAGCAGCTGCGGGCGCCCCATGAGCGCACGCGCGACGGCGAGCATCTGCTGCTCGCCACCCGACATCGTGCCGGCCTTCTGGGTGATGCGGTCGGCGAGGCGCGGGAAGAGCTCGAGCACCCGCTGGCGGTCGGCCTCGATCCCCTCCTTGTCGTTGCGCAGGAACGCACCGAGGTCGAGGTTCTCCGACACCGTCATGCGCGGGAAGATCCGTCGCCCTTCCGGCGACTGGCAGATCCCCATCTTGACGATCTCGTGGCCCTCCTTGCCGGTGAGCCGCTCGCCGTTGAAGTCGATGCTTCCCGACTTGGTCTTGAGCAGACCGGAGATCGCACGCAGCGTCGTCGACTTGCCGGCGCCGTTGGACCCGATGAGGGTCACGATCTCGCCCGGGTGGACCTTGATGCTGAGGCCCTTCACCGCCGCGATGTTGCCGTAGTAGACCGCAATGTCGTCGACCGTGAGCATGGGGTCACCGGTGCGTCCCGAACCCTCGACGCTGGACTCGGTCGCCGTCACCGGGCACTCCCCTCGGTCCCCGTGCGGCCGAGGTAGGCCTCGACCACGCGCGGGTTGTTGCGGATGTCGTCAGGACCGCCCTCGGCGATCTTCTCGCCCTGGTCGAGCACCGTGATGCGCTCGGAGACGCGCATGACCACGCTCATGTCGTGCTCGATGAGGAGCACCGACACCTTCTGCTCGTCACGCACCCGGTGCACGAAGTCGACGAACACCGCCGACTCCTGCGGGTTCATGCCGGCCGTGGGCTCGTCGAGCAGCAGCACCTGAGGACGCAGTGCGAGTGCACGCGCGACCTCGAGCCGGCGCTGGTCGCCGTAGGACAGGTTGCGGGCGTACTCGTCGGCGTGCCGACCGATGCCCACGAAGTCGAGCATCTCCTGTGCGAACTCGCGGGACTCCTTCTCCTCGCGTCGCTGGTGCCGCGTGCGACCCACGATCTGAAGGATGTTGGACGTGGTGTGCGAGTGCATCGCCACCATGACGTTCTCCGCGGCGGTCATGAGTCCGAAGAGCCGGATGTTCTGGAAGGTCCGGCCGAGGCCGAGCGACGCGATCTTGTGCGGCGACTGACCAGTGATGTCGAGGTCGCCGAGAGTGACCGAGCCGGTGGTCGGACGGTAGAGGCCGGTGAGGACGTTGAAGAACGTCGTCTTGCCGGCTCCGTTGGGACCGATGAGCGACACGATGCTCTGGTCGGGGATCGTGAACGTGACTCCCTTGACCGCAACGAGCCCGCCGAAGCGGACCATGATGTTGTCGGCCGTGAGCGCCGCCTTGGTGGTCTCGAGCGACGCGGCGGTCATGCCTCTCCTCCGTCGAGCTCTTCGGCGTCCGAGCGCTCGGCCTCCTGCAGCACTTGTCGGGTGCGGGTCTCGGGGAACAACCCCTCGCGCCGGAACAGCATCATGAGCACCAGGATCGAGCCGAAGATGAGGTAGTTGAACGACGGGAAGTTGATGTCGGTGCCGAACTGAGAGTTGAACGAGATGCCGAACTGCGGCAACCCGGTCGAGTTGAACCACGCGAGCAGCAACGCACCCACTATCACGCCCCAGACGTTGCCCATGCCGCCGAGCACGACCATCGCGAGCAGGATGATCGAGATCGAGAAGTTGAACCGGTCGGCGAACACGCTGTTGTTGTGGACCGCATAGACCACGCCACCGAGGCCACCCATGAACGCTCCGACGGCGTACGCAGCGAGCTTGGACTGCATGAGCGGAACGCCCATCATGCTCGCCGCGAGCTCGTCCTCGCGGATCGCGAGCCAGGCCCGTCCGATGCGCCCCTCGCGGATTCGCAGCGACACGAAGACTGCGAACGCAGCCACCAGGACGAACATGGCGTACTTCGCCGTCACGTCGAACGGCCCCAGGGGTTTCGAGATCGCGATCTGGGCATTGCCGATCGCGATGGTGCTCGGGCCGAACGGCAGAGGGGCAGGGTTGTCGAGCGGCGCGATGCCCTGGGCACCGTTGGTGAAGTTGAAGCCCGCGATGTTCTCGCCGTTGAGGAACACCTGCGGGATGATCTCGCCGAACCCGAGTGTCACCAGGGCGAGGTAGTCGCTCTTGAGGCGCAGCGTCGGTGCACCGATGATGATGCCGGAGAACGCGCAGACACAGCCCGCCACGATGAGCACGATCCACCAGTTGATATGGATGCCCGGCTGGTTGGGCGGCGCTGCCGAGAGGAAGTAGAAGCCGTTCTCGATCTGGTTGAAGAAGCTCGACATGATCCAGCCGGCGGTGTAGCCACCGATGGCCCAGAAGGCCACGAAGCCGAGGTCGAGCAGCCCGGCGTAGCCGACCACGATGTTGAGGCCGACCGCGCAGATGACCCAGACGAGGGCCTCGTTGATCGACCCGAGCGGCATCCACTGCCGGATGAACAGCTGTGGTCCGCTGCCCAGGTTGGGCACGAGGAAGGTGTAGAAGAGCCAGACCGCGATGGCGATGCCCGCGAACCACAGCGCCCACTTGCGGGTGTGGTTGGCAGCCAGGTCGGACTTCGGCTTGCTGGAGACGACCTCCGGGGTGCGCACGCTCATGTCGTCACACCTTCTCGATCGTCGGCTTGCCCAGGATGCCTTCGGGTTTGAAGACCATGAGAAGGATGAGGATGGTGAACACGACCGTCTGGGACCACTTCTGGCCGAAGCCGTAGGGCAGGCCGTCGTTGAACCCCTGGATGAGGCCGATGAGGAACCCGCCGAGCACGGCTCCCTGCAGGTTGCCGATGCCGCCGAGGACGGCCGCGGTGAACGCGATGAGCCCGAGCTGGAAGCCCGCGTCGTAGCGCGTGGTGCCGAAGGTCTCGAGGTAGAGCAGCCCCGCCGCACCGGCCATGGCGCCACCGATGGCGAACACGAAGGAGATGGTGCGGTTGACGTTGATGCCCATGAGGCGGGCCGCGTCCTGGTCCTGGGCCGTCGCGCGCATCGCCTTGCCCTGACGCGTGCGCTGGACGATGTAGGACAGTCCGAGAAGCAGCGGGATCGTCACCGCGATCACGACGATCGTCGACCAGTCGATGGTCACCGCTCCCAGCTTGATACCGCCGTCGGGGATGACCTTCGGCCAGCTCTTCGGGGCGGAGCCGTTGAAGCGCAGGCCGATCCACTGGAAGATGAACGAGATGCCGACCGCGGTGATGAGCGGCGCGAGCTTGGGCGCCCGTCGCAGTCGGCGGTAGGCGACGAACTCGGCGGTCACATTGAGCGCCGCGCAGCCCGCCATGATGATCACCAGGACCAGCAGCATCAGCAGCCAGTTGACCGGCGTGTTCGTGGTCGCCCCGAAGCGGTCGACCAGGATGAGCGCGGAGAAGACCGAGCCCAGCATGAACAGGTCGCCGTGGGCGAAGTTGATGAGCTCGATGATGCCGTAGACCAGGGTGTAGCCCAGCGCGATCAACGCGTAGATCGCACCGAGCCGGAGGCCGGCGAGACCGACATTGACGAACTGCACCGGCGCGGCGATCAAGTTCCAGATCAGCCAGACAGTGACACCCACCAGGAGCGCGATACCTATCCCGCGCTCCACCTTCTCCTTGCGTAGGAGAACCGGTCGGGTGTCAGCCGCTTCGACAGCGGTGATGGCCATGAACACCCCTTCG
>JANMBJ010000478.1:0-11039 GCA_031360335.1 Candidatus Nanopelagicales bacterium
GTCTGGAACTTCACGTGGTCACCCGTGTGCGGCGCCTCGACCATCTGACCGCCACCGGCATAGATGCCGACATGGTGGATCGTGAGCCAGTCGCTCGGATCGGTCGCGAAGAAGACGAGGTCTCCCGGCTGCAGCGCCGACACCGGGATCTTCTGCCCCCGGGCGAACTGCGTCTGGGAGTACTGGATCATCGCGAAGCCGACTTGGGCGTACGCCGCCGAGGTGAGGCCGCTGCAGTCGTACGAGTCCGGTCCGTGCTCGCCGGCGACGTACGGCTTGCCGAGCTGGGTCTTGGCGAAGGCCAGCGCGCCGAGCCGCTGCGCACGCGTCGAGGTCGACGCGCCAACCGGCCAGGACCGGGGCGAGCCGCCGGTGTCGCTCGGCGGACGGCCGCCGGCACCCCGGTGCTCGAGCGCGCGTCGCGCGGCGACCGCAGCTGCGGCCGCCCGTGCCGCCGCAGCGCGAGCGGCGGCGGCGCGGCGCAGCGCCTCGGCACGTGCCGACTCCAGCGTCGTCGCCGTCGTCCTGGCATGCGCGAGCACCGTGGCGGCCGCGTCGCGTTGCGCGGTGAGCCGGATGACCTCCGACTGTTGCGAAGCCTGAAGGGCGCGTACGCCGTCCGCTGCGGCGGCGACCGCACTCTCGCGCGCGGCGAGGTCTGCGCTGGAGCGGGCGGCGGCCGCCTGCGCCTGAGCCGCGAGGAGTCGCAGCGCCAGCGCGTCGTCGATGCCGTGCCGACGGTCGGCCGCGACCTGTCCCACCTGCGTCATCCGGTCGGTCAGGTTGGTGATCCCACCAGGGCGGAAGGCACTGTCGACCACGGCCGCGAACTCGCCGAGACCACCGCTGAGATCTGCGCCGACCTGATAGCTGGCGACCGCAAGACGGTCCACGTCGGCCTGTGCCGAGTCCGCATTCGCTTGTGCCGCACGGGCATCTGTCTGTGCTGCAGAGAGGGCTGCGGCCGCCTCGACGGCGTCGGCACGGGCACCGTTCCATGCCTCGACCGCCTGTTCCACCTCGGTGTCGAGGGCGTCGAGCCGGGCCTGCGCGCTCATCACATCGGTGCGGGCGTGGGCCAGCACGACCGCAGCGGCCGCGGCAGCGGAGTGGGCACGGCGTACGGCGGCGGCGCTCGGCGCCGTCGGCGCACCCGGGGTCGCACCGACGGGGGCAGGCGCGAGGAGGCCGGTGCACAGCAACCCACCGACGACCGCCGCGACGAGCCGACGGCGTACGGGCACGCGGTGGTGCCCGATCACAGCCACGGGGCCTCCGTATCGGGACCGCGTCCGGGGAAGGAGTGGTCGAGCGCCGGAACGGCGCACGGTCACGAGCAACGGTCCGCGACGACCGTAGCCCCACACGTCCCACCCACACCACCTGTCACACCAGAATCGTGTCCGAGCAGCAACCCGGCACGCCGCGCCATCGAGCTCCGCCCTGTGCCCACGACGTGCTCGTCCGCGCCCTCAGCACGGCACTGCGGGGCACTGGCTGAGAGCTCGGTGCCTCCATGGCGGTCTTCCGCGTCCTGCGCACATGCCTGGGAGGGGAGCTCGGACGGAGCGGGACGGCCCGGGTCGTCGTGGGCCGGGCCGTCCCTCTCACGCGCGGCCAGAGTCAGGCGTCGGTGCCGACTGCCGGCTTCGCGGTGGTGGCCGGGCTGCTGGTCGATCCCGCGTTGACGCCGGAGAGGAACTGCTTGGCGACGCTCATCGCACTTCCTCCGGTCGCGATGATCTGGGCGAGCGCGTCCTGCACGCCCTCGGCACCGTTGAGCACCACGAACTGGTCGATGTTCTGGAACGCCGAGGCACCGGCAGCGACGATCGCCGGGTAGTTCTCCGCGATCTGCTGCGCGATGACCGCCTCCTGGTTCTGTGCCAACGCCTCGGAGCGCGCCTGGATGGCACGCGCCTCGGCAAGACCCTTCGCCTCGGTCGACTTCGCGGTGGCGAGACCGTTGGCCTCGGTCGCCTTGGCGGCGGCGAGGCCGGTCGCCTCGGTCGCTGCGGCTTCCGCAAGTCCGGTCGCCTTCGTGGCGGCGGCCTGGGCATCCGCGGCGGTGGTTACCCGGGTCGCGTCGGCCGTCGCCTTGAGCTCGGTCTCCTTCTTCGCCGCCTCGGCGGAGAATACGCGCGAGTCGCGATCAGCCTCAGCCAACGTGCGCTGACGGTAGGCCTCGGCGTCGGCCGGCTTGCGAATCTCCGACTCGAGCCGTTTCTCGGCGAGGTCGGCGCCGAGCTCCGCAGCGCGGGTCTCCGCGACCACGACGTCCTGCTTCGACAGGGCGTCCGACAGCGGTCCGGCCTGCAGCGCCTTGGCCTTGGCCTGGTCGACCTCCGCCTGGAAGCCGGCCTGCTTGATCGCGGCATCACGGATGGCCGCTGCCTTGAGCGCGTTGGCCTCCTGCTCGGCCTGCGTGGCCTCCTGGTCGCGCTGGGCCTCAGCGATCCGAGCAGCCGAGGCGACGGCCGCGGCATGCGGTGCACCGAGGTTGACGATGTAGCCGGTCGCGTCGTCGATCTCCTGGATCTGGAGCGAATCGACCTGAAGGCCGAGCTTGGCCATCTCGTCCGCCGACGACGCGCGCACCTCGTTGGTGAGCCGCTCGCGCTGGCGGATCATCTCCTCGACGGTGAGCCCACCGACGATGGAACGCAGGTGACCGGCGAACACGTCGTGGATTGTGGCGTTCATGATCTGCTGCTGGTCGAGCCAACGCCGAGCAGCGTTGGAGATCGAGCGGGGGTCGTCGCCCACCTTGTAGATGACGACACCCTTCACGTTGAGGGCGATGCCCTGCTGGGTCACGCAGTCGACCTCGAGCTGCGTCGACCGGGTGTCGAGCGAGAGCTTGCGCGCGACCTGGAATCCCGGGATCACCGCCGCGCCCTTGCCGACCACGATCTTGAACGCCGAGCCAGAGTCGCTCTCGCCGCGAGCGCCGAGCCCGGTGACGATGAGTGCCTGGTTGGGCTCGGCCACACGCCAGGTCATCTTGAAGAGCACGACGATGGCAAGCAGTGCGACGACGACGATGATGCCGACGACAGCGATGAACGGCATTGCGGTTCACTCCTTCACGCCCGAGGGTGCGGGCGATCGGTGGGGACGGCCGCGCACCACGACAGCCGTGGGCACGGGGATTCGCCGGTCGCGCGTACGACGACGAGCGACGGGTGGAGCACGAGGACGCCACGGCGACAGCCGGCCGTCGAGGAGTCGGTCTAGGGGCCGTACGCCGCGGCCACGTAGACCGTGCGCGGAGGCGCGAAGTCCACGACGACGGCGAGAGCACCGACCGCGAGAGCGTCGCCCGCGACCACCGGAAAGGCGATGTAGGCCTCGGTGCCGCCGCGGATGGGCAGCATGACCTCACCGGTCAAGCCGGTGCCCACGGCACCGCTGACGACGCCGGTCAACCCGACGACACCGTCTGACATTGTCCCCCGCCTCCTTGGCAGAATCGGGAATCTACAGCTGGTGATCGCGGAACGCCAGAGGTGTATCGGGAGCCGGACAACCGTTGTCCACGAGCCGGACAGTCGATATTTCCGAGAGCCCAGTGATTCCCGATACCTGATGCAGCGCAGCCGAATCCAAGGCCGCGGTCGCGAGGATTCCGCGGCGCGACCGGCCGAGACTCGTACCCGTCAGCGGGCTCCGATCCACGTGGCGGCGTACGGCGGGAGGACGAGCTGACCGTCCTCGATCCGGGGGGCTTCGTCACCGAGGTGGTCCACGAGCTGTCGCCAGCACAGCGTGCCGAGCACGCCGGCATCGCAGCGCTGCCAGTCCTCCGACACGTTGTAGAGCTGCACGAGGTCACCGGCTGCGTGGCGTCGCACGACGGCCAGAACGGCGGCGTTCGATGTCAGCACGGGTGCCGACTCGACTGCCGCGTGCAGCGCCGGGAGCGAACCGCGTACGGCTCCGAGGTGCCGCACGATCTCGAACACCTTGCCCTCGAGCGTCGTCGCATCGTGGCGTCGCGCCGCCGCGGCCCACGGCATCCGCGGGCGGTGCATCCACCGGTTGTCCTCGGCGTGCTCGGGCTCCTTGAGGTACGAGCTGTCGTTGCGCAGCGCGAGCTCGTCGCCCATGTAGAGGAGCGGGATCCCGCTGAAGCCGTAGACGATCGCGTAGGCGCAGCGAAGCCTCAGGATGGCGCGCTCGAGCATGGGCACGTCGCCGACCTCGAGGGCCTGCTCCACGCCGACCAGGCTGGCCGCGCTGCCGCTCGTGCGGCTGTCGCCCGTGGCCTCGTTGACCTGGAACGCCGCCCCGCGGGCGAAGCTGCCCGGCGCCTCGCCGAGATACCACCGCGACAGGAACGCACGGTGCGCCGGACCGCTCCACCCGACCGACGCAGCGTCGGCGTCGTCGATCGCCCAGCCGATGTCGTCCTGGCAGCGGAGATACGTCGCCCATGCCGTCGTCGTGGGCTTGGGCGGAAACTTCTCCAGCGCCTTGACGAGCAACCGTGAGTCGCGCGTCGCGAGCGCTGACCAGATCTGCACCATCAGGCTGTTGTGATAGGCGAGGTCGGACACGTGACCTGCGTAGTCACCGGCGCCGAGATACTGCACGAGCTGCGCGGGTCCGACGATCGCCTCGGCCTTGAACACCAACGAGGGCGCGGCAATGCGGGCGACAGCCCGAAGCGCACGGGTGAGCCCGTGGACCTCGACCTGGTTCTGACTGTCGGTGCCCATGCGCTTCCACAGGAACGCGATGGCGTCGAGCCGCAGGCAGTCGACTCCACGGTTGGCGAGGAACAACGTGATGTCGGCGAACTCGCAGACGACGTCGGGGTTGGCCCAGTTGAGGTCCCACTGGTAGTCGTTGAACGTCGTCCAGACCCAACCGTCGATCGCGTCGTCCCACGTGAAGTTGCCGGGCGCGAAGTCGGGGAAGACCTCGGGCAGCGTGCGTTCGTAGGCGTCGGGCACGGTGCGGTCGGGAAACACCAGGAAGTAGTCGCGGTAACGCGCGTCACCGGCCCGGGCCGCAGCCGCCCACGGGTGCTCGCGTGCGACGTGGTTGAGGACGAGGTCGATCGTGAGCGCGATGCCGTTGTCGTGCAGCGTCGACGCGAGCTTCTCCAGGTCAGCCATGGTGCCGAGGTCCTCACGAACCTCGCGATAGTCGGCAACCGCGTAGCCACCGTCGTTGGCGCCGGGACGCGGCTGGAGCAACGGCATGAGGTGGAGATACGTCGTGCCGAGCTCGCGGAGGTAGTCGACGTGCTCCGTGACGCCACTGAGCGTCCCGGCGAACTGGTCGGCGTATGCGACGTACCCGACGGTGTCCGGGCGCTGGAACCAGTCCGGGGTGAGCAGGCGTTCACGGTCGCGGGCGCGCAGCGGCTCCGGCCGGGCGATCCACCCGGTGGCGACGACCTCCGCGAGGCGAGCCACGAGATCGTCGGCCGCCGGACCGTCGAACACCGCCCGGACCCCAGCCTCGAGGTCGGGTCCCCAGCGCCGGGCACGCGCGAGCAGCTCGTCCACCCCGACCGAGGTGGAGGCGCCGGCGCGCCGCAGTGCGGCGATCACCAGGGAGTCCACGCCGGGGCGGGTTGTAAGCGCTGTCACGGCGTCATTGTGGAGCATCGCCGCCCCGGAAGGGAGGGGATGGCGCCCCCGAGGCGCAACACGCGTGAAACGACGAGAGCCTGCGCCAGAAACAGCAGTGAGCCACACTTCGCGCATGCGTACCGAGGCGGGACCCGACAGCCTCGCGGCCTACGACGAGATGGTCGACGGCTCCGGTCGCCCGCGCCCCGGCCTCGGCACGGTGGCCGAGGTCCTCACGTCGTTGGGCCCCGAAGGCCTCGCTGAGCGCGCCCGGCTCCGCGATGCCTACCTCGACCGGCAGGGAATCACCTTCTCCCTGTCGGGTCGCGAGCGCCCGCTGCCCCTCGACCTCGTCCCGCGCGTCGTCGGGGCCGAGGAGTGGGACCGCGTCGACGCCGGCATCCGGCAGCGGATCAAGGCCCTCGAGCATTTCCTCGCCGATGTCTACGGCCCCGGCGAGGTGCTCAACGACGGCATCGTGCCGCGTCGGCTGGTGACCTCGTCGCACCACTACCACCGTGCCGCGTTCGGTCTGGTGCCGCCCAACGGCGTACGCATCGCCGTCGCCGGCATCGACCTCATCCGCGACGAAGCCGGTGAGTTCCGCGTGCTCGAGGACAACCTGCGCTGCCCGAGCGGTGTCTCCTACGTGCTCGAGAACCGTCGCACCCTGGCCCACGTTCTGCCCGAGGTCTTCGCCGGGCAGCAGGTCCGGTCGGTGGCGGAATACCCCGAGCGGCTTCTCGATGCGCTCCGTGCTGCGGCGCCCTCGGACATCTCCGACCCGACCGTCGCCGTCCTCACCCCTGGCGTCCACAACTCCGCTCACTTTGAGCACGCCTTCCTCGCTCGTCGGATGGGCGCCGAGCTCGTCGAGGGACGTGACCTGTTCTGCCGCGACGACCGGCTGTGGATGCGTACGGTGCGCGGCGCGCGGCCGATCCACGTGGTCTACCGGCGCATCGACGACGAATACCTCGACCCGGTCCACTTCGTGCCCGACTCGTTGCTCGGCGTGCCCGGTCTGCTCAACGCCGCCCGCGCGGGCAACGTCGCGATCGCCAACGCCGTCGGCAACGGTGTCGCCGACGACAAGGCGATCTACCCCTACGTGCCCGACATGATCGAGTACTACCTCGGTGAGCGCCCGCTGCTGCCCAACGTGCTGACCTACGACCTCAGCGACCCTGACCAACGCCGCCATGTGCTCGAGCGGCTCGACCACATGGTCGTGAAGCCGGTCGACGGCTCCGGGGGCTATGGGCTCACGATCGGGACCTCGGCCACCGAGGCCCAGCTTGCCGTGGTCGCGGAGAACATCAACGCCAGCCCGCGCGACTGGATCGCCCAGCCGATCGTGACGCTGTCGACCTGCCCGACGCTCGTCGGGGAGTCGTCGCTCGAGCCCCGGCATGTCGACCTGCGTCCGTTCGCGGTCAACGACGGCGACAACGTCTACGTCCTGCCCGGAGGCCTCACCCGGGTCGCCCTGCCGAAGGGGAGTCTCGTCGTGAACTCCTCGCAGGGTGGTGGCTCCAAGGACACCTGGGTGCTCGACGAGGGTCTCCGCGCGCCCGGCCCCGACGGTCACTCGCTCCCCCGCGTCACGCGGGTGCGACGCAGCGCTGTCGCTCGGCAGTCCGCACCTGTGAGCGCTGATGACCGCATGCGCCAGCAGGAGGGTCAGCAGCAGCAGACCGGCAGCGCATCGACCACCGATATCGCCTCTGCCCCAGTCGATTGGGGCTCGTCATGCTGAGCCGTCTCGCCGAGTCGTTCTACTGGATCGGGCGCTATCTCGAGCGTGCCGAGGCCACCGCTCGACTGCTCGCCGAGCACTACCACCTGACCGTCGAGGACCGATCCGTGCCCGACGACGTCGCGGCTGCGGTGGTGCTCGACGCCCTGTCGCTGCCGCACGACATCGTCATCTCGCCGACCGAGCTGGTCCGTGCGCTGCTCGGCGACGTCGCCAATCCGTCGACCGTCATCGGATCGGTCGGCGCCGCGCGCGAGAACGCCCGCTCCGTGCGCGATGCACTCTCGGGTGATGTGTTCGAGGCGCTCAACGGCGCCCACCTCACACTCACCCGCGGCCTCACCGCTGCGGCCAGCCCCGGGGCCTCGATGTACCGCGTGCTCGAGCGGCTCATGGTCGTCAACGGCGCGATCGAGTGGACCATGCCGCGCGACGAGGGCCACTTCTTCCTCTCCCTCGGACGATCGCTCGAGCGCATCGACATGACTACCCGGCTCCTCGACGTGCGTCACGACCTCGTCTGGCCCGACACGGGTCCGGTCGCGACTCTCAGGTCGGCCGCCGGGCTCTCGGCGTTCCTGCGCACCGGCGAGGCTCCCACAGGCGAGCAGGTTCGTGAGTTCCTCGTGCTCGACCCGACCTTCCCTCGCTCGATGCTGCACTCCGCCCGTGCTGCCGAGTCGGCTGTGCGCGGCCTCCAGACGCTCGGCGGTGTCGACGACCTCGAGCTCGTGCGCGAGGTCGGGCTGATGCGCTCGCGTCTGGAGTTCGCGGGTGGCGTGCACGACCCCGCCGTCATCGACCAGCTGTGCCACGACACGCAGGTGTCCGGAGTCTCCGCCGCGAGTGCGGTGGCCGACGCCTACTTCCGCCAGGCCGGCACGATCGTATGGAGCCACTGATGTCCGGACGTCGGTTGCGGATCACCCACCGCACGGGCTATCGCTACAAGGCGCCGGTGGCGGCTTCGTTCAACGAGGTACGGATGACCCCTCGTGACGCGGATGGCCAGATGCTGCTCTCGCACCAGCTGCAGGTGTCGCCGCGCGCGTCCGTGCAGGCCTACGTCGACTATTGGGGGGCACTCGTCCAGTCGTTCGACGTGCACGAGGAGCACGATGTGCTGGAGATCGTCGCGACGTCCCTCGTGGACGTGCCCAGCGGTCACGCCACCTCTCCAGGGGTCGAATGGCGCGAGCTGGGCAGCCCGTCGGTGCTCGACCGCTGGGGGGAGTACCTCGCTCCGACATCGCTCGTCGACGATGCGCGCCGTGACGAGACCCGCGCACCGATCGTCGAGGCGCTGCGCGCCCTCCCGTCACCCAACCTCGCGATCCGAGGAGCCATCGAGGCGACCCGCGACCGGATCAGCTACAACGACTCGGCAACCCGGGTGACCACGACTGCCGCCCAGGCGTGGGCGGTCGGCGGTGGCGTCTGCCAGGACTACTCCCACACCCTGCTCGCGCTGCTGAGGTCGCTCGGCGTGCCCGCCCGCTATGTCAGTGGCTATCTGCACGACGAGGAAGAGGCACGCGGCCAGACCGTCACCGGCGAGAGCCACGCGTGGGTCGAGGTGTGGAACGGCGGCTGGGAGGCCTTCGACCCCACCAACGACAGAGCCGTGGGCTCCGCGCACGTCGTCGTCGCGCGCGGCCGCGACTATGCCGACGTACCACCGCTCAAGGGCATCTACGCCGGCGGCGCCAGCGAGTCCCTCGGAGTCACGGTGGAGATCACGCAGCTAGCCGTGTAGCCGAACGCTCCCACGCCACCGAGAGCACCCGCGCCGAGCCCGAGTGGTTGTTCGGCGTCGACCTCACCTGACGTCGACGAGTCGAACCCCACCGCTCACCTGGGTGTCGTGGGGGCTACCCGGCCGCTGAAGCACCCACGACACCCAGGTCAGCGATGGGGTGTGACAGCCTCGGGGCATGGCGACTCCGGAGGTTGACGGTCGCGAACCGCTGGACGACATGCATGCGGTCTCGTGGTCCGACGGCGTGTGGTCCACAGCGCCGGAGGCGATCGCCCTCGACGGCGAGCAGCTGCTCGTGACGTCACGTCCCGAGAGCGACATGTGGCGGGTCACGTCGTACGGCTTCGTGCACGACGACGGGCACGGGCTGCTCGTCGACCTCCCCGACCGCAGCGCGGTCGAGGTCTCGTTCATCGCCGACTTCGACCAGCAGTTCGACCAGGCCGGCGTCCTTCTCCGCGCCGACGAGCGCCACTGGATCAAGTCAGGCGTGGAGTATGCCGACGGCGCGCCCCAGGTCGGCGCCGTCGTCACCGCCGACGTCTCCGACTGGTCGACCGCGCCCTTCCCGCAGTGGCACGGTCGCGAGGTCACCGTACGAGCGAGCCGCAGTGGCGACGCCGTCACGATCCGGGCGCGCGCCGACGGGCCATGGCAGCTGGTCCGGCTGGCACCCATCGACCCTGCGCTCGCCTGGAAGGCGGGTCCTTTCACGTGTGCGCCGAGCCGGTCCGGGCTCGTCGTGCGCTTCACGCGGTTCGCCCTCGGACCGGCGGACCGGTCGCTGCACGACTGAGCCGCTACTGCCGCCGCAGTAGCGGGTCGTGGCGGCCGGCGATGCACTTCTGTCACCGAGCGCGACCACGAGCCTCATCGGCCGCTTCCGGGCCCAGCCGCAGGACGGTGAGCCCGACCTGGTGTCGCCGCGGCTCGACGTCCTCACCGACCGTGAGCGCGCGATCGTCGCCCTCGTGGTGAAGGGCCTGAACAACGACAACATCGCCACGAAGCTCTCCCTCTCGCCGCTCACGGCAACGACGCACGTCAACCGGGCCATGACCAAGCTCGGTGCCCGCGACCGGGCTGAGCTCGTCGTGATCTCCGACCAGGCCGGGCTCGTCCGGGCCGGCGACCCCGACGCGATCCGAGGGCATCACGGCGGCAGCGACAACCGACGCACGGAGCCGGGGGCTCAGGACGTCGCGTGCGTGCTGCGACCTGACGCGCGCCGTTGCTCGGGCACCAGCCCCGGCGCACCGACGGGCTCGGCCAGCACTCCCGCCGCCGCGAACGCCTCGTTGACCGCGGCGCTGGCCCGATCCATGTCGCCCATGCCTCGGTAGACGTCACTGAGGGACCGCCAGACGGCTGCCGCCTGGCGCGGCGCGTGCGCGGCGCCCAGCAGCCGACCGGCATCCTCAAGACTCGCGATCCCGAGTGCTCGCTCGTCGAGCGCCAGCAGTGCGGCACCGAGGACGGTGAGCGCCCGCGCGCGTTCGATCGGCTGGTCCTCGGTCACTCGCCCGAGCGCCGCGCTGGCGTGCTCGCGAGCAACGTCGGGTCGGCCGAGGAGCAGCTCGCTGCGGGCCAGCTCGGTCTCGGCACTCGAGAGCGACAACGCGCTGGCGTACTGCTTGAGCGCGGGCAGGGCGTCGGTGACCAGGTCGCGCGCCTGGCCGGCCTGAGGTGGGTCCTGCGCGAGGTGCACCCAGGCCCGGGTGATCTGGAGCCGAGCCCGAGCACCGAGGTCGTCGCTGAGCGAGATGAGAGACGACGCCTGCTCGCAGAGGCGCATCGCCTCCAGCGCGTGCCCACGCTGAGCCGCGACGATGGCTGCGTTCCAGTACGCCGCAGCCTGATCAGACGGAGAGCCCGACGCCGTGGTCTCGGCGAGCAGTCCCTCGAGCAGCAGCTCGGCGCGCAGCAGGTCGCCGCG
>JANMBJ010000061.1:0-2912 GCA_031360335.1 Candidatus Nanopelagicales bacterium
GGCGGATGGTTCTCCCAGACGGCAAGGTGTCCGTTGTCCACTGACCCATCCGACGCCAGTCATCGCGCCGCCTGGGTCCAGGGACCATCTGTCGACGCGTCTCGCCACCAAACCGTGAAGGGGTGCTCGACGGCGAAGCCGACGACAACGTCAGAAAGGCCGTGCAGTCGGTCTCGCCCCTTGACTGCGTGGAACCCGGCGGCCCGGAGCCGCCTGACCGCGTTGGACTGGTTGTAGTCAGCGACGATGACAAGCACGGCGGCGCACTCGCCAGTGGGATGGCCCCGATGCCAGCCGAAAACACGCAGATCAGCGGTCACGACGGGATTCATCTCGACTCGCCCCCCGAGCCGGCTTCGCGGCCCGCGATGAGGTTGGCAGTTACCCGCGCGATGTCCTCTTGGAGCTTTGCGTACGAACCGTCGAGTGGCACCTCGCCATCCACGACCTCGCGAGCAACTTCAAGGGCGTGGTCGACGATCGCGTCGGCACCGCGAAGACCCCAGCTCGCGCCTTCCTCGACGATGTGGCGCTTGGTGAGTGCCGCGTGGCGGAGCTCCCCGGCGATGGCGAGGGCGACCTCTCCGTCGATGTTGGGGTAGTGCAGCTGCGGCACGACGTCGTAGGCGGGAGCAAGCGCCATCCCACCGTCTGCACGATGCAGGATCGACACGTTCTTCGCGTGCAGGTCGAGGTTGCCCACCGCCACGGAGATCGTGACGAGGGTGAGGAGCCGTCGGGCGGACTCGTCGTCGCCGACGCGAGTGAACACCTCGGCGATTCGAGCGAGCTGCACCTGTCCGCCGACCCGCTGGTACTTCTGGTTCCCCCGGGCGCCCAGCGCCTGGTTGAAGTCCTCCTGGTGGATGCGTCCCTCCGGCGCCGCGGGGTCGCGGTCGTAGCGCTCGATGACCAGAGCCGGCGTCCCGGCGAACCACCGCATGGTCGTCTCGAAGTCCGCGAGCCCCGCGGTGCGTGCGAACCGCGATCCGTACTCCTCGTCGAAGATCACGCTGGGGGCTCGCATCGGGGCGGGCTTGAGGATGTGGGTGGACGGGTACCCATCGACTACCCGGTTCCACGTGTCGTCGACTCGCGCGAGGACGATCTTGTCCTGGACTCCGGCGAGGCTGGACTTGCCAGTCAGGGGCCAGTTGCCCAGCGGGTTGCGGAGGACGTTGTTGAGCAGATCCGCGACGCCACTGTCGTCGACCGGGACGATGCCAGGCGTCTTGGGCTCGCCCGGCGCTTCCGGGTCCCAGATCTGGATCGCACCGGCGACGTCCCGTCCGTACCGCCCGAGGAGCCCCACGGTGTCGAACCGATCGACTTTGCTCTCCTGCGCCAGTGCGGTGCGCATGTCCCCCTCGGGGAGAAGCTCAGCGAAGAAGGTCTGCCGTCGGCCCTTCCGGGAACGGTTCTGGATGGGTACCAGGGGGATCGAGACCGAGAGCACCGAGCTGTCGAGGGCGAAGTGGTCGAAGGCTGTGGGCTCGATGGCGAAGTCGAAGGTGGGCGTCGGCCCCAGGAGTCGCCCGATGCGGTGGCCGTACAGCTCGACGACGAGGTCAGCCACGGTCCACGCTGCCTGGTTCGTTCGAACCGTCCGGTGCCTCGATCTCAGCCATGAGGGTCACACCTGTGGCCCGGAACATCGCGAACAGCCGGTCGGTGTACTTGCTGGGCTTGCCCGCCTCGATCTCCCACACGTACCGCTGCGAGATCCCCAGTCGATCTGCGAGCTCCCGTTGGGTCAGGTGATTGAGGAGGCGCCCTTGGGCAACCATGCGCCCTAGGGATTCGGCACTGTTCACCGTTCCGCGGTACTTCACGACGCCACCTCAAGGTTTGACTACGTTTTCGTAGTCAGAGTAGTTGACTACATTTTCGTAGTCAAACGTTCTGACTACTTATTCGTAGTCACCTGCGCAGTGGCGTTTGGATTTCCCTAAACAGTAAAGTAGTTTTCGGTAATGAGAACCCCGGCACCGCCGTTGCTGCCTCTGCTCCGATCCAGCGCACAGGGCGATCTGCTGGCGCTGTTGTACCTCCACCCGGACCAGGAGTACAGCCTGACCCAGGCAGCCACCCTCATCGGCACGAGCACGAAAGCGGTACACGTCGAGGCCGGGCGACTGGTCACCTCGGGCCTGGTCCTGGACCGGAGGGTGGGTCCGACCCGACTGCTGCGGGCAGCTACTGACTCGATGCTTGCCCGGCCTCTCACGGAGCTGCTCGCTATGACGTACGGCCCGTTGCCCGTGATGACTGAGCTGCTCGCCCCGGTCCTCGCTGTCCGGGAGGCCTTCATCTACGGCTCGTGGGCCGCGCGCCATGCGGGGGAACCAGGGCCCGCCCCGAACGACGTCGACGTCCTGGTTGTCGGCGCGGTCGACCTCGACGCGCTGGACGAAATCGCGCGCGTCGCCGAAGGCCGCCTGCATCGACCCGTCGCCATGCACAGGGTCCGCACCTCCACCTGGGACGCCCCCGACCCGAAGGATTCGTTCCTGACCTCAGTCCGCGCTGGCCCACTCGTCGCGATCCCCCTTGCCGCCGCTCGGGAGGCTCCGTGAGACGGGAACAGGGCCGGGCCACCCTCGAGCAGATGCTCGATGCCAAGGACCTGCAGCGCGTACCTGCGAGCCGCGAACATGCCGATCGGCTCCTGGAAGGGGGCCGGCGGCACCTCGCCTCAGCCCGTGACATCAGCGCCAGCGACCCGGAGGGGGCCTACCAGCTGCTGTACGACGGAGTCCGGAAGGCCCTCACCGGGGTCCTCGCCAACGAAGGGCTCCGCCCAGCCACCAGCGGCGGACACCGGGCCGTGTACGCCGCGGTCGCCGCGCAGCTCGATCCGCCGATGGGCGGGGTCCTGCGGCCGTTCGACCGGATGCGCCGGCAGCGTCACG
>JANMBJ010000086.1:0-5142 GCA_031360335.1 Candidatus Nanopelagicales bacterium
CCTCGACGAGGCCGGCGCCGACCCCGCGATGGTGCGCTCGATCATCGGCTTCGCCCACGGCCTCGGACTCTCCGTCGTCGCCGAGGGAGTCGAGACCTCGCTCGCGTGGAAGGTGCTGCGCGACATGGACTGCGACGTCGCCCAGGGCTATCGCGTCGCCCGTCCGATGCCTGCCGACCAGGCCACGCAGTGGCTCGTAGAGCGCGTCGTACGCGGACCCGCCGAACGCGCCGGCCTCCGCGCCGTCGGCGGCACCGACCACATCGCCCGCTGACCCCACAGGGTCCCCGAGTAACAGGTCCAACTGTCGCTAAGCCGCTGCCTTCAACGACCATTCGACCTGTTACTCGGGTGGGGTCTGGTCGGTGCGCGGGCGCCGCGGGGTGGTGTCAGCTGGTTGCGGCGCGCCACATGGTGGCGACGTCGGGGCCACCGGTGGCGTGGACCCGGTCGATCTCCACGAAGCCGTAGCGCGTGTAGAGGGGCACGTTGGCCAGATTGCTGGCCTCGAGGTACGCCGGCATCCCCAGCTCGTCGACCGCACGGAGGTTGTCGGCCAGCAGCCCGAGTCCGTAGCCGTGGCCGAGGTGGTCGGGGTGGGTCCCGAGCAGGCTCAGGTAGGCGTGCGGCTCGTCGTGCGGGTGCGCGTGCTCGAACATCTCGACGACATCCAGCACCCGGTCGGCGCCGTCGCCAGCGACCTCGCGGAGCATGGGCTCGAGCTCGGCCTCCTGCTGCGGCGCCATCTCGGTGCCGCCCGGAGGGATCCACACCGACGTCGAGGCGCCACCAGCCGCGAGGAACGTCCACGGATAGCGGCTCGCACCGTCGACGAAGAGCCGGAACAGGGCGCGGTGCTGATCACGTCGGCGATCGTCGTCGGGGAAGGCCCACGACCAGAGCGTGTCGCGGTAGAACGACTCGACCAGGATCTCGACCACGGCGTCGTGGTCGGCGGCGGTCGCGGTACGGGGTGAGCGGGGCTGGATGCTCACGGCTATCACTCGTCTCGGGTTGTCGTGGCCGAAGCATGCCAGCCCGCCCGCCACGGCACGAGCGAGTTGCCCCGTCCCCGCGCGCACCACCCCGGTCGCGAGCCACTGCCCCGGTCCTCGGTTCTGGGGCCCGAGACAGGAGATTCGAGCAGCAGATCGAGGGGGATGGGACCGGGCGGTCGCGAGACGGCGAACGGCGCGTCCGTAGGATGGTGGGCATGGCCGACACCCCCTCGATCACGCGGGATGACGTGGCGCACCTCGCCCGTCTCGCACGCATCGACCTGCCGCCCGAGTCCCTCGACCACTACGCCGAGCAGCTCGGTGTGATCCTCGGTGCGGTGGCGCAGGTGTCGGAGGTCGCGACCGCCGACGTCCCCCCGACCAGCCACCCGCTGCCGCTGGTCAACGTGTTCCGCGAGGACGTCGTACGCCCGTCGCTGACCAACGCCGAGGCGCTGTCCGGTGCCCCGTCGGTCGAGTCCGAGCGGTTCCGTGTGCCGCGGATACTCGACGAGGAGTGAGCGACCCCGATGTCGACTGACCTGATCACGCTCACCGCGGCGCAGACCGCAGCCGTCGTCGCCGACGGCTCGGCGTCGGCCGTCGAGGTCGCCCAGGCGCACCTCGACCGCATCGGCGCTGTCGACGGGCGCGTCCACGCATTCCTCCACGTCGACACCGCGGGCGCTCTCACGGCGGCCGCTGCCGTCGACGCCGCGCGCGCCTCGGGCGCCACTCTCGGTCCGCTGGCCGGCGTGCCGCTCGCACTCAAGGACGTGCTCACCCAGAAGGGGATCCCGACCACCTGCGGGTCGCGCATCCTCGAGGGCTGGCGCCCGCCGTACGACGCCACGGTGACCGCGCGTCTCAAGGTCGCCGGCGTGGTCATCCTCGGCAAGACCAACATGGACGAGTTCGCGATGGGCTCATCTACGGAGCACTCGGCCTACGGCCCCACCCACAACCCGTGGGACCTCGAGCGCATCCCCGGCGGCTCCGGCGGCGGGTCGGCTGCGGCGGTCGCCGCCTTCGAGGCGCCGCTCGCGATCGGCACCGACACCGGTGGTTCGATCCGGCAGCCCGCCGCGGTCACCGGCACCGTCGGGGTCAAGCCGACCTACGGCGCGGTCTCCCGCTACGGCCTCGTCGCGCTCGCCTCGTCGCTCGACCAGGCCGGCCCGTGTGCCCGCACGGTGCTCGACACCGCCCTGCTGCACGCGGTCATCGCCGGGCACGACCCGATGGACTCGACCTCGGCCGACGTAGCCGTGCCTGACGTCGTCGGCGCCGCGCTGCGCGCGGACGTGAAGGGCTTGCGCGTCGGAGTCGTCACGGAGCTCGGTGGCGAGGGCTACCAGGCCGGAGTACGCCAGCGCTTCGACGAGACGGTCGAGCTGCTGACCTCGCTCGGCGCCGAGGTCGTCGAGGTGTCGTGCCCGCACTTCCCCTACGCGCTCGGTGCCTACTACCTCATCCTCCCGAGCGAGGCGTCGTCCAACCTCGCGAAGTTCGACGGGGTGCGGTTCGGCCTGCGCGTCGGCGAGGACGACGGCAACCCGTCGATCGAGCAGGTGATGGGTCGCACTCGCGCGGCAGGATTCGGGCCGGAGACGATCCGGCGCATCATGCTCGGCACCTACGCCCTCTCAGCCGGCTACTACGACGCCTACTACGGCTCGGCGCAGAAGGTGCGCACCTTGATCCAGCGCGACTTCGCCGCCGCGTTCGATCAGGTCGACGTGCTCATCTCTCCCACCGCGCCCACGACGGCGTTCAAGCTGGGGGAGAAGCTCGACGACCCGCTGGCGATGTACCTCAACGACGTAGCCACCATCCCGGCCAACCTCGCCGGCACCCCGGGGATGTCGTTGCCGATCGGGCTCGCACCCGAGGACGGCCTTCCTGTCGGTCTGCAGATCATGGCTCCGGCCATGGCCGATGACCGGCTCTACAACGTCGGCGCTGCGGTCGAGGCCGCGCTGCTCGACCGCTGGGGTCACCCGATCCTCGAGGAGGCACCGACCCTATGAGCACCCATGTCGCCGAGACGGTCGTCGACTACGACGACGTCGTCGCCCGCTTCGACCCCGTGCTCGGTCTCGAGGTCCACGTCGAGCTCGGCACCGTCACGAAGATGTTCTGCGGCTGTCCGACCGACTTCGGTGCTGCACCCAACACGCAGGTGTGCCCGGTGTGTCTCGGTCTGCCGGGCGCGCTGCCGGCGGTGAATGCCGTCGCCGTCGAGTCCGCCATCCGCATCGGTCTCGCGCTGCACTGCTCGATCGCCGAGTGGTGCCGCTTTGCACGGAAGAACTACTTCTACCCCGACATGCCGAAGAACTTCCAGACCTCGCAGTACGACGAGCCCATCGCGTTCGACGGCTACCTCGATGTCGAGGTCGAGACCGACGAGGGGATGCGGACCTTCCGCATCGAGATCGAGCGCGCGCACATGGAGGAGGACACCGGCAAGACCTCCCATCAGGGCGGCGCCACCGGTCGCATCCACGGTGCCGACTACTCCCTCATCGACTACAACCGTGCGGGGATCCCGCTCATCGAGATCGTCACGAAGCCGGTGCCCGACACCGGAAAGTACGCCCCCGACGTGGCGCGTGCCTACGTCACCGCCCTGCGTGAGCTGGTGCGCGGGCTCGGCGTCTCAGACGTGAAGATGGAGCAGGGCTCGCTGCGCTGCGACGCCAACGTGTCGCTGCGGCGTACGCCGTCGGACCCGCTCGGCACCCGCACCGAGACCAAGAACGTCAACTCGCTGCGCTCCGTCGAGCGCGCTGTGCGCTATGAGATGACCCGTCAGGCGGCCGTGCTCGACGCCGGTGGCCGCGTGGTGCAGGAGACGCGGCACTGGCACGAGGACACCGGCGTCACGACCTCGGGTCGCGAGAAGTCCGATGCCGACGACTACCGCTATTTCCCGGAGCCCGACCTCGTGCCGATCGCGCCGTCGCGCGAGTGGGTCGAGGATCTGCGTGCTGCTCTGCCGGAGAACCCCGCCGTACGCCAGACCCGGCTCAAGGCCGCGTGGGGCATCAGCGACTTCGAGATGGCGTCGGTGGTCAACGCGGGTGCGCTCGATCTCGTCGAGGACACCGTCGCGCTCGGTTCCGACCAGGGTGCCGCCCGCAAGTGGTGGACCGGCGAGCTGGCCCGCATCGCCAACGAGCGGGGCGTCGAGCTCCACGACCTGCCGATCACCGCGACCGATGTCGCGCGGGTCGAGACCCTCGTCGGTGCAGGCGCGCTCAACGACAAGCTCGCGCGCCAGGTCATCGAGGGCGTGCTGGCCGGCGAGGGCACGCCGGACGAGGTCGTGGCGGCCCGCGGTCTCGCCGTCGTGAGCGATGACGGCCCGCTGCTAGCCGCGATCGATGACGCACTTGCGGCTGCGCCCGACGTCGCCGAGAAGATCCGCGGCGGCAAGGTCGCGGCCGCCGGCGCCATCGTCGGTGCCGTGATGAAGGCCACCCGCGGTCAGGCCGACGCCGCCAAGGTCCGCGCTCTGCTGCTCGAGCGCCTCGGCGTCACCGAGGACTAGAACCTGGCCGCGCTGCCGCAGCCGTGGTGCGGGTGTTCGGGCAGGTCTACGTCGGGATGGGCTCGGCCGTCACGGTCTCGCCGAGGGCGGAGCCGGCGACCCAGTTCGACCATCTCGTGTTCCAGTCGGTCGTGCCCGGGTCGCCATGGGCGATCAGGTCGTCGATCGGGCGCCCGGTGTTCTTCACGGTGACGAGGTCGCCGTACTGCGCCATGTCGAAATAGGTCTTGGCCCGGTCGACCGTCAGATGGATGCAGCCGTGCGAGCTGTCGACGAGGCCCTGCTTCGCTGCGGACCAGGGCGCGGCGTGGATGAACGTGCCGGACCACGACAGCCGGGTGGCCCACTGAACCTGCAGGTCGTAGTAGTCCTTGCTCGACTTGTCGCACGTGATCTTCGCGGTGCACGAGGTCATCTCACGGATCGGCAGCTTCTCGAGCACGATGTAGTTGCCGCTGCGCGTGACGAACTCAGGGCGCCCGAGACTCGTGGGCCAGGTGTACTTCTTCTTGCCGTTCACAGTGATCGTGACGGTCTTGGTCGTGTCGTCGACGACCGTGACGTGGGAGTCGCCCACCGTGAAGTTGG
>JANMBJ010000105.1:0-13313 GCA_031360335.1 Candidatus Nanopelagicales bacterium
CACCGTGGCGGTGGGTGGAGTTCGTTGGATCGTGATGGTGCCGGTGAGGCCGTGTTGGGTGCCGTCATCGCCGACGGTTCCGCCGTCGCCGTCGGCGGCTACCCCGGTGAACGCCCAGGTGTAGGCGCCGTCGGGCAGGGCAGCGCCGATGTCGTCCGTCCCGTCCCACACGGGCCGCACGGTTCCGGTCGTGGCGGGTGCAGTGGAGGCGAGGTGGCGGATGGCAGTGCCGGTGGAGTCGCTGATCGTGACGGCCCAGGAGTCCAAGGCCTTGGTGAAGTCCAGCTCGGGGGTCCAGGCGTCGCCGCTGCCATCGCCGTTGGGCGAGATCGCTGGTGCCGCGTCGGCAGTGAGCAGGTGGGCGGAGCCCGTGGTTGTGGTGGGAGGGATGGACACGACGGAGAGCGTGTTCGTGGTGGCGTCGGAGTAGGCGACGAGCCGGTCGTCGAGGCTGAACTTCTTCACGTCGCTGGCCAGCGTGGTCGTGGGCACGGGCGAAGTCGAAGTCGTGAGGTCCTGGAGTACGAGGTTCGCGGGAACTGCGGTGTCCTTGGACACTGCCACGTCGTTGCCGACGCTGGTGCCCTTGCTGCACGGGAGGGTGCGGGTCGCCCCGGTGGTGATGTTGACGGCTTTGGTCTCGCAGTCGAAGCGCCACAGCACCCAGTTCCCCCATACCTTCGCCGAGGTCTTCGCTGCCGCGGTGGTGCAGGGGACGGCGAGGGTGCAGGGGTTCGCGACGCCGGGGGCTCGGACTCGCAGGGTGGTCGCGGCTGTCAGGTCGCGGCGGTCCACTGAGCCGTCGGCGTTGAACCACACCGCGTATCGGCCGAAGAGGTTCGTGTTGGCGGGCAGGGTCTGCGCAGAGCCGGTGACCAGGTCGGTGAGGGTGTCTCCGACGGTCGTGGAGATCAGCAACGAGGAGCCGGAGAGCTTCACGTCTGTGGTCGTGCTCGGGGAGAGCGGCACGGTGCGGGTGCTGCTGCCGGGCCCGACGATGATCAGGATGGTGT
Source organism: Candidatus Nanopelagicales bacterium (assembly GCA_031360335.1). Classification (GTDB taxonomy): domain Bacteria; phylum Actinomycetota; class Actinomycetes; order S36-B12; family CAIYMF01; genus Longivirga. Next base: position 1,014 of record JANMBJ010000105.1, read on the forward strand.
TGGCTGTGTTGCTGTAGGCGTAGCGGTCACCGGATGCGGACAGGAACGTCCCGACCGGTGAGGCAATGGGGGTCTCGGCTCCGATGCTCACGACACCAGCGCTCTGCGCTGCGGCCCGCCGGAACAGCGAGCGCGTCGGGGTCGTCGTCGAGAGTGAGTCCCGGTCGTCCTCGTAGTACAGGTTGCCGGGTGTGAGTTTGATGTCGTTGATCTTCGCTGCGGTTCCCGTGGCCGCGTTGGTGGCTGCGGGCAAGAGGACGGTGTCGGCCCACGCGGGTGCCGCGGTGACTGTCAGGGTCGCCACGGCCAGGGTGAGAGCTGTGACGGCGCGCATCGCGCGGGCGGTGGCCGGCTGGGGTGAGCGAAGGTCGATCATCGGGGCTCCTAGTGCCAGGCCATGGTGAAGGTGAGGTCGCTTACGGGGGTTCCGTCGGTGGGGTAGAGGTGACCGCTCCAGTCCCCTGCGGCCGGGATCTGGATCTGCTGCGGAGAACTCAGCGGTCCCGAGTAGACCTTGGCGTTGGTGACGGTGTTCTTCATGCTGAGCTGCAGACCGCCGGTCGAGGTGGTGGTGGAGAACTGCTCGGGTCCTGACGCGAGGACCTTGTACTTCACACCGCAGCCGGCGACGTAACCCTTCGCGACCGCTGCCTGGCAGCCCCCTGGGAGGCGAACCCCGGACACGACGAGCCGTCCCGGTCCACGCCAGCCGACGTGGACGCCAGCGAGCAACGCGCTGGTGGCTGTGGCCAGAATCCGGAGTCGGTATTGGTGATGCCGGGCAAGGTCGGTGGCGGTCACTGACCAGTAACCCGGTTGCGGGATGGTCACCGGGTGACACGGCGCCTGACCGATGAACTCCACGCAGGCGTGGAGCGCGGATGTCGGGTAGGTCCCCGAGCCGGCTGAGCTGGTCGCGGTGTGCGCGTCGAAGACGATCGCGCCAGGACTGGCCATGGTGAACGAGGCGAGGATCTGCTGTCCGGCGCTCAGCGTGAGGTCGCTGAACCGCAGCTCGGCGGTGGGAGCAGCCCCGACCGCCGTCGCATTGGGGGCGAACAGGTAGGGCGCAGGTGTCGGACGTGGGGTTGGTGTGGAGCTTGCTGGTGTTGTGATCGACGGGGTGCTCGCTGGTGTCGCACTCGAGGTACTCGTCGCAGCAGACGGTCTCGCACTGGTACTTGTCGGGGACGGCGCACCGGGCGACGGCGTTGTTGAGGCTGCAGCGGGTGTGACCACGTCTGTCGGTTGTGGTGCGGCCGCCGAGTCCGCGGGCAGGACGGAGAACCCGCTGGCTTCGGCTGTCGGTGTAGCGACGGTGATGCTGGATGCGGTGACGGTGTCGGGGTGGGTCGGGGCGAGCAGCACCACAGCCCACACACCGATCAATGCGAGCACGGTCGACCCGATCACGAGCGCTCGCCTGATCATGACGCGTCCTCCACGAGACAGTCCTCGAACAGCCCTGGGCTGATGTCCGGGGAGGGAATGTAGGTGGCGCCCACGCACCTGGCGTCGACAAACTCAAGGCACCACGCCGACGCCCGGCGACGCCGGATCCGGTCGTCAAGGACGAGACCATCGGTGGACGTCAGGGCTTCGAGCACGCCACGGATCACGGACTCGTGAGTGCAGAGGACGGCGCCGTCCCCTTGCACCGAGCGGACCACGCGCAACGCGGCCACGGGGTCGCGGTCGGCGAGGGAGTCGAGGATGTCCACCTCGACACCGAGTGCGCCCGCGAGCGGCGTCACGGTCTGCACGCATCTGCGCGCCGGGGAGGACAGCACAATCCCGATCTCGAACAGGCTCGCGAGCGCCCTCACTCTCTCGGCCTCGCCACGGCCTTCCTCGCGCAGCGGGCGATCATCATCGGTTCCGGACCAACACGCTCGAGGGACGACAGCGGCACGGCGCAACAGAATCACCCGTGTCACGCGGCGCAGCCCCCCTGAGGTGCTGGTGCTGGCTTGCGCCACCAGGTGCGCCAGTGCCACGACCATCGGCCGCTCGCGCGGTTCCGAGAGCCTGGTAACTGCCTCGGCCGGCGTGAGCCAACACACCTCGTCAACCTCGCGGTTGGGCGAGAACCCACCGGACACAGGAACCGCCGCCCAGTACCGCACGATCCGGCTCACACCGCTGGCATCGAGGTAGGACGCACTCGGCAGTTCCGTCGTCAGCTCGCAGACAAACCCGGTCTCCTCCTCGACCTCGCGTGCAGCGGCCTGCTCGTCAGACTCAGCTCTGAGGGCGCCCCCCTTGGGCAGTGCCCAGTCGCCTTCGGCGCGCCGATGGACGAGGAGGACCTCGGGGCCTTCAGCGGTGTCACGCCACACCACAGCACCCGACACCCGCCGGGTCTGCTTACTCATTGCGCTACCGCTCTCGGCGAGTCGCGCTGGGCCGGCGAACTCAAGGCGGAACCGCCGTCGCGGAGTACCTGATCCATGCGTCCGTAGAGACCACCCGCACCGACGAGGTCGTCATGGCTGCCCTGCTCCACGACCCGACCGCCGTCTAGGACACAGATCCGGTCGGCTCGGCGAATGGTGGAGAGCCGGTGCGCGATCACGATGACCGTGCGTCCGACCATCAACTGCTCCAACCCGCGCAGGACATACCGTTCGGCGATCGCATCGAGGCCAGAGGTCGGCTCGTCGAGGACCACGATCGGTGCGTCGCGCACGAGAGCACGAGCGATTCCGATCCGTTGCCGCTGCCCACCGGAGAGGCTTATCCCTCTCTCGGCGACCTGGGTGTCGTAGCCAGCGGGCAGCTGGTCGACGAACTCATCGACGTAGGCGGCCGTCGCAGCAGCGAGGACCTGCTCCCGGGTGGCATGGGGTGATCCGTAGGCGATGTTGTCGTAGATGGTCCCGTTGAACATCACCGCGTCCTGCTGGACCAGGGCGATCTGGCTGCGCAGCCACCCGAGGTCGTAGTCGCGGACGTCGGTGCCGTCGAGCAGGACCCGGCCCGAGGTGACGTCGTAGAGCCGTGGCAGCAGTGCGGCGATCGTCGACTTCCCGGCTCCTGTCGGACCCACGATGGCGACGACCTCACCAGGGTCGATCCGAAGGGACACCTCGTGCAGGACGGCGTCGCGCCCGGGATAGGCGAACGCGACCGACTCCAGTTCGATGGCCCCATGCGCCCGGGTCGGGGCCACGGCGCCGTCCCTGGACACGATCTGGGGTTCCTCATCGAGCAGGTCACGGAGACGCTCGAGGCTGGCCCTTCCACGGCTCACCACGGTGGTGAGCTTGGCCAGGGACCGCATCGGGTCATAGACCGCCTTGAGGTAGGCCAGGAAGACCACGAGCAGGCCGATCGTGAGCTGACCGGAGCGGACCTGGTCGACCCCGATCAGGAGCACCAGGACCGTCCCCAGCGCGGTGACCACATCGACCAGCGGACCGAGAGTCGCCTTGAGGCTCACCGAACGCAGCCCTGCAGCGAGCCGGGCGGTGTTCCGCTGGTCGAACCGGTCGAGGTGGTGGTCCTCGGCACCGTAGGCCTGCATCACCCGCACAGCGGCGAAGGTCTCGGTGATGTCCGCCGCGATGTCGGACTCCCGACGGCGCGACGTGGCGGCGGCCCGCTTGATCCTGCTCCGGTAGTGCACGGTGAGCCCGAACAGCAACGGTGTGACCCCGAGCGCGACCACCGCGAACAGCGGATTGATCAACAGGCATACCACGACGATCATGGTGATCACCGTGACGCTCGGGAGCACCACCGACAGCACAGCGATGATCATGGACTCCACGTAGCCGACGTCAGCGGTCGCCTTCGTCACCAGATCACCAGTGCGCTGCTGGTCATGGAAGCCCAACGACAGTCGTTGCAGATGCTGATAGACCTGCCGACGCAAGTCGGCGGTGACCCGCTCCCCGACGCCCTCCAGGCAGATCTCGCTGAGATAGTCCGCGATCGCGGAGAGCACGGTGAGAGTGACCATCGCGGTCAGCGCCACCAGGAACAAGCGACCGGTGTCTGTGCGGATCCCGTCGGGGAGGAACGCCAGAATCGCCTCGGAGCTGTGATGCACCGTCTTCTGCTTCACGACGTCATCGATGATGACCTTCAACGGCCAGGGAGCAGCGACCTGGAACAGTGCCATCAGCACCACGAGCATCGCCCCGGCCGTGAGCCGACCCTTGTAGGGCCACCACGCCGATCGGAAGACTCGCAGGCCTCGGAGCACCGCACGCCCTTCCGACAGCCCGGCGGGTCACCGGGGACTGTTCACGTCATCGGTAGGTGAACAACAGGGGTTACGGGTGTGGCGAGCAAATCTCGCGACTAGGCCGTTCAGGTGAGACGCTTGCTGGGTCTTGAACGGGTCCGGCAGGCCCGGTGCCGGACATAACCGCCTGCCGCGTCACGGCCGATACCGCCGTCGAGCCGACTATCTGCCGACCAACCCGCTGAACTACGCCGTGCGCCCTGCCGATAGACACCAGGTCGGAGTCGGCCAGGACCTGAGGAGGAGCCCCGTGGGAACGCCGCGAGGATCCTCGCCCCTGCGCCGCCCATCGCGCGGAGCCGGGAAAGACGACGATCTCGGGGCTTGGGTCAACGCAGCGCGGGCCGGTGACGCCGACGCCTTCGGGTGGATCTGGGTAGCGCTGTCACCTCGGGTCGCCGGCTACCTCAGAGTTCGCGGTGTCTCCAGCGTGGACGACGTGACGAGCGAGGTCTTCCTTGCCGCATTCACCTCACTGGCAAGATTCACCGGCAACGCTGCCGATTTTCGCTCCTGGTTGTTCACCATCGCCCACCACAAGTCCGTCGACGATCGCCGCCGCCGCACCGACGACACCGCATACACCCCCGAGAACGACACCCGATCCTCGGAGAGCGCGGAAGTCACCGTCCTGGATGCGAGCATCGACCCGACCATCCGCGCGCTCCTCGCCGCGCTCACCGATGACCAACGCGAAGTCCTGATCCTGCGCACCCTCGCCGACATGTCGATCGACGACGTCGCCCAGGCCACCGGACGGACCACCGGAGCAGTCAAACAGCTCTACCACCGGGCCATCGCCGCCTCCCAAAGGGCCGCGACCACCACGACACCGGCCCCACATAGCCGTAGGACCGACGGCCGCGCGGCTACGCCCCCCGCCACAGGTTCGGGCCAAGGCGTAACCCCAACGGTCCTCTCCACGATGACGGAGCTGTGATGGTCAACTCGGCTCGCAACGACGCCCAGACCCTGCTCAGAGAGTGGGCCGACCAGGAGCGTCCACAACCCTCTGACACCCTCCACCAACTCATGGGCCCCATCACTCGTGCACCCCTCAGCACCACGAAGCCTCGCGCCATCCCGACCGCCGCACGGCTCGGACTCGGACTCAAAGTTCTCCTTGCCACCGGAGCCCTGGCAATCACCAGCGCGGCCGCCATGGGCGTCACTCACGTCGTGACCAACGACCCGAACGATCCGCACCCGGTACGCACGCCGGCGTCCGCATCCACTCAGACGCCCCCCGGCCCGGCTGGACCCCATCCCGCTCAGAAGCCGACCACGACCTCCCGACCGCCTGCTCTTAGCGGATCCAGCCCCGAGGCTATAGACGATCCATCGCCCACTGGAATCGTGGACGATCCCGCCTCGGTCGATCCCACGAGAGAACCTACGAAGGCCACCGAGGCGCCTGGGACCGACCCGGCCCCAGCAGACGAGCCGACAGGCTCTCGCCCTACGGAACCGGCCGCGCCTACGACCAGCGTTGAACAAAGTCCCAACGAGTCAGCCTCAAGCGCCGGCACCAGCAACGCGACAGACCAACCAGGCGACTGAAGCGAGAAACCCACCAATCTCAGAGGCCCGGTCCGGCAAGCGTGACCGTGCCAATCGGTCCCCCGATGAGGATCCCGAGCCTTGCCCACGGGGCCAACGAGGGGTGAGCCGCTTCCCTGCCGTTGCGGGCTTCGCTCCCGGGTGTTGCAGGGGCGGAGCCGGGCGCGGTCGAGGTCGCTCTGGTGGTTCAGGTGCTCACGCGGGATCTTCTCCGGTGGGCGTGCCGCCTCCCGACGCACCCACGCGACCTCGCGGGCACCGTGCACGGGGCGCGTCGAGCAGGGCGCGCGCGGCGCGTTCGCGGCCGCTGCTGGTCACGGCGAGGGCGAGCTGGGTGATGGCGGCGTCGATGTCGGGCAGCGGCAGTTGGGTCAGGGGTTGTCGCCGGGTTGGCGCCAACCGCGTAGGTGCGGCCGGTGGTGTCGTCTGCACTTCTGCCGATAGTCCCTTGCGTCCGGACGCGCGGCGATATCGTCCGGGCACCAGGGACGACGCCCGGCTCCTCGGGAGATCGGCGGCCGTCACCGCTGAGGTCGGAGGTCGATCGTGAGCGCGTGCGCGACGTGTGCCGCCGCTCTTCCGACGAACGCCCGGTTCTGCCTCGAGTGCGGCACGCCTGTGTCGCGTGCCTGCCCCTCGTGCGGCGCTTCCGCCGACCGCGGACGGTTCTGCGGCGACTGCGGGGCGTCTCTCGACTCCGTGACTGCGGCTCGAGCGCCCGAAGTGCCCATCGCCGAGCGACGGACGACCTCCGTGCTCTTCGGGGATCTGGTGGGTTTCACCCCGCTGTCAGAGAGCCGTGACCCTGAGGAGGTGCGAGAGCTGCTCTCACGCTACTTCGCCGAGTGCCGCACGGTCGTCGGGCGCTACGGCGGAACCGTGGAGAAGTTCATCGGTGACGCCGTCATGGCGGTCTGGGGAGTGCCCACGGCGCACGAGGACGACGCCGAGCGCGCGGTTCGGGCCGGTCTCGAGCTCACGTCCGTGGTGGCCGGGCTCGGCGACGACGTCGGTGCCCCGGGGCTGGCCATGCGGGTGGGCGTGGTCACCGGCGAGGTCGCGGTCACGGTCGGCGCCACGGCCGAGGGCATGGTGGCCGGCGATGCCGTGAACACAGCCGCGCGGGTGCAGAGCGCAGCGGAGCCGGGCACGGTCTATGTCGACGACACCACCCGATCCCTCACCGCGGCGGCGATCGCCTACGAGGACACCGGTGAGCACGCGCTCAAGGGCAAAGCCGAACCGTTGCGGCTGCACGTGGCGCGTGCGGTCGTCGCCGAGGTCGGGGGCGGTCAGCGCGTCGACGGGCTCGAGGCGCCGCTGACGGGGCGCGACCGGGAGATGAGGCTGCTCAAGGAGTTGTTCCACGCCACGGAGGAGTCGGGTCGCCCACGGCTCGTGGTGCTCGACGGTGAGGCCGGCGTCGGCAAGTCGCGCATGGCGTGGGAGTTCGAGAAGTACGCCGACGGGTTGTCGGCCGTCACCCGCTGGCACCGCGGTCGCTGCCTGTCTTACGGCGACGGCGTCGCGTTCTGGCCGCTCGCCGAGGCGGTGCGCGCACGGCTGGGCCTCACCGAGGGTGACACCGGCGACATCGTGGCCGACAAGCTCGACGCCGGCCTCGCCGAGTTCGTGCCGGACCCAGAGGAGCGCGAGTGGCTGCGGCCGCGGCTCGGAGCGCTCGTGCGGGCCGGCTCCACGGGTGACTTCACGCGCCCTGAGCTGTTCATCGCATGGACCACGTGGTTCGAGCGGGTGGGTACCGACTCGTCGTCGGTCGTCCTCGTCGTCGACGACGCGCAGCACGCCGACGACGCTCTCCTGGACTTCGCGGAGCACGTGCTCGCGAATGCCCAGTCGGGCATCTTCGTGCTCGCCCTCGCCAGACCCGAGCTGCTCGCGCGGCGGCCGGTCCTCGGCGGCAGGCGCACCTCGGTGATCCGACTGGACCCGCTCGACGACGAGGCGATGTCGCGGCTCGTCGACGGGCTCGTCGTCGGCCTCTCGTCGCAGACCCGCCGGGTGCTCGTAGGTCGGGCGGAGGGCGTCCCGCTCTTCGCGGTGGAGACCGTGCGCGCGCTCATCGACCGCGACGCCGTCGTGCCGCGCGACGGTCGCTACGTGCTCGCCGACGGTGCGGCACTCGATCTTGACGCCGTCGGTGCCCCAGCCTCGCTCCAGGCCCTCGTGGCGGCACGCATCGACGCGCTCTCGCCGGAGGAACGGCGCGTCGTCGCCGACGCGAGCGTTCTAGGCGCGGTGTTCACCCGTGACGGCCTTCTCGCGCTCGGCAGCGAACCGGCGACGCTCGACGTCTGCCTGGAGTCTCTGCGGCGCAAGGAGATCCTCGCCGTCCAACAGGACAGGTTCGCCGCCGACCGCGGGCAGTTCCGTTTCGTGCAGTCCGTCGTGCGCCAGGTGGTCTACGGAACGCAGTCCCGACGCGACCGCAAGACCCGTCACCTCGCCGTCGCCGACCACATGAGCTCCCTGCCCGACGCCGATGGCGATCTCGCGATGGTGATCGGCCAGCACCTGCTCGACGCCGCGGACTCGTCGTCCAGCAGGGACGACGACGTCGCCGAGCTCAGCGCTCGTGCTTGTGCCCTGCTGGAGAAGGCGGCGGTGCGGGCGCGCGAGCTCGGCTCGATGGCCGAGGCGCACAGGCTCTTCGCCGCGGCGCTCGAGCGGGCGGTGCTACCCGAGGATCGCGCGCGCATCACTCTGTCCGCAGCTGTGGCGGCGATGGACGCCGGCAACTACCCCGCGGCGCGTGACCTCGCGGCGGTTGCCACCGACTTCTTCGACGCGCTCGGCCAGCCGATCGACGCGGGGTTCGCGGCGGGTGTCCGGATCGATGCCCTCGCGCTGCTCCTGGACCCCGCAGCGGCGATCGCGATCGGCCGTCCGCGCTGGGAAGCGCTGCACGGCGCGCGCGGCGCGGAGCCGTCTCTCATCCGCATCGCCCAAGGCCTGGGCCGTGCCTACTCCGACCTGGGCGACGGAGCCTCCGCGTGGGAGATCACCAACGTCCGGCTTCGCTGCGCCGAGGCCTACGGCGATCCCGAGCACATCGCCCAGGCGATGCTCGCCCTGGGTGTCGGCTATGCGAACAGCGGCGCCCCGGAGACAGCGCGGGCGCTGGTGGAGACGGCGGCCCGGCTCTGCCGACAGCACGGCAGGCTGGCCGTACTGTCCCAGGCACTCAACAACCTGGCGTCGATCATGGCCAGCCGCGACCTCGCCCAGGCCGAGGCAGCGGCGCGCGAGGGGCTGGAGGTCGCGCGTCGCGCGGGAGTCGTGGGCTTCGTCGACTACACGGCGATCAACCTCATCATCTCGCTGTGGATGGCCGGCCGGCTCGAAGAGGCGGCCGGCCTCGTGCAGGACGCTCGCGGGTGGGTGTCCATCCCCGTGCTGCGGCTCGTCCTCGCACTGTTCGGCAACCGGATCGCCGACGCCCGCGGCCTGCCGCTCGAGGACGTGCCAGACCTCGGCGACAGCGGTCACGAGAGCGAGATCGTGACGTGGTCGGACCTTGCGATCCTCGCCGCGATGCGCGCCGGCGACGTTGAACGCGCGGCCGAGATCGCCGAGGCGACGCTGCCCCACCTGCTGTCGAGCATGGGGATCGACGACGACTTCATGGTGCTCTGGCCGCCGCTCGTCCGCGCCGCGGTGGCAGCGGGCGACGTCGCACGAGCCGAGCGGATGCTCGCGCCGGTCGATACCGCGGCGGCAGGGATCGTGTCGCCCGCGGTGTCCGCCGAGTGGCACTGGCTGCGCGGCCTCGTCAGGGCACTGCGTGGCGACGACGCGACGGTTGTCGAGCGAGAGCTGCGCACCGGCATCGCGGAGCTGGACGCGTTCGGAGCGGTCGGAATGCGTGCCCAGGCACAGGAGGACCTCGCACGATGGCTCGTCGCCGAAGGCCGCGCGGACGAGGCCGAGCCGCTCGTGGCCGCGGCACGGTCGACGTACGCCGCCATCGGCGCTGGTGGCTGGCTGACCCGTCTCGACGACTGGCGGGTCGGCGTCCCCGTCAGGAACTAAGTGGTGAGGGGCAGAGTTGACTCGTGGACGAACTTTGGCGCCAGACCGACCCGATCGCATGCCCCCTTGGTGACCGTCTCGACGGCAACGTGCCGGGGGCGATTCTGGACTTCCCCCTACCCGACCCGACCAACACCACAATCGGAGATGGGGTCGCTCGACCGGTGTCGAGACGCCACAGGGACTACTGGCTCGAATCCGAGCAGCGTCGCCTGGTATCTCGACTGCTGCTGCACCCACAGGACCCGGGACCGGCATAGAAACCGGTCCGACGTCACCCCAAAGGATCTACGCACGGCTGCCGACCTAGCCTCGTGAAGATGTGAACGGGTCTCTCGCTCGGCTTTGGCCCTTCCACGATGAGGTTGCGCCGAATGGGGTCACGGCTCAGGTCCGGCTCAGGTGGGCTTGCTTACCGTGGATGACATGACGTCCCTCACCCAGTCCCACCATCGAGCCGATCATCACCACATGCTGAGCAAGGTGCCCGAAGTCACTGCGGTCTTCTGGGTCATCAAGGTGCTGTGCACGACCGTAGGTGAGACCTTCGCTGACCTCCTCAACGACAAGCTCGGTCTCGGGCTCACGATGACGACGTACATCATGGGCACGTTCCTGATCGTGTTCCTGATCGCGCAGTTCACGCTCACGCGCTACGTGCCGGCGATCTACTGGGTCACGGTCGTTCTGCTGAGCGTCGTTGGCACTCTCATCACGGACAACCTCACCGACAACTTCGGCGTTCCGCTGGTCACGACGACCATCGTGTTCTCGGTCGTCCTGGCCGTGGTGTTCAGCGTCTGGTACGCGGTCGAGAAGACGTTGTCGATCCACAGCATCACCACGGTTCGTCGTGAGGTCTTCTACTGGCTTGCGGTGCTGTTCACCTTCGCGCTGGGGACCGCGTCGGGCGACCTGATCTCGGAGAAGCTGGCCATCGGCTACTTCTGGACGACGATGCTGTTCGCGACGCTGATCGCCGCGATCGCGCTCGCGCACTGGAAGCTCGGTCTCGACGCCGTGCTGGCCTTCTGGTCGGCGTACATCTTGACCCGGCCGCTCGGGGCGTCGATCGGGGACCTGCTCGGTCAGCACCACGAGGATGGCGGTCTGGGGATCGGCAAGCTGAAGACCAGCGTCGTGTTCCTGCTGGCGATCGCGGCACTGATTGGCTACCTCACCCGGTCGCGCATCGACGTCGCGCGGTCCGAAGCACGGCAGGTCCTCGGCGCCGAGTCGACGGCACCAGCCGGCGGCGACGCCCCCAGCACGGTCGAGGCCAGCCCCATGGGGAGCGACGACCCCGACGACGACCTCATGCTCGCGGGAGAGCACTTGTCCTGACCGAGATGGGTGCAGGGGTGGCTGGGACGGGACCGTCGACCACCTCTGCGCCACCATGGGCACCATGACATCGGCCATCCCTGCCTCGGATGACAGCCCGGCCTCGGGTATGGGCCGGAGGGTGCTCGTCGTCGAGGACGAGGTCCGGCTGGCCCGGCTGCTCGGGGAGGCTCTGCGTCGCGCCGGGTACGCGGTCGACCTCGCGCACGACGGTGTCAGCGGGCTGCGCCTCGCAAAGGCCGGAGGTCACGACGTCGTCATCCTCGACATCATGCTCCCGGGGATGTCCGGCTACCGCGTCCTGCAGGAACTGAGGGCCGCCGGTCACGACGTCCCGGTGCTCATGCTCACGGCCAAGGACGGCGAGCACGACGAGCTGGACGCCCTCGAGCTGGGCGCGGACGACTATGTCACCAAACCATTCAGCACCCTGGTGCTCCTCGCACGCCTGTCGAACCTGGGGCGTCGGCGCCCCTCGTCGCACCTGCAGACGCTGGGCAGGCTGAGGCTCGACCCCGAGGGCCACCGCGCGTGGATCGACGACGACGAGCTCGCCCTGTCTGCCCGCGAGTTCGGGGTACTCGCCCATTTGATGATCAGCCCGGGTCGAGCCGTCCCGAAGCAGGAGCTGCTCGACGAGGTGTGGAACGAGCCGTATGGCCACGCCAACCTCGTCGAGGTGTGCATGGTCGGGCTACGCCGCAAGCTCGGCGCTGGTGTCGTGGAGACGGTGCGAAACGTGGGCTACCGCATTGACTCGGACGACCAGTGACGACCCGTGGACCCCGCTCGCTGCGAGCCCGCGCCGTCGTCTCGGCGGGCGTGGTCGTGTTCGTGGGCGCGCTGCTCGTGGCCGTCGTCGCGGTCATCAGCGTCACCGGGGCAGCGGCCCGTTCGTTGGACGACACCCTGCACTCGAGCGCCAACGACGTCATCGCCCAGCTGCGGACCAACCCGCCCAAGTCGGGCGACCCGATCTCGCTGCCCGCACTCAATCCCCGTGATCCGGTCGTCGTGCAGGTCGTCGACGAGCACGGTGTCCCCATCGCGACCACGCCGGGTGTCACCACGGAGGCCCTGATCTGCCCGAC
>JANMBJ010000120.1:0-3354 GCA_031360335.1 Candidatus Nanopelagicales bacterium
GAGAGTCCACGGACCCGCGAGCGACACCGCCACGGTGCCGTCGAAGCCCTGCAGCGCCTCCTCCCACGCGTCGAGGTCCTCGCCGAGCCAGGAGGCCGCGCGACGCGACTCGCGACCCGGCGCATCGGCGAAGCGCCAGCCCGTCGCGGTCGTCTCCACGGCGAGATCGGGCACGACCCCGGCGAGGAGTCCGGCCGTACGCCCGACGAGGTCCGAGCCTGGCCCGCGCCCCGGGAGCTCGGGCAGGTGCGGGACGCCGTCGCCGGACGTCAGCTCGGCGACGACCAGGCCCACGGCATCGCGTACGGAGGTCCCGGGCATCGACCCGATCGTGGTCACGGCAGCGGGTACGGAGGTGGGGAGCACGGCTCGAGGTTACTGTCGCGCCGCGCGTCCGGCGGAACGCCGGGACAGGCCCTATCGTCGCGAGGGTGAGCAGCCTGGCGACCTTCGCCACCCTGGGCATCACCGTCGACGCCTCGCTGGCCCTCCCCGCGTGGACCCAGCTCGCGGCAGTCGGTGTCGGAGCCGTGAGCGGAGCGGCGTACGCAGCACGACGCGGCTTCGACGTCGTGGGAGTCATGCTGCTCGCGGTCGCCGAGGGGCTCGGCGGGCTGCTGCTGCGCGACACCCTCCTGCAGACGGGTACGTCGATCGTGCTCATCGACAACCGCTATCTGCTGCTCGCCGCGGCAGCAGCCGTCGTCGGCTTCTTCTTCGCCGGACTCATCGACCGGCTCGAGCCAGTGGTGATCGTGCTCGATGCCCTAGCGCTCGGCTTCCTCTGCACGGTCGGCGCGAGCGTGGCCCTGGGCGAGCAGCTGTCGTGGATCGCTGCCATCTTCATCGGCACCGTGACCGCGGTCGGCGGTGTCACGTTTCGCGACCTGCTGGCGGGCGAGGCACCTCGCGTGCTCCGCCCCGGCGTCTTCACGGCTGCGGCTGCGTTCTTCGGGGCGCTGGCGTTCGTGGTCCTGGTCAAGGCGGCGCAGCTGCCGACCGGGCAGGCGCAGATCCTCGCGATGCTCACGGTCTTCGCCGTCCGGCTGCTCGCGGTGCGGCTGCAGTGGGAGACCCGCGCGGCGCGCGACATCACCGACCGGCTGTGGACCTTCTGGTCTCGCGACCGCGACAAGCAGGACCACTCATGAGCAACCCCGTCGACAGCGTCATCGCACTGCCCTTCGCGCTCGAGATGACTGCGGTGACCTTCGGTGCCCTCTCGGGTGCCCTGCACGCGACGCGCAAGGGGCTCGATCCTGTCGGTGTCTTCACGATCGCGCTCGTGTGCGCAGTGGGCGGTGGACTCATCCGCGACGTCCTGCTGCAGACCGGGCGACCCGCGGCGCTCGTCGTGCCGACCTATCTCGAGAGCGCCGCCTTCGCCTCGGTGATCGGCCTCGTCTTCGCGCGCGCCGTGCGTGCCGCGGTGCCCGTGATGGCCGTGGTCGACACGTTGCTGATCGGGGTGTGGGTGGTGCTCGGTGCGGAGCGCGCTCTCGTGGTCGACCTCACCTTCGCCGGCGCCGCCTTCCTCGGCGTGATCACCGCGACGGGTGGCGGGCTGCTCCGCGACCTGCTCTGCGGTGAGGTGCCAGCGGCCATCCGGCCAGGCGAGTGGTATGTCTCCGCGGCCGTGGCCGCCGCCGTGATGTTCGTGCTCATGATCCAGGCCGGCGTGCCCCTGGAGTACGCCGAGGGCCTCACGATCCTGGCGGCCGCCCTGCTGCGATCAGGGTCCCTGCGCTTCGGGTGGCGGACCCCCACGGCGTACGACCTCTGGGGTGATCTCGAGGCGAGCATGTCCGCGCGGCTGGAGGCCGCCCGGCGGGCCACCGACACCCGAGCCCGCCGTCGCACCTGAGCGCCCTGCCACGCGTAGAACGCGTGATGTCCCTCCTGAGGCTTCGCCTCAGCGGGGGCCCACACCACCATCACGCGTAGAACGCGTGATGGTGGCGGAGCCGAGCACGTGGGTGTCGTCGTAGATGACGAGGGCCTGGCCGGGGGCCACGCCGCGTACGGGCGCCCGCAGGCGGGCCACGACGCGGTCGCCGCGCGGGTCGCGCGTGACCTCGACGACCGCGTCGACCGGATCGCCGTGCGCGCGCAGCTGCACGCTGCCCTCGACGGGGCCGATCGGAGCATCGCCGCACCAGCGCGGGCGGTCGGCGTGGATCGTGTCGACCTCGAGCAGCACGGGAGGTCCCACCAGCACCGTCGAGGATCCGATGTCGACGCCGACGACGTAGCGGCGGGCACCGTCCGGCGCCGGACGCCCGAGGCCGAGGCCGCGCCGCTGCCCGACGGTGAACGCGAAGGCGCCGTCGTGCTGGCCGATGGCCTCCCCCGACTCGGCGTCGACGATGTGACCGGGTGCGTCGCCGAGCCGGTCGCGCAGCCACCCAGCGGTGTCGCCGCTCGGGATGAAGCAGATGTCGTGGCTGTCGGGCTTCTCCGCGACGAGCAGCCCCCGACGACTGGCCTCAGCGCGTACGTCGGGCTTGAGCGAGTCGCCGAGCGGGAACATCGCGCCGGCGAGCTGCTGGCGGTCCAGCACTCCGAGGACGTAGGACTGGTCCTTGGCCGGGTCAATCGCTCGGTGCAGCTCACGACCGTGCGGTCCGTCGATGATGCGCGCATAGTGCCCGGTGCTCACCGCGTCGAAGCCGAGAGCGAGCGCCCGGTCGAGCACGGCGGTGAACTTGATCTTCTCGTTGCAACGCAAGCACGGGTTGGGGGTGCGGCCCGCGGAGTATTCCTCGATGAAGTCGTCGATGACGTCCTCGGCGAATCGCTCGGAGAGATCCCATACGTAGAAGGGGATTCCGAGCACGTCCGCGACTCGGCGGGCATCGCGGGCATCCTCCAGAGTGCAGCAGCCGCGGGCGCCGGTGCGGTGGCTCTGCGGTGAGCGCGACAGCGCGAGGTGGATCGCGGTGACCTCGTGCCCGGCCTCGACCGCACGCGATGCGGCGACCGCCGAGTCGACACCGCCGGAGAGCGCGGCGACGACCTTCATCGGGACGACCCGGCGCGACGTGCACGTGCGACCACGGCCGGCAGCACCTCGAGCAAGCGGTCGACGTCGTGCGGCACCGACGTGTGCCCGAGCGAGAAGCGCAGTGAGCTGCGAGCAGCCACCGGGTCCATGCCCATGGCAAGGAGCACATGGCTGGGCTGAGGAACACCGGCGGAGCAGGCCGAGCCGCGCGAGCACTCCACTCCCGCGGCGTCGAGCAGGAGCAGGAGCGCGTCGCCCTCGCAACCCTCGAAGGACAGGTGGGCGATGCCGGGCAGCGAACCGTCCGGGTCGCCGTTGCGGGTCACGCCGTCGATGTCGTGGACCACCCG
>JANMBJ010000126.1:0-10051 GCA_031360335.1 Candidatus Nanopelagicales bacterium
TCATCGTCGACGTGCACCCGCACCCCGAGACCGCCCTCTGCGACGGCCCGCAGGCACTCGTCGACGGCGACCTCCGCGACCTCGCCCACGCCGTACGCGTCCTCCCGCCCCTCTTCGACCGGGCCCCGGCCCTCCCCGAGCCACAGGTCTAACGGTCGCTCAAGGGGTCGGCTCAGCGACCACTCGACCTGTGACTCGGGGGCGTCAGGGGCTGGAACGCAGGAGGCGGGTCAGGACGTCGGCGGCGAGCATGATGCCGGCATCGTCGACGTCGAGGTGCGTGACGAGGCGCGCGAAGTTCGGGCCGAGCGCGGAGATGCGTACGCCCCGCTCCCCCGCTGCGACGGCCAGGGCCGCCGCGGTCCACTCCGAGGGCGCGAGGTCGAGCACGACGATGTTGGTCTCGACGTGCTCGGGCGCCACGATGCCGTCGACCGCCTCGGCGAGCGCGAAGGCGAGGCGCTGCGCGCGCACATGGTCGTCGGCGAGGCGCTCGATGTTGTGGTCGAGGGCGTAGAGACCAGCAGCCGCAAGGATTCCCGCCTGACGCATGCCGGCGCCATACCTCTTGCGCCAGATGCGTGCGGAGGCGATGCGCTCAGTGCTCGACACGAGCACAGAGCCGACAGGTGCGCCGAGCCCCTTCGACAGGCAGACCGACACGGTGTCGGCGATCTCGCCATAGGCATGCATCGGCACACCGCTCGCCACGTGGGCGTTCCACAGCCGGGCGCCGTCGAGGTGCACCGCGAGACCGGTCTCGTCGGCGACGTCGCGCACGGCCTGGAGCCGGTCGAGCGGCTGCACCGTGCCACCGCCGAAGTTGTGGGTGTTCTCGACCGCGATCGCCGTCGTCGACACCAGGTAGGGCCCTGCGCTCGGTCGTACGAACTCCCGCACGACATCGGCGTCGAGGAGCCCGCGCGGCGCGTCCCACGTCCGCGTCGTGATGCCGCTGAAGACCGCGGCCGCGCCGAGCTCCGCGCGCACGACGTGCGCCTGCGAGTCGGCGACGATCTCCTGACCCGGGCCGGCGTGCAACCGGAGGCCGAGCTGGTTGGCCAGCGACCCTGACGGCGTGAACAGGCCAGCCTCGTGCCCGAGGAGGGCCGCCACGCGCTGCTCGAGCTCGATGATCGTCGGGTCCTCGCCGTAGACGTCGTCGCCGACCTCGGCGCTCGCCATCGCCTCGCGCATCGCAGCGCTCGGGCGGGTGACGGTGTCGCTGCGCAGGTCCACGGTGAGGGTCACCTGACGCAGCCTAGAACCCCTCCGACGGCTCCACGGGTACGTGCCGCAGGACGGTGCTCAGCACCTCCGCCTCGGCCCGCAGCGTGTCGGCACGCTCAGCCGCTCCGTATCGCTGGAGGGTGTCGGCGTCCGACCGCCGTGTCAGCACCCCGTCGAGGACGATCCGGCGTACGTCGTCGTCGCTGAGCTGGCGACGAGCCACCTCACCCGCGCCGACCCCGGTGACAGCACCGGCGACGTGGCCAGACGTCGTGACGCTGAGTCTCTCGGCCGTGGAGGGCTCGACGGCCTCGGCGTCGGCGATGGCGGCGAGCGCCGACCTCAGTGCCGTGAGCGCGACGGTGTCCTTCGCGCGCATGGCGGGGACGAGGGCGGCGCGCAGCGTGAGCTCGAGCGACGACGGTCGGGTGGTCATGCCCACGACGCTATGACGAACACACTCCGGTGATCGAGGGGGTTTCCGCTGCTGTCCGAGTCGCTGGCGCGACAGCACGCGCTCGCGTCGGCGGAGCTGACGCCGCCTGCGAACTGGGCCGACCACCCGCACGGTCGGCCGACCGGACCCTCACGACAGGAAGGCGCCCTCGTGGACGAGGAGGGCTTCCTTGACCGGGAGCCCGTAGGCGTAGCCGCCGAGCGAGCCGCCGGTGCGCAGGATGCGATGGCACGGCACGAACGGTGCGACGTGGTTCTTCGCGCACGCCTGACCAGCGGCGCGCACCGCCGCGGGGCTGCCCGCGCGGATCGCGAGACCGGCATAGGTGTCGGTCTCCCCCGCCTTCACCCCGCGCAGCTCGTCCCACGCACGCTGCATGAACGGACCACCCGGCTGCCGCACGACAACCCGGTCGAGCGCGTCGACGTCTCCATCGGCGTACGCCGTCAGCGCCTCCACCACCGGGCGCACCGACGCTGCCGACGGGTGCACGTCGGTGTAGCCGCGCGCCTGCTCCGCGCCGGTGAGGAACCCGAAAACGGTACCGAGGTCGGTGAACCCCGACGCGACCACGGCGCCGTCGTCGGGGTCGACGACGACCACGACCCAGCCTCCAGGCCCATCGACGGCGGTCGTGTCGTACGGCCTGCTGCTCATGACGTCTCCTTCACGGGGCGGCGAGGTGCGCGCGCGCTCGGCGGCGGCACGCTGGTCCAGAGGTGCTGGGCGGCGTACGACCGCCACGGGCTCCATGGCGCGGCGCGCGCCGACAGCCCGCGTACGTCGTCGGGAAGGCCGAGCGCGATCGCGGCGTGACGCAGGCCGAGGTCGGCGACCGGGAACGCGTCGGGGTCGGCGAGCGCCCGGAGCCGGACGTAGTCGGCGGTCCACGGCCCGATCCCCGGGAACGCCAGCAGCGCCTCGCGCACCGATGAGGGATCACTGCCGCGGAGGTCGATCTGGCCTTCAGCCACGGCGGTCGCGACGGTGTGGATCGTGCGACCACGAGCACGAGGCATGCCGAGGATCGAGATGTCGTCCGGCGAGACTGACGCGAGCACCTCGGCGCCGGGGAATGCCGAGAGCCCAGGCGAGATCGGGCTGCCGAACTCGGCGACGATCCGGCCGAGGATCGTGCGCGCACCCGCCACCGACACCTGCTGGCCGACGATCGCGCGCACGACCGTCTCCCACGGGTCGACGGTGGTCGGCACCCGGAGTCCCGGTCGCCCCCTGACGAGCGGGCGCAGCGCAGAGTCGGCAGCGAGGGCCGCGTCGATCGTCTCGGGGTCAGCGTCGAGGTCCAGCCATCGGCGTACCCGTCGCACCAGGGCCGCGGTGCCGCGGATGTCGGTGTCGCTGCGCACCACCACGTGGTCGCCGACCACGCGCACCTCGGCCACGGCCGAGTGCGCGCCGAGCGGCACGACCCGACGGTGGGTCCACGACCCCCGCTCGACGCGGTGCTGCTCAAGGCCCTCGACCGTACGTACTGCGAGGAACTCCCCCACCGCGTCGACGTCGTACGGCGGTCGCAGCCGCAGCCGCAGCACGAGGGCCGGGTCGGACGCCGCGACCGGTGCCGCTGGCGCGCGGCGCATCGCCGAGGGCGGTGAGCCGAACTCGCGACGCATCACGTCGTTGAACTGCCGGATGCTGGAAAAGCCTGATGCGAAGGCGATCTCCGAGAGTGGAAGGTCGGTCTGCTCGACGAGCAGGCGCGCGGTCTGCGCGCGGCGGCTCACCGCGAGCTGCAGCGGCCCGGCACCGACCTCGGTGACGAGCGTGCGGTGCAGGTGCCGATCACTCACGTGCAGCGACGCGGCGAGACCCACGACTCCGCCCTCGTCGACCGCCCCGTCCGCGATGAGGCGGAGTGCTCGCGAGGCGAGGTCGCCGCGGTGGTCCCAGTGCCGGGAGCCGGGTGCGGAGTCGGGGCGGCACCGTTTGCAGGCACGGAAGCCAGCGCTCACCGCGGCCGCAGGCGCCGCGAAATAGCGGACGTTGGTGATCTTCGGAGTCTGCGCCGGGCATACGGGGCGGCAGTAGACCCCGGTGCTCGTGACGCCGAACCACAGCCGCCCGTCGAAGCGCCGGTCACGAGCGACGAGCGCCTGATAGGCCGCCTCGACGTCGAGCCCTGCGGGTCCGGCGTACGCCGGCGGCAGGTCGGTGGCGGGGCTCATGCCGTGAAGTCTGCCCCACCGCCAACCCCCGTACTAGCGGAAATCAGACGCGGCCACCGACCCTACCCTCCCATCCCCCGCGCCGCGCCCGCCCACAGCGCCACCGAGATGTGTCACCACAAGGGGCCCTAGCACCGCGTGGCTACACATCTCCGGTCGCAGCAGGCGAGATGTGTAACCACACGGAGGTGTAGCAGTGTGTGGCTACACATCTCGAGATGCAGCAGGCCAGCCACATACGCACGCGGGGGTGGGGAGACGCCGCGCGGGGGTAGCGAGATGTGTAGTCACACGGGGGTATCGCGGTGCGTAGCTACACATCTCGGGAGGAACCACGCGAGATGTGTAACCACACGGAGGTATAGCGGTGCGTAGCTCCACATCTCGGGATGTGGAGACGGCTGAGGTGTACGGGGCGGACGGGGCGCGGTCGGTCAGGGACGGCGGGGGCGGGGCGCGCTGTCACCGTGGATCCGGGGACAGGGCGCGCTGTCACCGTGGATCAGGGGGGCGCAGTGGGTCAGGGACGGCGGGGGCGGTCGAGAAGCAAGTCGGCGACGTCGAAAGCTAGCTCGAGGGACTGCACGCGGTTCAGGCGCGGGTCGCAGGCCGTCTCGTAGCGGTCGCCGAGCTGGTCCTCGGTGACTCCCTCGGTGCCCCCGACGCACTCGGTGACATCGTCACCGGTGAGCTCGACATGGATGCCGCCGGGGATCGTGCCGAGCGCCTTGTGCACCTGGAAGAAGCCGAGCACCTCGTCGGCGACGTCGGAGTACGACCGGGTCTTCACGCCCGACTGCGTCTCGCGGGTGTTGCCGTGCATCGGGTCGCAGACCCACACGACCGGGTGACCGCTGGCGGTGAGCTTCTCGACGATGCCGGGCAGCGCCTCGCGGATCGTGCCCGCACCCATGCGCGTGATGAACGTGAGCCGACCCGGTACGCGCTCGGGGTTGAGCTTGTCGGCGAGCTCCACCGCCTGCTCGGGCGAGGTCGTCGGACCGAGCTTGACGCCGATCGGGTTGTTGATCCGCGCCGCGAAGTCGATGTGGGCGCCGTCGAGCTGACGCGTGCGCTCGCCCACCCACACGAAATGGCCCGATACGTCGTAGAGCTTGCCCGTCCGCGAGTCGATGCGCGTCAGCGCCTTCTCGTAGTCGAGCACCAGCGCCTCGTGCCCGGCATAGAACTCGACCCGCTTGAACTCCTCCGGGTCGGCGCCGCACGCCGCCATGAACGACAGCGCGCGGTCGATCTCGCCGGCGACCTGCTCGTATCGGTTGCCCGCACTCGTCTCCGCGACGAAGTCCTGGTTCCACGCGTGGACCTGGCGAAGATCGGCGTAGCCACCCTGGGTGAACGCGCGCACGAGGTTGAGCGTCGAGCTCGCGGTGTTGTAGGCGCGTACGAGGCGCTGCGGGTCGGGCACCCGGCCGAGCGCCTCGAACGGCAGGGCGTTGACGCCGTCGCCGTAGTACGACGTCATCTCCTGGCCGTCACGCAGCTCGACGGACTTGCTGCGCGGCTTGAAGTACTGCCCGGCCATGCGGCCGACCTTCACGACCGGGAGGCTTGCGCCGTAGGTCAGGACGATCGCCATCTGCAGGACGGTCTTGAGCTTGGCGCGGATCGCCTCGGCGGTCGCGGTGTCGAACGTCTCGGCGCAGTCGCCGCCCATGAGCACGAAGGCTCGGCCCTGCGACGCGGCCGCGAGGCGCTCGGTGAGGTTGTCGCACTCCCCCGCGAACACCAGCGGGGGCAGCGTGCGCAGCTGCGCCACGGCGTCGGCGAGCGCGGACTGGTCCGGCCACACCGGCTGCTGGGCAGCGGGCAGCTCGGTCCAGGAGATGTGATCAACCACGACCGAAGTCTAGGCAACCCGTCGAAGCCGCGACCCGCTGCCCCACCGCGTGCTACCGCGAGACGTGTGATCAGGACCTCCACCCTGTCCACATCACGCGTCTCGGGGAGATCCACTCGGGTCAGGCCTGCCGGAGGGGCCACGCGTCTGCGAAGCCCCTCCGGATACGCATGCTCCTACCCGAAGAAGGGGCGGACCTCGTCGTAGCGCTCGATCGGGACGGTCTTGAGGACGCCGGTCGCGGCGATGAAGGGCACGCGCACGATGTCCGTGCCCTGGAGCGCGACCATCTTGCCGTAGTCCTTCTCGGCGACCGCGTCGACGGCGTGCAGGCCGAAACGGGTGGCGAGCACCCGGTCGAAGGCCGTGGGGGTGCCGCCTCGCTGGATGTGCCCGAGCACCGAGGCGCGAGCCTCCTTGCCCGTGCGGTCCTCGAGAGCCGAGGCCAGCCAGTCGCCGATGCCGGTCAGTCGCACGTGCCCGAACGCGTCGAGCGACTGGTCCTTCGTGATCAGCTCGCCGTCGGCCGGGAGCGCACCCTCGGACACGACGATGATCGGCGCGTAGTGCGAGCGGAACCGCGACTCGACCCAGCCTGCGACCTCGTCGAGGTCGAAGGGCACCTCGGGGATGAGGATGCCGTTGGCGCCACCGGACATGCCCGCGTGCAGCGCGATCCAGCCGGCGTGACGGCCCATGACCTCGACCACGAGGATGCGGTGGTGCGACTCGGCGGTCGTGTGCAGACGGTCGATCGCCTCCGACGCGATGTTGACCGCGGTGTCGAAGCCGAACGTGTAGTCGGTCGCGCTGAGGTCGTTGTCGATCGTCTTGGGCACACCGACCACGGGCTGGGGGAGCTCGTCGAGCTTCGTCGCAACGCCGTGGGTGTCCTCGCCACCGATAGCGATGAGGGCGTCGACGCCCTGCGCCGCGAGGTTCGCCTTGATCTGGTCGACGCCTCCGTCGATCTTGATCGGGTTCGTGCGGCTCGACCCCAGGATCGTGCCGCCGCGCGGCAGGATGCCGCGGACCTGCTCGATGCCCAGCGGCAGGGTGTTGCCCTCGAGGGGGCCCTTCCAACCGTCGCGGAAACCGACGAACTCGAAACCGTACTGTGTGACGCCCTTACGGACGACGGCACGGATGACGGCGTTGAGACCGGGGCAGTCGCCGCCTCCGGTCAGCACTCCGACGCGCATGGTTCTCCTCATGCCAGGAAATGGGTGGGGGGCATGACAGCGCTGTCATGACCGCACACCCCATCCAACCGCACTCAACGCCACCGTTGCGACACCGCTCGCCAAGCGGACACTCCCGTCCGCTCGTATCGCCCGCCCGGACACCCGCATCTCGAACGCCGATCCGCACCCAGCCTGCCTGCGCCGGACTGCGACGCGCGCTAGCGTCCGGACGTGCTCGACCCCGTGCACGCGCGCCCCGGAGGACCCTCATGAGCATCCTGGCGATCGATGCCGGCACCACCGGCGTCACCGCACTCGTCGTCTCGACCGACGCCACCGTCATCGCCCGCGGCTACGCGGAGTTCCCTCAGCACTTCCCGACCGAGGGCTGGGTCGAGCACGACCCGAGCGAGATCTGGGCCGCCGCGCTGACCGCCGTACACAGCGCGATGGCCGACCTCGGCCCGGCTGCCGACCAGCCGACCGCTCTCGGGATCACCAACCAGCGCGAGACCGTCGTGCTGTGGGACCGCGAGACCTTGGGCTCCCCGCGTCGCGCGATCGTCTGGCAGGACCGGCGGACGGCCGGCCTGTGCGAGCAGTGGCGATCCGACGGTCGCGAGCCGCGCGTCATGGAGCTGACCGGGCTGCGGCTCGACCCGTACTTCAGCGCGACGAAGCTGACCTGGATCGCCCTCAACGAGCCGCACGTGTGGGCACAGGTGACGAGCGGGCGTGTCGCGGTCGGCACGGTCGACTCCTATCTGGTCGCTCGGCTCACCCGCGGCCTGCACCACGTCACCGACGCGTCCAACGCGTCGCGGACGTTGCTGTACGACATCCACGAGGGCGCCTGGAGCAACGAGCTGTGCCAGCTGTTCGGCGTGCCCCGCGACGCACTCCCCGAGATCGTGCCGTCCTACGGCGTGTTCGGGCGCACCGACCCCGCGGTGTTCCTCGGCCTCGACCTGCCCATCGCGGGCATCGCCGGTGACCAGCAGGCGGCCCTGTTCGGCCAGGCCTGCTTCACCCCCGGCTCGAGCAAGTGCACCTACGGCACCGGGTCGTTCGTCCTGGTCAACACCGGTGACCGGCCGGTGGCGTCCTCGACCGGCCTGCTCACGACGGTCGCCTGGCAGCACCCCGACGGCCGCCTCACCTACGCCCTCGAGGGCGCGGTGTTCGTGACCGGGGCAGCCGTGCAGTGGCTGCGCGACGGGCTGCAGATCATCGACAGCGCCGCTGACACCGAGGCGATCGCGCAGTCCGTGCCGGACTCCGGCGGGGTGGTCTTCGTACCCGCGCTGACCGGCCTCGGCGCACCCGACTGGGACCCGCACGCCCGCGGCACGATCCTCGGCCTCTCACGCGGCACCACCCGTGCGCACATCGTCCGGGCGACCCTCGAGGCGATCGCGTTCGAGGTGCAGGACGTCGTCGAGCTCATGGTCCGCGAGGGTCAGGTCTCGCTCCCCGAGCTCGCCGTCGACGGCGGCGCATCGGCCAACAACTTCCTCTGCCAGCTGCAGGCCGACGCGCTCCAGGTCCCGGTCGCCCGCGCCGCGATCCTCGAGACCACCGGCCTCGGCGCCGCCCTTCTCGCCGGTCTCGGCACCGGCGTCTGGGAGTCGAGCGACGCGATCGCCGCAGTCGTACGCCGCGACGCCCACTTCACCCCACGCCCCAACGACGACACCGCCCACCGCCGCTGGAGGGTGGCCGTAGAACGCTCGAAGTCGTGGGGAGCGATGTGAGCGAGCTGTCCCGCTGAGACCTCGCGCGTCCCAGCCCCGACCGGTCTCCGGACCTAGGTCGCTCGTCCGCGTCGATCCAACCCAGAGACAGGTCATGCTCTCCAACATCATCATCGGCATCCGTCGGACGCACAGGTCGCGCTGCAGTCGGATGTGTGTCGGTGGGCCGCCGAAGCCGATGCAACCGGAATGTCCCCCCTCGCGGAGCACGGTCAATAGCACGACCACAGGCGCACCCTGCTGCCCGTCGTCGGTCTGGTCCATGCGCACCGGATGCCGTCGGGGGCACGCCGCGCGCCTCTACCCGGACGGAGGAGCGCCCGAGCGGGGGTCATGTCCACTCGGGCGCCGGCTCGCGGGTAGATCAGACCTGCTGCGTCTCCGGTGCCGCGGCCCCGCGCGACTCCTGGACCTCGATCTCCTTCAGCGCCACGCGGACGAGCCGTCGAGCCGCCCAAGCACCGGCACCGACGCCCACGAGCACAGCGGTGGCCAGCGCGACGTACGCAGCCGAGGGCTGCCCCCAGACGCGCTCGAAGAGCCTCGCTCCGATCAACCACGTGACCATCAAGGCGATGAACCCGACTCCGACACCGGTCGCCTGCGCCGCGACCCGGTCGGCCTTGTGGTTGCGCTGGATGTCCATCAAGCGGGGGCGAACAGCTGGAAGAAGGTCGGGAACGTCAGCAGCGCGCCGGCCAGCCCGAGGCCGCAGCCGACATAGAAGGCCTTCTTGATGTCGACCTCCTTGACCTTCCAGAGCAGCCAGAGGATGGCCAGGCTGGCGAAGTAGGCGACTGAGGCGACAATCACCTTCCCGGCCAGGGCACCCACACCGGTGCCGAAATCCCATTTGCCCAGAGCGCTGTTCATGCTCGCGCTCGCCTCGACCCAGAGCGTCATGATGCCGAGCACGAAGATGCCGATGCCGGCGGAGATCATCATCGCCGCTCCAGGGCCGTCGGGCTTGTCCTGCAAGTTCAGCTCGACGAGCTCGGGTGCGATGTCAGAGTCGTGGTGCGTGGTCATGGGTGCAGTCCCCTCGGTACTCATGCGATCGGAGCCACCTTGTTGATGAACGCGCCGAGGACTCCCGCGACAGCGGCAGCCGCGAAGGCCCCGACGACCATCACGATGAGGGCGGTGCGCAGCCACGGGCGGGCGACGATGCGTGGCCCGTAGTACACGAAAAGCAGGAAAGCGGACGTCAGAAGGATCGGGGATGCCCAGGCCACGTGCTCCTTCCATTCCATCCCGAATTCGTGCCACGACGCGGTCTCGCCGGACACGTTGGACAACAGGAAGTCTCGCGGGGAGCAGACCGAGGACGGCAGCTCGAGACCCTGGCACTTGGCGAAGTCGGCACCGGCCAGCTTGGC
>JANMBJ010000132.1:0-2041 GCA_031360335.1 Candidatus Nanopelagicales bacterium
CTTCGAGGCGTTCCTCACCTCCATGCGCATGGATCTCACGGTGACCGACTACGCCACCTACGACGACCTCTACACCTACGTCTACGGCTCTGCGGCAGTCATCGGGCTGCAGATGGTGCCGATCCTCGAGCCGTTCGAGCCCGAGGCCTACGACCGCGCCCAGGAACTCGGGGTCGCGTTCCAGCTCGCGAACTTCGTGCGCGACGTCGGCGAGGACCTCGACCGCGGTCGGGTCTATCTCCCGCTCGAGGATCTGAGGACCTTCCAGGTGACGCGAGCCGACCTCGAGAAGCGAGTGGTGACACCGAAGATCCGCGCCCTGCTCAAGTTCCAGATCCAGCGCGTACGTCGACTCGAGGAGGAGTCTCGCGTCGGCATCGAGATGCTGCACCCGTCGTCGCAGCCCTGCATCGAGGCCGCCCGCGTTCTCTACTGCGGAATCGTCGACGCCGTCGAGGACATCGACTTCGAGGTGTTCTCGAAGCGCGCGACCGTCTCGATGTCGCGCCGCCTCGCCGTGGCGATCCCCGCCTGGCGTCACGCGGTCAAAGCCCGCAGGCAGTATGGCGAAGGCCACCCCCACGGTCTCCACGCCACCCGCTGACCCTCACGTCGACGGACTACGCCCGGGTCTACCTCGGGGTGCGGAGCTCGGCGGCGTCCGGGAGATTCCACCAGGAACCCACCTCGCGGTCGTACTCCGGCGGGTCCCAGCCGTTGTGCCCGGCATCGTGGTAGACCGTCATCTCGCCGAACACGTAGCCACCGGCGATCGGATAGAGGTCGGCGCGCACGAAGTCCAGGCCGCGGCCGAGCTCCTCCGCGGCGGCGATGACCTCGCGCCAGTTGGGCGCGAGCGCCGGCATCGTCTGCGGCCGCGGGTGCAGCAGACCGGCAGGGGCCGGGGTGCCGTCGGCCAGGAACACCGCGATCCGATGGTCACCGAACCGACCGTCGACGACATAGAACAGCTTGCACACACCGTCGAACACCAGGCACTTGTAGTCGGTCGGCAGCGCGGTGCCGACCCCGGGGATGAGCTCTTCGACCAGCACCCGTGCGGGCACGTCGCGATAGGCCCACTCCGGCAGCCGCCCCGGGCCGTGGTGGTAGTTGAGCGTCAGCCACTTCTCCGCCAGGGCGGCCATCCGTGGCCGGCTCGCGTGCTCGGGTCGGATCCCGAAGCGGTCCCAGTCCACGAACCGCGCCGAAGCCGGCAGGCGGGACGCCTCAGGAGCGCCGTCCCAGACGACGACGACTGCCCCCGACCCGTGCGACCCCTTCAGCACGAACTCTCGCGGCAGCGATCCCCACGGGATCGCGGTCGCGGAGTCATACGCACCGACGAGCCCGGCCAGGTGCTCGGACCCGATGCGCTCAGCGACGTAGTCACGCACCGCCACCTTGTCGACCAGGGTGGTGAGGAGGGGGCGCCGATCGAACGCGCTGCGATAGCGCACCTTCTCGGCGAAGGTCTCGGGCGCCCGCGTCGTACGGGCCAGCCGCCAGTCGGCGACCGGCGCCGGCCAGGTCCCCTGCGCCACGTCCCGAGCGCGCCGAGCCGCCGGCTTCAACGCCTGCGGCAGCTCTCTCCCCAGATGGTCGACAGAGACATCTCGCCCCAGCACAAGCACCGCACCAGCCCCTACTCGAGGGCCCCCCACAGGCCCACACCCCGAACCGTACCGACCCCAGCCCCCCGACACTCACCCCCCACCATCCGTCACCCAGAATTCACGAACCCCACTACTCACGGCACATATCCCCCCACCCACAGCAACCACCCCCAGCACCAAGCGCCACGCACCCACGCACCCACGCACCGATGCACCCGACCCCGACCCCCAGCGAGCAGCCCAACGCAACCCAGGGAGGCTGGGCGCGCGCACCCCGCAGGGGTGCCCCCTCCAGCCGACATCCCGAACACCCCCCCTCAGCCACCCCCATGACCCAGGGAGCGACGGACGCCGCACCATTCACCGGGGGCGTTAAGCGCCCGAAGCCGGGGGGAGGGGCGGCGGCCGGCGCGGCCCAGCGACCC
>JANMBJ010000145.1:0-1976 GCA_031360335.1 Candidatus Nanopelagicales bacterium
CCACCCTCACCCCCCGCGTCTGTGCCTCTCCCGACGCCGGCCCGACCCTCTGCGGCAGGCTGTGTCGTTTGGTCTGTGGCTCTCCCTTCGGATGCCCGAGCTTCAGCGCCAGTGCCGGGCTCACTGCAAGCGTCTGTGCCACTCCCGACGCCAGCCCGAGCGTCAGCGCCTGGGCCGGGCTCACTGCCAGCGTCTGTGCCGCCCCCGACGCCAGGCCGAGCTTCGGCGCCAGTGCCGGGCTCACTCCAACCGTCTGTGCCACTCCCGGCGCCGGCCCGAGCTTCAGCGCCAGGGCCGGGCTCACTGCCAGCGTCTGTGCCGCCCCCGACGCCAGCCCGAGCTTCAGCGCCAGTGCCGCCTCCCGCGTCAATTTCAGCGCCAGGGTCGGCGAGCGCACCGAGCTCCGCTCCGCCCATGGCGAGCTCAGCGTCGCTCTTCGAAGTCGATGTGTCCTCGTTCACCGCGGGTGCCAAAACCGAAGCCGCTCAAAGGCTCGAGGGGCCGCGGGCAGAAGGCACGCCGGTCGTGCCCGCCTCGTTGCGCTCCGAAGGGGCCCCGCGCCGTGCGGTCTCGTTGCCCGTGTACGTCGCGTCGGTCGCGATGGCGGCCGCCTTGGGCTGGTTCGGCGCCACTCGCCTTGCGGCTGAAGCCCAACCCCCGGGGCCCGGGGTGGCAGCGCAGCCCGTCGCCCCCATCAAGGCCGAACCAGTCGCGTCAGCCGAGCCCCCGGCCGTCGTCGCCGTCGCCCCTCATGAGCCCCCGTCTCAAGCGCTCGCGCTCGCGGACACACTCAATGACGCCGGCGCCGTGATGACGTCTCTCGTCGACGGCGGGCCTGCGGCGCCACCATCACCTCCGCCGGAGTCGCGCGTCGACGCCGGGCCTGCGGCTCCACCATCACCTCCGCCGCAGCCGAGCGTCGACGCCGGTCAGCCGCTCTTGAGTGATGCGGGAGAATCGCTCGGGCGACCCCCTGACGCGCCCGGTGCTGAACAATCTGACTGGGTCAACGCGCGAATTCTCAAGCGCGGCAGAGTCACCATGGAGAGCATCGTGGCGGCCACCGACGGAACGCCGAAGTGGTCAGTCAAGAAGCTCGCTGAGGTGAAGCGGGGCTCGGTCATCGGCTCGCTCGCGACGACCGCGGGCCGCGTTGAGCTGGTCGCGCACAAGGCTGGGCTGTTCATGCCCAGCATCGCCGATGGCGAAGCCGCGAAGACAGACGAGGTGCTCGCCAACATCGTCTTCACGCAGGGCTTCATTCAGGCGACGGTCGATCTCCCGACGGCCCCGGAGGGGTGGGCGTGCGAGGTCGCCGATAAGGCCACGGGCCAGACGGCCCCCTGCAAGGTCGTCACGGCGTCGCCTCGGGCCAAGGGCCTCTTTATCACTGCGACCACCGACCCGGTGTGGTTCGACGACTGCGCCAAGCCAGAGCTGCGGTTGCGCGACGCGGCTCCGGTCGCCAAGTGACTTCGCACTCGCCTCAAGGCCGTGGGGCATGCGGCCCGGCGCCGAGCACCCGGTACCGCTCGCGCAACCAGTCGACAATCCACCTCGACACGAGCCGTGCCCCTGCGGGTGAGTAGTGCACGCCATCGTCGAGCCGCATGCGAATGAAGCGGCCCGAGGCGTCGGTGCCGAAGGTCGCGAAGTCACCATCAGCGCCCGAGACGAGCATGTTCAGCTCGAGGTATTCGACCCCAGGTATCGTTTTGGCGGTCGCGGCGAACAATCGGTTCAGCGCCGCCGTTCGCTCATTGAGGCGCTTGTCGCGCATCGGCGGCAACCCGAGCCACAGCACCGCAGTGCCCTTGCCGGCGAGCGTTTGCATCATCTGCCGTACGCGGGCTCGATACGCCGCTCGCCATTCGCTCTCTCCAAAGTCGAGCAGGGCGCCGTTTTGCTCGATCGCGACCGCGTCATTTGCGCCGAATGAACAGACGACGAAGCGGGGTTGTTCGCGCTCGACCAGC
>JANMBJ010000150.1:0-3632 GCA_031360335.1 Candidatus Nanopelagicales bacterium
TAGCCCTTGCGCTTCGCGGTCGAGAACTGCTTGTTGCGGACGTCCTCGGGGGTCAAGGCCATGGGATTCACCTCGGTGAGCTGGTCGGTCGAACGGGCACGTGGGCAGTCTAGGAGCAGGCAGGGCTAGAAGCGGGACAGCACCTGGATGAGTGCGATGACCAGGATGAACAGCACGGTGAACGCGAGGTCCAACGAGACCCCACCGATACGCAACGGGGGAATGAACCTGCGGAGAAGGCGCAGTGGCGGATCGGTGACCGTGTAGATGCCCTCGACCAGCACGAGCACGACCCCCGTCGGGCGCCAGTCCCGGGCGAAGATGAACACATAGTCGACCACGATGCGTGCGATGAGCACGATCAGGTAGATCGAGAGAAAGCTTGCGAGGATCCGCCCCACACCCACGTCGGAGTCCGTCCTCGAATCAGTGTCGCGCGAAGGGCGTACGCACCGGTGTGCGCACGTCAGCTCTGGTTGAAGAAGCCGTCCTGGGCGAGGCGACGTGCCTCGGCCGCGACGTCGACGTTGACCGGCGAGAGCAGGAAGACCTTGTTGGTCACCCGCTCGATCGTGCCACGGCAGCCGAACACGAGCCCGGCGGCGAAGTCGACGAGACGCTTGGCGTCGACGTCATCCATGTCGGTGAGGTTCATGATGACCGGCACGCCCTCGCGGAACTCCTCGCCGACGCGGCGAGCGTCGTTGTAGGTGCGCGGGTGCAGGGTGGTGATGCGGTAGAAGTCGCTGACGCCGAACGGCTCCTCCTGCGGGTCGACCGCGGCGTGCACCGCTGTGTCGACGGCCAGCGACGAGCGCGACGCGGCCGGGACGCTCGTGGAGACGTTGCGCGGGGCCGGGGTCGAGGCGCGGACCGGCTCGGGGCGGACCTCGCGCACGGAGGAGTAGCGCGGCTCCTCGTGGCGGACCCGGGTGTCGACGTAGTCGTCCTCGTGCTCGGAGTAGTCGAGGGCCTCGTCCTCGACCAGGCCGAGGTAGACCGCCATCTTGCGCATCGCGCCCATGCCTGCTCCTCGTGAAGTTCGGGGGGCACATCTGAGCTCCAGACGTACGCCGTCGCGGAAACGCTACCTGAGAGCGGGGCGGCCGCCGAGCACCGCCGTGCCGACCCGGACGTGTGTCGCGCCCGCGAGCACGGCAGCCTCGAGGTCGTTGCTCATCCCGGCCGACAGCACGACCGCCTCGGGATGCTCGACGCGCAGATCCTGTGCCACCCGCGCCAGCCGGGCGAACGCCACCTCGGGCGGCTCCCCTAGCGGCGCGACGGCCATGAGGCCCACCAGACGCAGCGCCGAAGCCTCGGCGACCACCGTGGCCAGTGCTGCGAGCGAGACAGGGATCACACCGCCACGGTGCGGCTGTGGCGGATCCGCGAGGTCGAGCTGCAGCAGCACGTCGACCACGCGCCCGGCCTCCTGGGCTCCGCGGTCGAGCGCCGACACGAGCTCCGGGCGGTCGACCGACTCGATGACATCGGCGTAGGACGTCACAGACCGGGCCTTGTTGCGCTGGAGCTGGCCGACGAAGTGCCAGCGCAGGCGCAGGTCGGCGCACGCCTCCCACTTGGGCCTGGCCTCCTGGTCGCGGTTCTCCGCGACCTCGGTGATGCCGAGGTCTGCGAGCAGAACGACGTCGGATGCCGGCCAGGTCTTCGTCACGACCACGAGCCGCACCGACCCGGCAGCCCGACCTGCCGCGGATTCGGCTGCGGCGATCCGGGTTCGGACGTCTGCGAGGTTGGCGACGAGCTCGTCGCGGCGTTCCATCACCGCTCCTCGTCGGCCAGGAGAGTCACGACCCCGCCGTGACGACCGGTGACCTGGTCGCGACGGTAGGAGTAGAGCGAGGCGGACTCGTAGGTGCAGGCCCTGTGCCGCGCGCTCGTCACGCCCGCGATGCGCAGCCGCTCGTCGACCGCAGCCCGCAGGTCGAGCGCTCGCCCCCCGGCGGCCGACACCGACGCAGCCGCCGGTGCCACGGCGACGACCTCGTCGAACCGCGCCTCGTGCACGGTGTAGCACTGTCCGCAGATGGCGGGCCCGACCAGCGCGTGCAGGTTCTCCGGTCGTGATCCCATGGCGCGCATGGCCTCGAGGGTCGTGCCGAGCACGTCGCTCGTCACTCCTCGCCAGCCCGCGTGCACCACACCGACGACCCCCGCAACGCTGTCGCCGAGCAGCACCGGCACGCAGTCCGCAGCGAGGGTGAGAAGCGCGAGTCCGGCCACGGTGGTCACGAGAGCGTCGGCATCGGGCAGCGGATGCACCGACGACCCGGTGACGCGACCCACGTCGTTGCCGTGAACCGGTGCCATCGACACCACGTGCGCCCCGTCGACGCCCACCGAACCCGCGAGCAGTGCGCGGTTGTGAGCGACGTGGTCCGGGTCGTCACCGACGTGGTCGGCGAGATTCCCTGCGTCGTACGGCGGGAGGCTCACGCCGTCGAGCCGGTCGGCGAACGCCCACCGCACCCGAGGCCCGAACCAGCCTGTCACGATCGCCATGCCCCCACCCTGTCAGCGGGCGGGGACCACCGCCTACTTGAGGAAGTCTGGGACGTCGAGGTCGTCGTCGTCGATCGAGTCGTCGAAGACGATCCGGCGCGGCTCGCGGCGGGGCTCCTCGTCCTGAGACACCGGGATGACAGCGGCCTGACCGGGCTCGGCCGCGGCGCGTGCGGTGTCGACAGCGAGCGGGGTGTCGTCGTAGTCGCTCTTGGTGACCGGCTTGGTGCCGGCGCGACGGGCCGGCGGGAGGCCACCGTCGAAGCCCGCGGCGATGACGGTCACCCGCACCTCGTCGCCGAGCGTGTCGTCGATGACGGCACCGAAGATGATGTTGGCCTCGGGATGCGCCGCGTCGGCCACCAGTCGGGCGGCCTCGTTGATCTCGAAGAGACCGAGGTCTGAACCTCCGGAGATCGAGAGCAGCACCCCGTGCGCACCGTCGATGCTGGCCTCGAGCAGCGGGCTCGAGATCGCGGCCTCGGCGGCAGCCACCGCACGGTCGTCACCGCGAGCAGAGCCGATTCCCATGAGGGCGCTGCCGGCGCCGGCCATGATGCTCTTCACGTCGGCGAAGTCGAGGTTGATCAGACCCGGCGTGGTGATGAGGTCGGTGATGCCGCTGACGCCCTGGAGCAGGACCTGGTCGGCCTGGCGGAACGCGTCGAGCATCGAGATGTTGCGGTCCGACAGCGAGAGCAGCCGGTCGTTGGGGATGACGATGAGGGTGTCGACCTCGGCGCGCAGCGCGTCGACCCCGGTGTCGGCCTGGACCCCGCGCCGCTTGCCCTCGAAGCCGAACGGGCGCGTCACGACACCGATCGTGAGGGCGCCGAGCTGTCTCGCGATCTTGGCGATGACGGGCGCACCGCCGGTGCCCGTGCCACCACCTTCGCCCGCAGTCACGAAGACCATGTCGGAGCCCTTGAGCACCTCTTCGAGGTCCTCGGTGTGGTCCTCCGCGGCCCGTCGCCCGACCTCGGGGTCGGCGCCCGCACCGAGCCCACGGGTCAGCTCGCGCCCGATGTCGAGCTTCACGTCGGCGTCGCTCATGAGCAGCGCCTGGGCGTCGGTGTTCACCGCGATGAACTCGACGCCCTTGAGGC
>JANMBJ010000167.1:0-23411 GCA_031360335.1 Candidatus Nanopelagicales bacterium
CGTGACGAGGATGGTCGCGTGGGAGTCGAGGAGCTGCTTGTGCACCTCAGCCTCGGTGTAGGTCGGGTTGATCGTCGTGATCGTCCCGCCTGCGGTCGCGACGCCATGGAAGATCACGGCGTACTCCGGGATGTTCGGCGACATCAGGGCCAAGGTGCTGCCCTTGCCGAAGCCCTGGGCCGCGAGGCCGCCGGCGAGTGATCGCACCGCGGCGAGCAGCCCGGAGTAGGTCAGGGTGCGGCCGCTCGCGCCGTCGATCAGTGCGGGCTTGTCGCCGAGCTCCTCAGCACGCGCCAGGACGTAGTCGGTGAGCGAGATGTCGGGGATCTCGACATCGGGCAGCGGGCTCGCGAACACCATCGGGACTCCAGGGCTAGGGCAGCAGTGACCTGTCCGGAAGTGTGGGGCACACGCGGCCTCTTCGCCTCCAGAACGCGAGCGTTGGCCCTGGACCACTCAGGTCGCGGACAGCCACAGGTCGGCGGCGAGGAGCTCGGCGACCAGCGTCTCGGTGAGGAGACGTACGTCGTCGGTCTCGTCGCCGGAAAAGCGCAGCGACAGGGCAGCACCGGCCACGTCGGCGCCCACCGCCACGACGGTCGATCCGCGCTCGGCGACCCAGCGGAGCAGCTCGTCCTCCCAGCGGGACCCGGCCAGCAGGAGCATGCGGTAGTCGGTGGTCTTGGTGAGGTAGACGTCGATGTGGCTCCAGTCGCCCGTCTCGCAGGGATACGCCTGGATCCGAGGTCCCTCGCGGAGCATGAGCGCCGACTGCTGGGCCGACGCGAGACGGCGCGCAGGGGCCACGGCGTGAGTGCCCTGAGGTCCGACGAGCAGCCGTCGCACGTCGGGGAGCCAGGAGTCTCGTCGCTCCAGGAGATCCCCTGTCGCCCTCGCCGTCGAACGCACCAGGGCCGGCACGTCGAGGGTGTCGCCGAGCAGGTGCGACTCGAGCGCGAGCAGGAGCACCAGTGTGTGCTGATAGGACCGGCAGGCCACACCGCCGAGCTCTGGACCGGCGTGCAGGTCGACGACGTGGTCCGCCTGCTCGGCCAGGTCTGACCCGGGCTTGTTGGTGAGCAGCACGACCGGGCAGCGGTCGAGGTAGGTCGTCGTCGCGTCGACGGTCTCGCGCGAGCCACCGGTGGCGGACACTGCGATGACTACGGACCCGTCGTCGACAGCGGGCAGCAGGTCGCTGCTCGCGAGCTCGGCCACGGCGTTCATCCCTCGAGCGCGGAGCCGCGCAGCGACGACAGACGCGGCGAAGTACGACGACCCCATGCCGATGAGCACGAGGTGCTCCGCGTGCGGCAGCTCGGCCCACGGGTCGACCGTGTCGAGGTGGGCGGCGAGCTCGGCGAGCCGTTGCGGCTTGGCCTCGATGTCGGCGAGGAACAGGGCGGGATCCACGGTCACTCCTCGGTGGTGTCTGCCGGTGCGGGGAGATCGGGGAGCAGGTCGACGAGTGCGCCGTCGGGCGCATAGCGCCACAGAGGAAGGTGTCGCTCCGCGTAGAGGAGCTCCCGCACCTCCTGCTGCAGTCGCAGCGGCGCGAGGAGCCGTTCGTCGAGGAGGTCGCCGTGACCCGATAGCGCGAGCGTGTCGCGGTAGTCGTGGAGGAACGCCTCCTGAGCCGCCTCGATCCATCCCCTGACGACAACCTCGTCGGCGCCGTCGGTTCGCTTGATGACGATGCGACCGACATGGTCGAGCGACGCGAGCATGCCTACGACATCGAGGGCCGCAGGCTGCGGTGTGCTGCGCTCCTCGGGAGGCAGTACGGGGTTGCCGTCGAAGTCGGTGACGACGTAGTCGTGCGGGGCGGAGAAGCGCAGCACCTGACCGACGTGCAGGTCGCCGTGCACGGCGATCAGCGGTGTGCCGACACATGCCGCGAAGGCGTCGAACGACGACGCGATGCGTCCCGCGCGCGCCCGCAGCCGTGTGCCCTCGTCACCCTCGACGACGCGAACCGCCTCGTCGAGGTCGTCGTAGGCGCGGGCCTGCCAGTGCGCCACGAGGCGGTCGTCGGCCGCGTGCCGGCCCGTCGCAGCGAGGGCGACGTGCAGCCGTGCGATCAACGTTCCCAGGCGTTTCGCGGGTGCGAGAGCCGCATCGAGGTCGATGTCACCGCGGTCGAGGCGGCGTAGGTCCTCGACCGCCCAGTCCCATCCGTCGTCGCCACCCGGGATGAGCTCCGCGAGGCTGGCGAGGAGCAGCGACGAGCCGTGCACGTGGTCGACGAACCAGAGCAGACCCCACGATCGAGGTATCCCGTCGAACTGCTGCGCCATAAGGGCGCCCAGGCGCTCACCGGCGGGCTGCGATCCCAGCACCCCTTCGCGGGGGAGCCGCACGGCCCACTTCACGACGACGCGTTCTCCCACCACGACCGACTCGTTGGTCTGGTCGACGGTGATCGCGCGCTCGCCGGTCACGTCCTCGACGTGCCACGCGTCAGCGACGAACGGGCCCGAGCCCTCGACTGCCCGCCCGGCGAGTGTCGCAGCGCCGCGCAGCTCGTGCCGGGCCAGCCGCACGTCAGCGAGCGCAGCGACGAGCCGCTCGGCGACGCCGTCGCCCGGGTTGGCACGTCGTAGGCCGCTATCCTCCACCAGCAGCGGCACGGTCCAGCGGTCGTCATCGTCATCGACCACCACTGCGACCCACCGGCCGTCGCCGAGATCGACTGCGTCGACAAGAGCCAGCGGTGCGGACACCGTGACCGCGGCTCGCCGGTCGCCGCCAGGGAGAACGAGGTCGCTGGGAGCTGACGCGACGAGCCGCGCCAGCTGCTCGTACGAGATCACGCCGGTCCCGTGCGGTCGGCGTGCTCGCGAGCGACCTGCTCGATGACGTCGGCCCCGCGAACGAGTCCGTCCCGCGCGCGGATGCGACGGCCGACGGCTGCGAGGTCCTCGCGCTTCGCGGCCGCGAGCACCGTCGCCAGCGCAGCGTCCATCTCCGCGCCGGTGAAGGCGTACGTCGGGAGGCGCACGCCGAAGCCGAGCTCGTCCATGCGTTGCGCGTTGTCGTACTGGTCCCAGAACAGAGGCAGCAGGATCATCGGCTTGCCGAAGTGCAGCGCCTCGGTCGTCGTGTTGTTGCCGCCGTGGGTGATCACCGCGTCGACCTGCGGGATCAGTGTGGTCTGCGGCAGGAACTCCGCGCCGACCATGTTCGGTGCGAGCTCGTAGTCGGCGTGCTGCGGTCCCTTGCTCACGATGAAGCGGTGCGACGTGCGACCGAGCACGGCGACGAGCCGGCGCATGAGGTCGACGTCGGCGCTGCCGAGCGAACCGAGAGACAGGTAGATCAGCGCGCTGCCATCCGGCCGCTCCGCCACGTCGGTGGGCACGACGTACTGCTCGTCGGTGCCGCGCACGCTGGAATCCATGCGGTGCCACGTCGCGTCGAGGTGTCGCTCTGCGGTGTAGTCCGCCTCTTCGGGGAAGACATAGAGGTTGGCGGTGTCGGAGGCGTGGACGAACTCCAGGTCGGGCAGCGATCGCGCACCGTGCTCCATGACCCAGGTGTTGAACGACGTCCACAGCGCACGGTGAGTGCGGTCGTACTCCGCGCGGAACGTCGCCCACTCGCCGCGGTCGGCGATCGGGAGGCCCGAGTAGGCAGGTGGGATGTCATCGCCCGGCACCTCGAGGGGGTTGCACGACATGATCCGGACGTACGGTGCCGCAGCCGTCAGGAGTGCAGGGAAACAGACGACGTTGTCCTCGACGATGACGTCGGGCTGCACCCGCTCGATGATCGCGCGCAGCTGCGGCTCGCAGTAGCGAGCGCCGTCGATGAGCGCCTGCCAGGTCGGCGCCATGAACGTCTCGAGCTGCTCGACCGTCGGCTTGCGGAACTCAGGCGCCGTGTCGCGGATGAAGTCCTTCCAGAACTGCCCGGCGTCCTGCTCGATCTCGTCGCCGTCGGTCGGCGCCGGCGCGAGGTCGACGAGGTCCTCCTCGAACCCGAGTGTTGTGAGCCTGCCCTTCCATGATGCTTCCGCCGCGAACACGACGCGATGGCCGCGCCGGCGAAGCACGTCGCCGAGGCCGATGCACTGGTTGGTCGGCCCGAATGCCGACTCGGGCATGAACAGGATGGTGAGCGGGCGGGTCATCGGTCCTCGGCTCCTCTGCGTGTGCTCCCCGAGGTGCGCGTGCCCGCGAACGGGTGCCAGCTCGTCCTCGACTGCTGCAGCCTAGGGCGACGCCGCTCGGCCGACGACGACGCACGTCGCGGGCCGGTGTCGTGGCCCGTCCGAGGGAGGTCCAGACGGCGCGGACTCCTCAGACGGCGCAGGTGCATCGGCCGAGAGGCGGACACTCCCCGCACTCCGGCGCCCAGCGCCACCAGATCCGAGCGAGCACCACGACGGCGCCGGTGATGGCGACGACGGCGTAGACGAGGTAGGCGGTGACCCCCGCTGCCATGCCATAGGCGCCGGCGACGGCGGCGTCCAGGGCCAGGAGCAGCCAGGTGCCCGTCGCGATGCCCGAGACGTCGGGGCTGCGCCACGCGGTGAGGGCGGCGGGCGTGACGTACCACAGGACCGAGCAGCCGAGCACGGCCGGGAACAGTGCGGGCAGCCAGGGCGTCGCTGCTGCGGTGGCCGCAAGCAGTCCGGTCCAGATCAACGGGAGCCACATCCCCGTGCGCGCCTCGCTGCGTCGGATCACGGCGACGAATGTCGCAGCGAGCGCCGGGAGGCCGGCGATCGACGTCAGCGTGACCCAGAGGTCGTGCAGGTGCACGCCGTAGACGAGCCATGCGGTCGTCGAGACGAGCGTGTTGGTGATGCTCGGCAGTGACACCCCGGCGATGGAGTCGGTACGCCGTACGTGCAGCCACTGCGGCACCCCGAAGGCAAGCGCCAGCGCCGTGGTGAGCGCCCCGGTGATCGCGATGAGCAGGTCGTTCGTCATAGGTGGCCTCCCTCGGCAACCGGGCGTTCGGCAGATCGTGCGGGTGGATCAGGGTGTGACTCCGGTCGTCACCCCGAGCGGCAGAACCGGACGCACGACGAGCCGTCCCTGAGTGCTGGACGGCCCGCATCTGGTGCTGTGCTCTCGAGTCCCGTTACTGACTCGTGAGTCAGTAACGGGACGATTCTAGGTCATCGGCGGCACCGTCTCGAACCAGTTGCGCGTGACATCCCGCACGCCGCAATCCCCTGTTGCCCTAACGGCCGAGCGGGTAGAGCCGCAGCGGAGCATCAGGAGAATCGGCGCGTCGTCGGCGTACGACTTCCGTCCGTGCCCGGCGGCGTGGCAGCGTGGGCCTCGCGGGTCCAACGGCGGGCCCCGGCAGGAGGAGCGACGTGACCATCGACCAGGCCATGACCACCGAGCGAGCGATCGAGTTCGAGCACGAGCACTGCGCACACAACTACCACCCGCTCCCGGTCGTCATCAGCGAGGGCGAGGGCGCCTGGGTCACCGACGTCGAGGGCCGCCGTTACCTCGACATGCTCTCGGCATACTCCGCCATCAACTTCGGGCACGGTCACCCCGCGCTCATCGCGGCTGCCGAGGCTCAGCTGCACCGGATCACGCTCACGAGCCGGGCGTTCCACAACGACCAGCTCGGGGAGTTCTGCGCGGCACTCTCCCGGCTCGCGCGGCACGAGGCGGTCCTGCCGATGAACTCCGGCGCCGAAGCTGTCGAGACAGCCCTCAAGCTGTCGCGCAAGTGGGGCTATCAGAAGAAGGGCGTCGCAGCAGGGCAGGCCGAGATCATCGTGTGCGCTGGCAATTTCCACGGTCGTACGACGACGATCATCTCGTTCTCCGACGACCCGGTCGCGCGCGACGACTACGGCCCCTACACACCGGGCTTCGTCGAGGTGCCGTACGGCGACATCGATGCACTCGCGGAAGCCATCAACGAGAACACGGTCGCGTTCCTCGTCGAACCGATCCAGGGCGAGGCGGGCGTCGTCCTGCCGCCGGCCGGATTCCTCAAGGCCGCTCGCACCCTCTGCGCCGAGCGCAACGTGCTCTTCGTCGCCGACGAGATCCAGGCCGGACTCGGTCGCGCTGGAGCGACGTTCGCGTGCGACCTCGTCGACGTGCAGCCCGACATCCGCATCCTGGGCAAGGCGCTCGGCGGCGGCATCCTCCCGGTGTCGGCTGTGACAGCCGACTGGGCGGTGCTCGGTGTGATCCAACCAGGTGAGCACGGCAGCACCTTCGGCGGAAACCCCTTGGCGGCCGCTGTCGGCGTCGCGGTGTGCGCACTTCTCGAGACTGGTGAGATCCAGGAGCGCTCACATCGTCTCGGCGAGCACGTGCTCGAGACGCTTCGCGCGGCAGATCTCCCGGGTGTCAAGGAGATCCGCGGCAGCGGCCTCTGGTGGGCCATCGAGCTCGACGGCACGGGGTCGACCGGCCGCGAGATCAGCCTCGAGCTCCTCGGTCGGGGCATCCTCGCCAAGGACACCCACACCTGGACGGTCCGCTTCGCCCCGCCCCTCGTCGTCACCGAGCCCGACCTCGACCAGGCACTGCGAACCATCATCGACGTCCTCACCGAACGCAGCACCGGCACCACCCCCTGACCCCCGCCCCACCCGCAGACGACCGCCGCGCTCGACTGCTTCGGATGACGGTGCTCTGGGGGACCCACGAGGCCCCTCGGCTCCCCACGGCTCGTGCCGACGCGCCCCGCCGGTCCACTGATCAGGGTCAGCGCTCGGTCAAATCCGGTTGCGTTCTGCGTAGGGCGACGTACGGTTTTCCCACATGGGAGAGGAGGTGGTCCGATTCATGAATGAACATCGGATGCGTGAGGTGGCTGCCCGCTAGCCAGGACAGCCTGCTGACCTTGAGGTCGCGCTGATCCCAGCGGCGACACCACGGCAGCCACCGGAGCCCCGGGGCGTCGGCCACTCCAGCCGACCGTCATCACGTCCTCGACGTGATAGCGACCAGCCCCGGGGCTTCTCGCTGTCCGGACTCCGGTCGCGAGACGCGGGATGGGGAACCCAGGGAGGCCCCGTGGTCCCCACGGGCACCCTCATCCGCCCGGGTGGGCTAGGGGAGCCAGCTGAGGTGGCCACCGAGGTAGTAGTAGCCGAGGAAGGCGGTCGCGTCGATGAAGAAGTGGGCGATGAGGAAGGGCATCACGCGGTTCCACCGGCGGTAGAGGAACGCGAAGATCCCACCCATCGCGAGGTTGCCGAGGAAGCCGCCGAAGCCCTGATAGAGGTGGTAGGACGCCCGCACGAGGGCGCTACCACCGACCTGCGCCCAGGGCTTCCACCCGATCTGACGGCTGCGGTGGACGAAGTACGCGAGCACGATGACCTCTTCGAGCACCGCGTTGTACGCCGCTGACGCCAGCAGGAGCAGCGGCGTCCACCAGGTGCGGTCGGTCGTCACGGCGGCGATGCGCACGTTCATGCCGAGCTTGTAGGCCAGGAGATAGAACGCGAGTCCGATCCCGCCGAGCACCGCCGCGATGACGGCGCCCCTGACGAGGTCCATCTTCGCGTCCCGCAGATCGAACCCGATCGCGTGCCGGCCCTCGCCGCTGCGGCGCAGGAAGTGGAGCACCAGGATCACGGGCACGAGCCGCAGCGAGATGTGGGCGATCTGGTAGAGCACGTCGAGCCACGGACGGTCCGCGATGTAGGTCGTGACCAGCGTCGTGCTCTGGTCGGAGAGCTTGACGCCCTTGGTCAGCGAGTCGAGGAGCGAGAGCAGCGAGCTGATCGCGGTCGACGCGATCGAGAGCCACAGCACCAGCCACATCTCGGCGCGCAGCGTGCGGCGGTCCGGCATCGACGGCGTCCACCCAGACCGCTCAGCGTCCGCCGGCGAGGTGGCCACAATGCTCTGGATCCGGGCGACGATCTCACCCGTGACGGACGGCGCGACGTCGGTGCCGTTCGACGTGGTGGCCGTCGGCTCGTCCGCGTCCGAGACGTTGGGGCGGGTCTCCACGGGGTCATCCTTGCTCACAGGGAATCCGAGGGCCTTCCCGCGGCGTTGTCACAGGATCGACGTCCGGAGCGGCGTCGGCGTTCCCCCTGCGTGAGAATGGACCACATGGACCCCGAGAGCATGTACGAGATCAACACCGACGCCGTCGATCTCGACGCCCCGGTGCTCGTCCACGCGTTGTCGGGGTTCCTCGACGCCGGTGCCGCGCGGCAGATCGCCGTCAACCACCTCCTCGCCACCCACGAGCACATGACCGTGGCGACCTTCGACATCGACCGGTTCTACGACTATCGCGCCCGTCGGCCGCGCCTGGTGTTCGACACCGACCACTACGCATCGATCGACTACCCCGAGCTGCTCCTCACCGAGTTCCGCGACACGACCAACACCGGGTTCCTCGTGCTGCACGGCCCCGAGCCCGACTTCGGCTGGCGCACGTTCAACGCCGCCGTGATCGGCCTCGTCGAGCGATATGGCGTGCGACGGATCATCGGGATGAACGCGATCCCCTGGCCCGCGCCGCACACCCGCCCGGTCGGGGTCACGGCGCACGCCAACGACCCGTTGCTCGTCTCGGGTCGACCGACCTTCGTCGGTGCCATCGAGGTGCCTGGCCACCTCGCGGGCGGGCTGGAGATCGCTCTGGGCGAGGCCGGGCACGAGGCGATGGGCTTTGCCGCGCACGTGCCGCACTACCTCACCCAGGTGGAGTTCCCGCGCGCCGCACTCGCTCTGCTCGGCGAGGTGTCGGTCGCCGGTGACCTCGACCTCGACCTCGCCGGGCTCATCACCGCGTCCGAGGAGAGTGATCGCGAGATCGACGCGCAGGTGGCGACCAACCCGGAGAACGTCGAAGCGGTGCACGCGCTCGAGGCGCAGTACGACGCGATCGTGCGCGGCGCTGAGTCGGCACTGCCGATGGCAGACATGGGTGACGGCGAGCCGCTGCCGAGCGGCGACGAGATCGCGGCCCAACTCGAGCAGTTCCTGCGAGACATGGACGACGACAAGGGGCGCAGCGAGTAGCGTCCACCAGCGGACGGACGAGGGCCCCGCCACCATGTGGCGGGGCCGTCGTGCTGCTGTGGTCAGCCGACCGTGCGACCGGCCGCCGTCGCTGCGGGCACCTCGACGAGGCGGCCGGTCGTCACGTCGTAGAGGTAGCCGTAGATCGGGATCGAACCCGGCACGAGCGGGTGGCGACGGATCCGGGCGACGTCCTCGGCCACGCTCGCCGCGTTGTCGGAGATGGTCAGCCAGTCGATGTACTTGCCTTCGGGGGAGCCGGGACCGGTGCCCACGTCGGTGAAGCCGTCGGCGCCGAGCGCTGCTGTCTCCAGGCTCTTCTCGAGCAGGCCGCGGATGACCTCGTCGGTGAAGAACTCCATTCCGCAGTTGGTGTGGTGGATGACGAACCACTCGTTCGTGCCGAGCAGCTTGTAGGAGATCACCAGCGAGCGGATGGCGTCGTCACTGGCTCGACCGCCGGCGTTACGGATCACGTGGGCGTCGCCCTCGGACAGGCCGGCGTACTTCGCCGGGTCGAGACGCGCGTCCATGCACGTGAGGATCGCGAAGGCTCGTGCGGGAGGCAGGGCGAGCTCGGACTTGGCGCCGAAGCCGGTGGCGTAGGCCTCGTTGGCGGACAGGACCTCGGACAGGACAGACATGGGAATCCTCAGGGGAGTGTGGGACGGGGGAGACGGCTCGGCTCCGTGCGGAACGAGCGAGGGGTCGGGCGCGTGCACGCGGCGACGGGGTCGTGACCGATGGTCAGGTCAGGCTGCTGAGCGACACGTACAGCTGCAGACGAGCATGAGGTCGACCGTGCGTCGGCGCGTGAGGCGCGGGTCCAGGGTCACGGAGCCAGTGGACCACGCATCGGCGGTGACGGCACCCGAAGTCGCGAGCCGGTGGCGTCCACGCCGACGTACGGATCAGGTCGTGATGCGGGAGCCGGCCTTGTGCTCCACGCGAGAGCCGTCGCCGAGGACCCAGACCGACTGGCGCCCCTGCACCTCCCACTCGTGCGGGCCCCCGACCAGTGCGGTGTCCTCATCGATGCCGAGCAGCGTCGTGCCCTCGGGCAGCCGCAGGAGGGCGTTGCGCAGCATGTCGGGCACCCAGGCGAGCATCTTGTCGAAGTGCGGGATCACCCGGACATGGTCGACGAGCCCGAGCCCGGTGGGGTGCTCGGAGCGGATCTCACGCATGCGCGGCGCCCAGTCCGACATCGCCATCGCGCCGGCGCTGCATCCGGCGATCGCCGCACCTGCCTCGTGGGCGTCGAGGACCGCCTGCCACACCAGGGTGTCGCGCAGCGTCTCGGCCAGATAGGCGGGGTTGCCACCGGAGAGATAGACCAGACCCGCTCCGGCGACGAGGTCGGCGAACACGCCGCTCTGCGCGTCCTCGCGCGAACGTACGTCGACGACGATCTGCTCCACCCCGAGCCGCTCTGCCTGCTCACGTCCGATCCGGTGCCACCGGGCGAGCGACGAGTCGCCCTCGGGCGCCGCGGCCGTCGCGAGCTGGACATAGCGAGGTGCGCGTCCGGCGATGAGGCCGCGCTCGACCTCGGCCATGACCTGGAGGTATTCACCGGAGCCGACGAGCGCGATGGGTCCTGCCGTCATCGTCGCACCTCCCAGGTCACGCCGTCCGGGGTGTCCCGGACTTCAACCTCCGCGGCCGCCAGTCCGTCGCGGATCGCGTCGGACTCCGCCCAGCGCTTGTCATCGCGTGCCTGCCCGCGCAACGTCAGCAACAGCTCGACGAGCGGGCGCAGGGTCTCGGTCACGTCGACCGGCGCGCTCACGGCAGCTGCTGCACGAGCGAGCAGCGAGCGGACCAGCTCGCGCTCGCTGTCCGTCGCGGCCTGGCGGTCGAGCTCGCCGATCAGCGCGATCGCTTGTGCCACATCGTGTGTCGCGAGGGCTGCATCGACCGCTGCCGGAGGTGCCACGGCCTCAGCTGCGAGCATCTGAGCCACGGGAGCAGCGGTCGCCGAGCTGGTCGAGCGACCATGCTCCGCGATCTCGGCGATCGACGTCGTGGTGCCCGTGGGCACGATCCACTCGTCACCGTGCACCCGCACGACGACGGTGCCGCGTCCGACGACCTCGGCCCCTCCGGTATCGAGATCGATCACCAGACCGGTGTGCTCGTCGACACCGAGCACGAAGGAGTCGTCGGGCAGCTGGTCCTCGAGGACACGCAGCCGACGCTCGCCCTGCCAGCAGAACCGGGTGTCGTGCGTGCCGCCCTCGGCGTTGTTCCAGTGGGGTACGACCGCCGCCCTCAGCCCGGTCGCACGGCCGACGACATCAAGACCCTCGAGCCAGTGCGGGTCCTCG
Source organism: Candidatus Nanopelagicales bacterium (assembly GCA_031360335.1). Taxonomy (GTDB): domain Bacteria; phylum Actinomycetota; class Actinomycetes; order S36-B12; family CAIYMF01; genus Longivirga. Next base: position 11,315 of record JANMBJ010000167.1, read on the forward strand.
CCGACCTTGTAGACCTCGTAGACCGGGATCGTCACCAGGCCGAGCGTCAGCGCGGCTGCGGAGGCGAACGTCACCGCACCGCCTTCGCGCAGTCGCGCATGCAGCGCTTCGGGCACCGCGCTGCATGACCACGTGCGCAGGGCATAAGACGGACTCCCGGGGCCGGCGAAGATCCAGTCGGCGGCGCGCAGACGTGACATCTCGATCGCGTGCGCGACCGGGTCAGGGGCCGGTGCCTCGCGGAACGTGATCGCCTCGACCGTGCGACCGACGCTCTCGCGGAAGTACTGCTGCGCCTTCTCGGTGAGCTCGTCGGCATTCTCCTGGAAGCCGTACGGCGAGTCGAGCATGACCGCGCTCACGTCCGTGCCGAGCCGGGCGAAGAGCTTCTGGTGCGGCGTGACCATGGTCGGACTGGTCTCGCCCGAGCCGAGGATGGTGAGGACGCGGGTCACCGAACGATCATTGCCCATCGCACGCGGTCGCGCTCTCGCGGTCCCGGTCTGTTCACTGTTGGCGCATGACGCAGGACGGACGCCGGGTGCACGAACGTGCTCAGCCGAGGTCGAGGGAGACCGCGGTGCGTCGCATGACGTGGTCAAAGTAGGCGTCCATCCCCGAGATCACGTTGTCGAACTGACCGTTGACCTCGAGAGTGACGGTCCCGATGAGCTGGGTCCACGCCATGAGTCCACGAAAGATCAGATCGTCGGGCACCGAGTCGGGGATGACAGCGCGCACCTTCGTGAGCGAGGCGCGCGCGGCCTTCGGGACCGGCGCGGTGGAGGCTCCATCAGGGGCGTGCATCTCGGCGAGCAGCGCGATGAGCAGCCCCGTGACCCGGTTGGCTGGATCGATCGTGTCCGGGGGCGCCGCATAGCCCGGCACCGGGGTGCCGTAGAGCAACCCCCACTCGTGCGGATGGGTCAGCCCCCACCGACGTACGCCGTCGGCTGTGGCCAGCCAGCGGCCGCGCAGGTCGCCGCGTCGCACCTGGGCCTCAGCCCCCTCGGCGGCTTCGCCGAGCGCGTTGTAGGCATCGATGATGAGACGGGTGAGCAGGTCGTCGCGGCTGGGGAAGTAGCGATAGACAGCGCTGCTGACCATGCCGAGATCTCGGGCGACGGCCCGCAAGGACAGGCCCGCGGCTCCGTCGACGGCAAGGTGAGCGCGGGCGGTGTCCACGATCTCCTGGGTCAGCTCGGCGCGGGCACGAGCCCGAGCCGTTCGGGGGGCGGTCGTCTCGGTCATGTCCTGATGATGGCAGATTCGAGAGCATGGGACGGTGTCGAGAGCACTGCTCTTGACACTGAGTGCACGTCGCTCCATGATGTGAGCAGTGCTCTCGTATTGGACGGGGCAGGAGATCGGAGCCAGTCATGTCGCAGAACCTCCACGTCGTCGTGGGCTCGGGTCCGATCGGCTCCGCCGTCGTGCGCCAGCTCGTCTCCGAAGGCCAGCGGGTGCGGGTGGTCACCCGCAGCGGATCGGGCCTCCAGCACAGGCTGGTCGAGAAGGTGACCACCGACGCAGCAGACGCCGGGCGCATGTCGTCGCTCGCCGAGGGTGCCGCGGTGCTCTACAACTGCGTCAACCCCGACTACACCCGCTGGGCAACCGACTGGCCGCCGGTCGCGGCATCCCTTCTTGCTGCTGCCGAGTCGTCCGGTGCCGTGCTGTCGACCTGCTCCAACCTCTATGCCTACGGCCCGGTCTCACGGCCGATGACCGAAGACCTTCCGCTCGCGGCCACCGGCACCAAGGGCAAGGTACGTGCGCGGATGTGGCTCGATGCACTGGCCGCGCACGTCGCCGGCCGCGCCCGCGTCACCGAGGCGCGCGGCTCCGACTACATCGGGCCGGAGGCCGAGTCGCACCTCGGTCCGCGCATCATGCCCAAGGTCATCGCGGGCAAGAAGGTCTCGGTCCTCGGCAGCCCCGACAAGCAGCACACCTGGACCTACACCGAGGACATGGCCGCGACCCTCATCGCGATCGGCTCCGACGAGCGTGCCTGGGGCCGTGCCTGGCACGTGCCGAGCGCGCTCACGTGCACCCAGCGCGAAGGGCTGACGCGCGTCGCCGAGCTCGCGGGCGCACCGGCTGTCCGTGTCGGCACCGTGTCGCCGTTGATGATCCGGGCGCTCGGACTGGTCGTCCCGATCATGCGCGAGCTGCCCGAGGTGGCGTATCAGGTCGAGGAGACGTTCGTGCTCGACTCGACGGCGGCGCAGCGGGAGCTCGGACTGCGTCCAACCGCTGCCGACCTCGTCCTGCAGGCGCACGCCGACTACTACGCAGCGCAGGCGCGGACCGCGTCCTGAGTCCGCGGGCAGTCCGAGCTCAGGATGGTCGTGTCGGCGCGGCCTACGCGCGACATCCCGGCATCGCGGTGTGAGAGCGTGCCCGCGTGGATCTGCGTCGAGCCCGCCTAGCCGTCACTGTCGCGTACGTCGGTCAGGGACTGTGTTTCGCAGCCCTCGTGTCGCGAGTTCCTGCGCTGCAGAACAAGTTCGAGCTCTCCGACGGAGCGCTGGGCCTTCTCGTCGGGCTCGTGCCGATCGTCGCCGGCGTGGGCAGTGTCGTGGCTGGGTCGCTGGCCACCCGCCACGGCAGCCGTCCGGTTCTGCGCGCTCTGGGCCCGATCGTGCCGCTCGCCCTCGTTGCGGCCGGCTTCGCGCCGAGCGTCGGGCTGCTGCTCGTGGCACTGCTCGTGCTCGGATTCGGGCTCGGCTCCGTCGACGCCACGATGAACATCCAGGGCGTGCGGGTGCAGGACGACCTCGGCAAGCCGGTGGTCGCCTCCTTCTATGCCGCCTTCAGCCTCGCGGGATTCGTCGGTGCGCTGCTCGCGAGCGCCGCAGCGGGCTCGACGCTGTCCCTCGGATTGTTCTTCGCTCTCATCGCCGTCGTGATCATCCCGATCCAGGTCTACGCCGGCCAGTTCCTGCTCCCTGGCCACCCGGTGCCGACCGCCGTGCAGGCGGCCGACGCCGAAGGCAGCGCACCGCGTATCCACTGGCGTCCCGTGATGCTGGTCGGGATCGCCCTCATGTGCGTCTACATCGCCGACTCCGGTGCGTCGACCTTCGGCGCCGACTACCTGCACAAGGGACTCGGCAGCACCGAGTCGGTCGCTGCACTCGCCTACGCGGCGTACTCGCTCATGACTGTCGCGGGCCGCGTCATCGTCGACCTGACGGTCGAGCGCATCGGCGCCGTGCAGCTGGTCCGCATCGGTGGGTTCACCGCCGTTGCGGCCGCTGCAGCGGTGGCCGTGGCACCGAGCCCGGCTCTCGCGATCGCGGCGTTCGCACTGCTCGGGCTGGCGATCTGCCCGGCCATCCCGCTGGCGTTCACGGCCGCGGCGTCGCACGACAAGACCTCGAGCGGTGTCGCTGTGGCCCGGGTCAACGTGTTCAACTACGCCGGCTTCGTGATCGGCGCCCCGCTCATCGGCGGCATCGCCGAGGGCGCCTCGCTGCGCTGGGCCTTCGCCGCCCTGATCCCGGTGCTCCTCGTCGTGCCCCTCCTCGCCACCTGGTTCCGAGTAGCCCCCCACGGCGCCCCCGACTCCCTCCCCGGCACCCCGATCACCACCTGACCCCCTCCGAGCCCGCCCAGCCCCGAGGCAAGTCTTTCCGGATGAATGTGCCCCTACGTGCCATAGGCGCACGTCAGCCGCCCTCCATCTATCGGACGCGTCGAGCCTGTGGATTCAGTGGGGAAGACTCCGTGCGCCGATGGCACGTCAGGGCACATTCATCCGAAAGGGAGGGTGGCTGTGGACAACGGAGGACGCCCGCCTTCCCTGGTGGGGAGGCGGGCGTCGGTCGCGCTGGTCGCTCGTGCGACGGGGTTTCGGGTCAGGCGTTGTCGCGGGCCTCGCGGGCGGTCTTGGAGCCGGTGATGTCGGCGAGGACGTCGGATCCGGGCTCGACCGTGTGCTCGGTCGCGGTGACGCCGGCCTTCTCGTGCAGGCGCTGGAGGCTCTTGCGCTGGTTGCGCAGGACGATCGTCACGACGCGGCCGGTGGCACCGGCGCGGGCCGTGCGGCCGGCGCGGTGCAGGTAGGCCTTGGGGTCTTCCGGCGGGTCGACGTGCACGACGAGCGAGATGTCGTCGACGTGGATGCCGCGGGCCGCGACGTCGGTGGCGACGAGAACGTCGATGCGCCCTACCTTGAACTCCGCCATCGTCTTGGTGCGCGCGAACTGCGACATGCCGCCGTGCAGCGCCTTGCAGTTGACCCCGCGGTCGGCGATGTTGCCAGCGACGCGTTCAGCTCCGAGCTGGGAGCGGACGAACATGATCGTACGGCCCTGGCGACGGGCGATCTCGGTCGCGACGACTGCCTTGTCCTCGCGGTTCACGACGAGCACGTGGTGCTCCATCGTGTCGACCGGCGATGTCTCGGCGTCAAGCTCGTGGCGGATCGGCTGGTGCATGTGCTCGCGCACGATCTTGTCGACGTCACCGTCGAGCGTCGCGGAGAAGAGCAGCGTCTGTGCCGCGGGGGAGACGAGCTCGAGCAGCGCGGTGACCTCGGGCAGGAAGCCCATGTCGCACATCTGGTCGGCCTCGTCGAGCACCACGACCTCGACGTCGTCGAGGAAGCAGACGCCCTGACGGATGAGGTCCGCGAGGCGGCCAGGGGTGGCGACGAGGACGTCGACACCACGCTGCAGCGCGTACTTCTGCTTGTCCATCGACGTACCGCCGACGACGGTCTTGAAGTGCAGACCGAGCGAGCGGCCGAGCGGTTCGATCGCGTCGTTGACCTGCATCGCCAGCTCGCGGGTCGGGACGAGGATCAGGCCGCGCGGGTGCTTGGGCTGCGCCGGGAAGTGCGCGATGCGCGCGAGCATCGGGAGGCCGAAGGCGAGGGTCTTGCCGGAGCCCGTGCTGCCGCGACCGAGGAGGTCGTGCCCGGCGAGCGCGTCGGGGATGGTCTCGACCTGGATGGGGAACGGGGTGCTGATGCCACTACGCACGAGCGCGGCGACCAGCGGTGCGGGGAGCCCCAGGTCGGCGAAGGTCACGACGGGGGCGTCGGTGCCGTCAGCGGGCACGTCAAACGTAGGGTCAGAAATCAGGGCAGTCACGAGCAAGCCTCATCTATTGGCGCGAACAAAAGACGCGTCAATGAGAGCTACCAAAGGTGACGCGGGTCTGGATCTGCGTCCAGAGTAGGGGAGACATGCCCAGACCGACGAATCCCGAACCCCTGTCGAGACGCAGGTCACCTGCCGTCCGTCACCCGCGGGGCGGCCCAGAGAGCGAGAGCCGATAGCCATCGGGGTCGCGCAACCAGGCATGCCGAAGGCCCCACTCCATGTCGTGCGGCTCGCTGTCGAACACGATCCCCGCGGCGCGCAACGTCGACCACGCGACGTCGACGTCGGCCACCTGCACGACGATCTCGATGCCCGCTGCGCCCACCAGTGCCGGCTCGCGTTCCTCGAACCCGATGTGGAACCCGTCCCCCCCACCGACGCGCAGATAGCCGGGGTGCTCCATCAGCACCTCGAGGCCAAGCCGGTCGACGTAGAACTCCCGGGTGCGCCCGAGGTCGCTCACATGCACGAAGAGATGGCTGTACGACGTCATGCGTGCGGTTGTAGCGCAGGAGGCGTCGCGCTGGCTATGGGTAGACGACGACGCGCGTGCCGACGGGCACCGAACCGAAGAGCTGCGCGGCGATCGTCCTGTCGCGAAGGTTGACGCAGCCGTGGGAGTGCCCGTGGTAGCCGTCACGGTGGAAGAACGGGGAGTAGTGCACAGCCTGACCGCCGGAGAAGAACATCGCGAACGGCATGGGCGTGTGATATTCCGTCGACACGTGGTCGCGCGACTTGCGATAGACCCGGAAGGTACCGTTGCGCGTCTCGAAGCCGGGGCCGCCGAAGCGGGCGTCGACCGTGAGCACGACCGTGCCCTTGCGCACCGCCCGCAGCACGCGCGCCGTCTTGTCGACGCAGAGCACCAGCGACGACCGGGTGCAGGCAGCCGGGAGCACCCCCTTCGAGCGCGTGACCGATGCGAGCTTCGTCCAGGCGGAGGCCGTCACGACAGCGACGGACCCGAGCCCCCACTTGGCGCGGAACGTCACGACGGCTGCCAGGGTCGGCCGGTCCATCACGTGGGTGGGTCGGACGGGGTAGCCCAGCCAGATCAGGCGCTGCTGGACGGTGTCGACGAGCGGTCCCCGATCACCCGAGACCACCGGCCAGGTGCGGGGCACGTGCCCGGGTGGCGTCGGCGGCCTGGGGATCGGAGGCTTCGGGGTGGGGTGCTGCTGCGGCGCCCCGGGGCTGCCGGGCGACGGCACCGGCCCGGTGGTGGCACCTGCGGCCACCGGCGCGCAGGTGACAGCAAGCACCGCGCACGCGGCGACGACCGACAGCACCCGCGTACGCATGCCGGACTCGCTCTCGTCGGTGACCCCTGCCGGACCGTTATACGTCGTGTCGCCCGTTCGGCGCATCCGCCGAATGGTCCGGCAGCGCGTGTCTCGTGCATGACTCAGTGACTGACTGAATGTCAAGGCTCGCGCCAGCGAGGTGATGTGGTCCGTGGCGGGTGGAACGCCTGCTCGAGCACCACCATCCAGCGCTCACCGCACGACAGCCCGTCGCGCGCCTGCGTCAGAGCCCGGGCCAGGCCAGCGCCGGGGTCGTGGGTGCGGACGACCCTGAGCCCGTACGCGGCCGCCAGGTCCTCCCACCGGGGCTCCACGAGGTCGACGCCGCGGTGCGGGTCTCCGGCGACGGTCTGGTCATAACGGAGCATGCCGTAGCCGCCGTCGCTGACCACGAGGAGCGCGAGCGGCAGCCGTTCCTGCGTGTACGTCGCAAGCTCGCCGAGTCCCATCGCCGCGCCACCGTCGCCGACCACGGCCAGGGTGGGGATGCCGAGCGACGCGGGACCGATGGCCGCGGGCAGCCCGAAGCCGAGCGTGCCCCACCCGACGGGGTAGAGCAGGCGTCGCGGTCGCGACTGCATCGAATAGCCGCCGAGCCAGTAGCCGGAGATGCACATGTCGACGACGAGAGCGCCGGCGTCTGGCCACCCCGCGTCGATGGTCGCGACGAACTCCGCGGCCGCCGTTGTGCGCGCGTCCGACGCGATGTCGGCGCGAACCGCTGCCGACATCGCTCCGGCGCCGGAGTACGGCAGCGCAGGGGCGTCGTCGAGATGTTCGAGCAGGGCACGCACGCCGAGACCGATGTCTGCGACGACGCGTGCGTCCAACGGATAGTCACCCAGACTCGCATCGACCACGTCGGTGAGCGCGACGATGGATCGTGGGACGGGCATCGTCCAGTTGCGAGTCGTCATCCCGTGCAGGTCGTCGCCGATGACGAGCAACACATCCGCATCCGCGATCGCGTGTGCCACAACGGGTTCGTGAGGCGGCACGGTGACCGTGCCGTCGAACCCTGCGAGCATCCCGCGCGCCTGGTAGGTCGGCACGACGAGTGCGCCGAGGCGCTCCGCGAGACGGAGAACGTCGAGCTCGGCGGGCAACGCACGGGCGCCGAGCCATATTGCCACGCGGCGTCCGCGTAGGGCAGCAGCTGCGGCAGCCACGTCGTCGGGTGCCGGGATGGCGAGGGGAGGTGTCAACGGTGGCGGGTTGGACTGCGTCCAGGGAGAGGCGAGGACGTCGGCGGGAACCCCGAGGTAGACCGGTCGACCCGTCGCGAGCGCATGGGCCGCGAGCTCGGGAAGTGCCTCGACCGCCTCGGCACCGTGACGCGCCGACACCGCGCGTGCCCCGAAGCCGGCAGTGATGACCTCGACCTGGCTGCGCATGCCGTGCAGCAGTCCGTCATCTGCTCCGGTCGTGCGCCGAGGTCCGAGCGGGGCCTCGCTCGAGATGAGGAGCAGCGGGGAGAACGACGCCCACGCCTCGCCGAAAGCCGCGAGCGCGTTGGCGAAACCCGGTCCTGTGGTGGTCAGCGCGACCCCGAGACCGCCTGTGGCTCGAGCAGCCGCGTCGGCGGCGTATCCGGCTGTCTGCTCGTGTCGCACGCCGACGATCCGTGGCCGTCGGCCGACCCCGGCACCGACCCATAGCGGGAGGTTGTGCACGCCGGGAACTCCGAAGCAGACCCGGACCCCGTGGTCGGCAAGCTGATCGAGTAGTGCGTCTCCGACAGTAGAAGTCACGGCACAGTCCTATCGCGTGCGCCCTGCGCACTGAGCAGCGGACCCTCCGCCGTGAGGTCTCAGCCGGCCGTGGACTCGTGGCGGGCGATCCGGCGCTGCCGATCGAAGCGCCCGACGGCCACCATGTGCGGGACCGTGAGGCCCCAGACGACGGCGAGACCGAAGCCGAGCAGCGTCGACCGTCCGGGCAGGACAGTGACGCCTACGGTGATCGCGCCGATCGTGACGCCGAGAGCAGGGAGCCCGGCCCGCACCACGGCGAGGAACTCACGGCCGGTGATGTCGGACCCGGACCTGGTCTGGGCGAGCCGAGCGGTGTGCCGGAGTGCATGCCAGCAGGCGAAGTAGGTGCCGAAGGCGACGAGAGGTGTGGCAACCAGACCCAGTGCCGTCAGCAGAGCCAGCTCGAGCGCTCCTCGACCGTCTCGATGGCTGAGGGCGACAATGATCGAGGCCGCGACGACCGCGAGCACCAGGGCGCGTATCCAGAACGTCACGCCGGGTGAGAGCAGAACCGACAGCTCGGGATTGACGAGAGAGAGGGCGGCGACGGCGGCCGTCGAGGTGAGAGGGAGCGCGAGAGGTGCTGCTCCCGACGCCCCGGCGTGAAGCACGCGACCGTGAGGCCGTGGCGTCGGACCGGCGGTGAGATCCGCGCGGGCTTCGACATCTCCAGATCCGAAGTGCCACAACGACATCGCGACGACTGCGACGAACGACACCGCGGGCCACGCAAGGATGACGCCGATGGCCGCAACGGCCACCGCCAGATAGCCGAACGCCCACAACGCCTGCGATCGCCGACCGCTGGGTGCGTGCATGAGGTGGTCGACCGCTCCGTGCGGGATGCCGAGCACAAGAGCAAGGATCGCCACGGGAGACGACCACGACGGGACGGTCGTCGACCACGCGACGGCGCCCGTGCCGATGCTGAGACCTACCGCCGCGACGACGGCGACAGGACCGACGTTCAGCACGGTGTCCAGGTGTCTGCGCTGGGGCGCGCCGTAGTGCGGCTCTGCGGTCAGCGCCGGGCCGGTGCCGTCGAGCCCGTGGACGACCGCGTAGGTCTGGAGTGGGCTGGAGATGGCGAAGCTGGGGACGGCGGTGGGGCTGGCGCGGCGAGAGAGCGAGAGCACGGACAGCACTTCCCTGAGGGCGAGGTGCGTGACGGAAGAGGAAGGTCCTGCTGCGGTTCTAGCCCGATGTGATCACCAGGCCCTGGGATCTCGGGAATCCCAGGGCCTGGTGCCTGCCGCCTCACCCTCCGGGACGAGCGCGGGCGAAGCCGGTATCAGCGACGACGGGGCGACCCGTCGTCGCTGAGCGGGCGCAGAGCTCAGGCAGCCGCGAGCTTTGCCGACGACGACGAGGGTGCTTCCTCGAACTCCGCAGCGGCGAACTCCGGGTCGTCTGCAGCGCTCTTCATCCGCGCGATCTTGTAGATCACCAGGCCGTACAGGCACTTCGCCAGGACGTCCGCGACCGAGTATCCGACCTGGCGGGCGACGAAGGCGCTGGCACCATCGAGGCCGAAGACCGGGAAGAGGAAGGAGATCGGGTAGACACCCCAGGTCGCGATGAGCAGCAGGCGAAGGCGCCCGACAGAGGCAGACACGTCGGCTGGCTGGCGATCGAGCGACTTGGTGAGCTCGACGAACAGCACGTAGAGGATGAACAGGAAGGGGATGGTCGAGAGTGCCCCCCAGATCATCTTCGGGGCTGTGTCAGCAGCGAGCTCGCCGGGGTAGCCGAGGATGATCATGAGTGCCGAGGCGGGGATGAGCTTGGTCAGCAGAGCGCTGCGGGTCGCCTTGGGCAGTGCGAGCACGGCGACTGTCTCGAGCAGCAGCAGCGGCACGGTGAGCAGCCAGTCGACGTAGCGGTAGGCCTCGTTGAAGCCGAACGGCGTGAGCGAGTAGTCGCCCCCTGCGGCAGCCGGCACGAACGCCTCGTTGAACGAGTTGATGATCCGGATGTAGTGGTAGGCCGCGATCCCGCACACGGTGGCGGAGACGACGATGGCCTGGCGATACCTCGGCAGCACCCGACCCTGGGAGACCAGGAGGAACAGCGAGGTGAAGAGCATGGATGCGAGTGCGAACGAGAAGACGTTATAAACGGTCTGGAACTGCGTGTTCGACAGCATCGTGACAGTGGAAGACATGGCCGCCCCTTTGAGGCATGGTCGATGAATGTGCCGTCGTTTTTCGGAACGGCGGGCCCCGGCTCGCACCGGTGCAGCACAAGGGTTGACCCGCATTGACCATCCCGCAAGTTGAACCACTCATGACGCGGTCAAGGTCGCCTGTCCCACCGTGACAAACCACTGGGCTCGGAGCACACGGGGCGCTAGCGTGATGGTGGATGTATCCGAGGACCGACCGGAGGGGACATCGATGACCGCTACGTCGTCACCGGTGCTCACACCCCGTCAGGCCACGGTCCGTCCGCAGTAGCGACTCATGAGCGCCCTCGGATAACCGGAGGCCACCATGTCGACTGCCGAACTCCCACACCCGACCATTGTGGCGATCCTGCGCGCCGCCGGGTGCGTCTACGCCGAGGACGAGGCCGACATCCTCCTCGCCTCGGCGGGCTCACCCACCGAGCTCCGCGCGATGCTGACCCACCGCGCGACCGGAGTCCCCCTCGAGCACGTCGTCGGATGGGCGGAGCTGTGTGGTGTCCGCGTCACGATCGATCGCGGCGTCTTCGTCCCGCGTCGGCGTACTTCGCTCTTGGCACGTCAAGCGCTGTCCATCGTGCTGCATGGTGATAGGAGGCCAGTGATCGTCGATCTGTGCTGTGGGTCTGGCGCGGTCGGAGCTGTGATCGTTGCGGCACAGCCGCAGGTTGAGCTGCACTCCGTCGACATCGATGCAGCGGCTGTCGCCTGCGCGCGACGCAACCTCGTCGGCTGCGACGTACATCTCGGTGACCTGTTCGAGCCGCTGCCCGCACGGCTGCGCGGTTCGGTGCACGTCGTCGTGGCGAACGCTCCCTACGTGCCGACGCGGGACCTGAGGCTGCTGCCCCGCGACGTACGTGATCACGAACCGACAGCATCGCTCGATGGCGGCGCCGACGGGCTCGACGTGCAGCGGCAGGTCGCGCTCGGAGCAGCTGAGTGGTTGGCACCTGGTGGCCACGTCCTGGTCGAGACGAGCACCGCGCAGGCGGTCGGCAGCGTTTCGGCCATGGTCGACGCCGGGCTCGACGCCGCGCTCGTGACGTCCCCGGACCTCGACGCCAGCGTCGTCATCGGCCGACGGGTCTGACGTCGGACAGGTTCTCGCCGTTCGCATCCCGCTCTCCTGCGGGCGCTCTAGCCTGCGGTGACGGGCGCGGATCGAACGATCACGGACGAAGGAGTGGACATGGCGGGTCTCGAGGATCTTCTCGGCAGCGTGATGGGCGGCCAGGGTGGTACGCCCGACCTCGGTGGACTGCTCGGCCAGCTCACAGGTGGGGCCAGCCAGTCAGGGGGCGCGGGTGGACTCGACATCGCGCAGCTCGCGGCGATGGCCGGACCGATCCTGGGTGCGCTCAAGGGCGGCGGGCTGCAGAACATCCTCGGCCAGCTGCATGCCGGGAATCTCGGCGACGCGGCGCAGTCCTGGGTCGGCACCGGCAGCAACCAGGCGGTGGATCCGGCGGAGCTCGCACGGGCGGTCGGTCCCGAGCAGGTCCAGGCGCTCGCCGACCATGCGGGTGTCTCTGTCGACCAGGCGCAGCAAGGCCTGGCAGCACTGCTGCCCGGCCTCATCAACCAGGCGACACCGGACGGCCAGGTGCCCGACGCGGGCGCCGCTGATGAGCTCCTCGGCCAGCTCGGCGACCTGCTCGGACGCTGATCGCGGGTTGTCCACAGCGAGGGTCGTCGGCCTGTCGTCCACAGATTCGAGATGTGGGCGGGGCG